>JAEZZE010000053.1 GCA_023418755.1 Bacillota bacterium | reverse complement strand
ACGATCAACCGCGTTCGCCATATTACCGAGCAATTGCGGGAACGCGGCGCCGCCATGATCGAAGAAGGGATTCCCCACCGAAGCGGTGTCGTCATCCGGCTGGAGAAAAGCGTGGCGCACATGCTGTCGACGTTCCAGCATCTGATAGAAGACAATTACCGCGTCAAGGAGCAGGAGAAGGAAGCGAGGTTTCGAGCCTTGCAGGCGCAGATCAACCCGCATTTTCTGTACAATGCGCTCGATACGATCAATTGGATGGCGTTGACCAAGGGAGCGCACGACATCAGCCGGATGCTGAACATGCTGGCGCAGTATTTCCGGCTTACCTTGAACAAGGGCAAGGACATCGTGTCGCTGGAGGACGAGATGAACCTGGCGCGGGCCTACCTGGAAATCCAGAAGCAGCGGTTCCACAACTTCGATTACGCGGTGGATTGTCCGGAGGCCTTATCCGATCGGCTCATTCCCAAGCTGTCGATTCAGCCGTTGATCGAAAATGCGATCCTGCACGGCATACAGGGCATCGAAGGGCATTATGGCAGTATTCGGGTGGCGGCTGAACCCGTCGGTGACGGAAGCGGGTTCGTTATCCAGGTATCCGACGACGGAAACGGCATGAACGAGGAACAGGTGGCGCAGCTGTACGCCAGCCTGGACGCCCCGCCGTCTCCCTCGCCGTCCGGTTACGGTCTTTACAACGTATGGGAGCGCGTGCGTCTGTTCACCGGCGGCGAGGGCAGGCTGCGTTTTCGGTCGGCGCCGGGAGAAGGGACGGCCGTCAGCCTGTTCGTGCCGGAGCGCGCGGAGCCTGGAGGCTCGCAGTAGGGAAATTCCGCATTTCGATCTTGTCAAGCCAACGAATGACGCAACAACACAAGGCTGTCCCGCAAGGCCGCAAGCAGGCCGGGGCAGCCTTTTTGCTGCGCTTGTCGCGGCATCCGACCTGAAGAATGGACCAATAGCGTTGAACGATGTACCTCACGGCCGGCCGCCGCCGGCCGCTATGATAATACCATGATCAAGCAGCGACGCTGGATGGGAGGGATAGCATGAGGGGCCGAAGCCATTGGGTTTCTCAAGTCAGACGCAATTACGATTTATACCTGCTGCTCGTTCCGGGACTCGTATTTTTGGCGATATTCAGATATACCCCGATATACGGCCTTGTCATCGCGTTTCAGGATTTCAACATTTTCAAGGGAATCGGCGGCAGCGAGTGGGTCGGGCTGAAGCAGTTCGAACGGTTGTTCTCCTCCGACGATTTCGGCCGGGTCATGACGAATACGCTGCTCATCAGCTTGTACAAGATCGTCATCCTGTTTCCGATTCCGATCGCGATCGCGATCTTCTTGAACGAAGTCGGAAAAATGTGGTTCAAGCGCACGGTTCAGACGATTATCTATTTGCCCCACTTTCTGTCGTGGGTCATCATCGCCGGGTTGTTCATCAACATCATGTCGCCCTCTAACGGCATTGTGAACAATACCATCGAATTTTTCGGCGGCGAACCGATCAACTTCTTCATGGACAACGACTATTTCCGCAGCGTGGTCGTGGCGACGGCCGGGTGGAAGGAAGCGGGCTGGAACGCCATCATTTTCATCGCCGCGATCGCCGGGCTCGATCCCGAATTGTATGAGGCTTCGAAGCTCGACGGCGCCAGCCGCATTCAACAGATTTTCACCATTACGCTGCCCGGGATTGCCTCGACCATCGTGCTCATGTTCATTTTGCGAATCGGTCATGTGCTGGAGGCGGGAACGGAACAAATTTTGCTGTTGTACAACCCGACCGTCTACGAGACGGGCGACGTGATCGGCACTTACATCTACCGGATGGGGCTGACCTCGATGGAATACAGCTTCTCCACCGCTGTCGGGCTGTTCGAATCGGTCATTGGGTTCTTCCTGGTCATCGGAGGCAACTGGATGGCCAAGCGGGTGACGGGCAAGAGCATATGGTAACGAAGGAGGCGGACGAAGTTGGAACATTCGATCAAACGGCCATGGTCTGAAAAGATTTACATCGGGGCGGTGTACGTCATCCTGATCGGCTCAGGCATTCTTTGCCTGTTTCCCTTTTTGAACGTGCTTGCCAAATCGTTCAGCGCCAACTGGGCGATCATATCCGGCAAAGTGGGACTGCTGCCGGTGGCCTTCACGATGGAGAACGTCATGTTCGTCATTCGCGACCGGCTGTTTCAGAACGCGTTCCTGATCTCGGTGTTCGTCACCGTCGTCGGCTCGCTCGGAGCCGTCGTGTTTACCGCCGTGTCCGCGTACCCGCTGTCCAAGAAGCATTTGCCGGGCATCAAGTTTATTTTGCTGCTTTACATCTTCACGATGCTGTTCAACGGCGGGCTGGTGCCGACCTACTTGCTGGTCAAAAATCTTCAGCTGATGGACAACCTGGGTTCGCTTATTCTGCCGGCTCTGATCAACGTGTTCAACCTGCTGCTGATGAAAAATTATTACGAGAGCCTTCCGGAAAGCCTGGAGGAATCGGCCAAGCTCGACGGCGCAAGCAATCTGAGAATCGTACTCTCTATCGTCATTCCGATCTCGGCACCGGTATTCGCGACCATCAGCCTGTTCTATGCGGTGTACTTCTGGAGCGATTGGTTCCATCCGATGCTGTATTTGAACGATCCTTCGCTGAAGCCGCTGCAATTGTATTTGCGGGACATTATTTTGCAGGCTTCGGATGAGAATCTGCTCAACCAGGACATTGACGCGTTGCTTAATCTGTCGCCGGAGGGCATCCGCAATGCGACTATCATCGTATCGACGATTCCGATTCTGCTCATCTATCCGATGCTGCAGAAGTATTTTATCAAGGGGATATTGATCGGATCCGTTAAAGGTTGACCGGGCCCGGAGGGCCTTGCCGCGGAATACTCCCATGCGCTTTCATCTAGGCAAGCTTGCGCATATTTGCAGCAAAGCGCATCGGGTTTATTTATAATAAAGTTTATTGGAGGGGTTCTACATGTCGAGGAAAAAAGGGCTCGTTGCACTGCTCGTACTGCTGCTTTCATTCACGACGGTCCTGGCAGCATGCGGAGGCAAGAACAACGATGCCGGCGGCAAGTCCGGCGAAGGCTCGGCTTCGCCGAGCGCAAGCGGCAAGGCGCCTGAAAGCTCTGCGGCCGCGCCGGAAGCGAAGCCGGTTCTAAAAGCTTTGCGCAACTACATGCAGGACGATTACAACGGCTATCCGGTGAATCAGTACATCGAGGAAAAGACGGGCTATAAAGTTCAAAACGATATGCTGCCGCAAGAGAAGCCGAGCGACAAGCTGAACTTGATCATGGCTTCCGGTGCGGATTACGACTTCATCGATGCGATGAACACCCAGGACTTCTTCAACTTCGCGAAGAACGGGGCGCTGACCGATCTTACGCCGCTGATCGAGCAGTACGGCCCGAATATCAAGCAAGCGCTTTCTCCGGAATCGCTGGCGGGCGCGACGGTGGACGGCAAAATATACGGCATTCCCACGCTTAACGTCAGCTACGTGAGGGACGGCT
>JAEZZE010000043.1 GCA_023418755.1 Bacillota bacterium | reverse complement strand
CGCTTACGCTGGAGAAGAAGCTCTGGGAATAAAGCCGGAAGAATGGCGGGCCCGCCGGTCCTCGGACCGAGCGGGCTTTTGTCGGCCATTTGCGGGGCATACACGGAGGGCATATGCGGAATGTCGGGATATTCGCTCACGTCGACGCGGGCAAAACGACGACGACGGAGCAGATGCTGTTCCGGAGCGGGAGGATACGCTCCTTGGGCAGCGTAGACGCTGGAACGGCTCAGACGGATTGGTTGGAGGTCGAACGGTCGAGGGGGATATCGGTCCGTTCCGCCGTTACGAGATTCGAATGGCGGGGCGTTCAGATCAATCTGGTAGACACGCCGGGACACGCCGATTTTCTTTCCGAGGTGGAGCGGTCGCTGAGGGTCATGGACGGCGCGGTGCTGATCGTGTCGTCCGTGGAAGGCGTGCAGGCTCAGACGGAAGTGATATGGCAAGCGCTAAGGGATCTGGAAATTCCGACGCTGGTTTACGTCAATAAGATGGATCGCGTAGGCGCGGAGCCCGAGCGGGTACTGGAGGAGATTCGCCGGCTGTTGTCCGCGAACGCGATTCCGGTGCAAAGCTACGGGGCGATCGAGGGCGAGTTCGCCGGAGCGATCGAATTGCTGCCGGCAGGAGGCGAAGGGGGCGATTGGCCGAAGCGGGCGCACGCGGACCGGGAGAGGTTGGCGGAAAAGATCGCGGAGCGGGACGATGCGCTGCTGGAGCGGTACTTCGAGCAAGGAAGCCTGGTCGACGCCGAATTGGTTCCGGAGCTGCAGGATGGCGTCAGGCGCTGCGAGCTCTTTCCCGTGCTGTACGGGGCGTCTAATCGGGGCATAGGCGTCGACGCTTTGATGGACGCGATCGTCCAATGGCTGCCGTCTCCCGAGGGCGACGCGGAGAAGCCCTTATCCGGAGTCGTGTTTAAGCTGGATAAGGACGCGGCGATGGGCAGACTCGCCTATGTTCGCCTCTACGGAGGCGTCCTGCGCAACCGGGATACGGTTAGGAACCACTCGCTGGGCCTGGAGGAGAAAGTTACGCAAATTCGAAAAATGGACGGACAGCGAAGCGAGGACGTCGGCGTTCTGAAGGCCGGGGATATTGCCGTCGTGTGCGGCTGGAGCCGGGTGAGAATCGGGGATATAATCGGAACGAGCGAAGGGGTTCCGGGCGTCAGAAGACTGGCCGAGCCTTTGCTTACCGTACGGGCGCAATGGCGGAACGAAGCGGAATACCCGGCCGTCGTGGCCGCGATGCAGGAGCTGGCGGACGAAGATCCTTATCTGGACGTGCAATGGCTGCAGGAGGACCGCGAGCTGCATCTGCGGGTTATGGGGCCGATCCAGATCGAAGTGCTGGAGCAAATGCTTCTCAGCCGGTACGGCCTCGACGTTATTTTCGGCGAACCGTCGGTCATCTACAAGGAGACGCCCGCGCGCAAAGGGGAAGGATTCGTTGCCTATACGATGCCGAAGCCTTGCTGGGCGATTCTCAGATTCGTCATCGAACCGGGAGAACGGGGAAGCGGGCTGAAGTATCATTCGATCGTCCGTCCGGAAAGACTCCTGGACAGCTATCAGAACGAGGTGGCCAGACGCGTGCCGGAAGCGTTGGAGCAAGGCTTGAAGGGATGGCCGGTCACCGACTTGAAGGTGACGTTGATCGAGGGCGAACACCACGTCTGGCATACGCATCCGCTTGATTTCGTCGTGGCGACTCCGATGGGCATTATGGACGGACTGGTCCATACGGGGACGACTTTGCTGGAGCCGATGCTTCGTTTCCGGTTGTCGACGCCGGAAGAATTCGGCGGCAAGCTGATGAGCGAGCTGTCCGTCATGCGCGGGGAGTTCGAAATGCCGGTCGTTCGCCAAGGCCGCATGGAGCTCAAAGGGAGGCTTCCCGTCGCGACCTCTCTGGACTTTCCGGCCCGTCTAGGGTCGATGACCAAGGGAAGAGGGACGTTGACGACGTACTTCGACGGCTATCAGGAATGCCCTCCGGACGTGCAAGCGGAGAGGAGAAGACGCGGCGTCAATCCGCTCGATACGTCCAAATATATATTGGCTACCCGCAATGCCTTGTCCATGGGTTGACTCGAGCGTTCGGATAGCGGCAAAGAACAGGCTGTCCCTTGATCGCAAAGCCGTACGGAATGACGGCTTCGCGATCGGGACAGCCTTTGCGTTCTAAGCGTTCAACACGAATTTCTCGATCACGTGCTTGACGCCTTCTTCGTTGTTGGACAGCGTGACGTAGTCCGCGACCGCTTTGAGCGCCGGTACGGCATTGGCCATCGCGACGCCGAGGCCCGCCGCTTCGACCATCTCGTGGTCGTTCATCGCGTCGCCCATGGCGATCGTCTCCTCGATCGGAATGCCGTAATGGGCGGCGAGGAAGCGCAGCGCGTGACCTTTGGTCCCTTCCGGGTGCAGGAACTCCAAGTAGTTCGGCTTGGATTTGGTCAGATGAACCTGCGAGCCGAAACGGACTTTCAACTCGGGCAGCAAGGCGTCCAGCCTCGCGGGCTCGTCGATGACGAGCAGCTTCGTCTGCTTCGGATGGCCGATAATCCGCTTGAAGTCCGGTTCCACGAAATAAGGGATTTTGGATTGTTCCACATAGCCTTTGATCTTGTCGTTGTCTTCCGCGACATAGAGCTTGTCGTCGATATAGCTCTGCAGATGCAGGCCGTTGGCCAAACCGTATTCGTACATCTCGCGGGCGACTTCAGTCGGTATGGAGCGCTCGTAGAGCACCTCTTCGTCCAGCAGATTTTTGATCAGCGAGCCTTGGTAAGTGATGATCGGAACGTTCAGTCCGACTTGGCGGGCGATCTTCTGCGCGGAGTCGAACATTCTCCCTGTCGCAATGGTGATATGGACTCCCCGGGCGATCGCTTCGTTCATCGCTTGGCGGGTTCCGTCCGTCACCGTCAGTTCGTCCGTTAACAGCGTGTCGTCAAGATCCATGGCAATGAGGCGGTATGGCATCTTTCTCTCCCTTTCTGTCTCGTTCGTATCGTCCCATTGTAACCCAAATCGGCACGAACGAAAAGATAACCGGCATGCTATAATGATAGGGATAATCGGAGAAAAGAGGGATTCGGATATGAAACGTTTGCGTTGGGGAATACTCGGCTGCGCCGCGATCGCGGACCGCGCCGTCATACCGGCCATTCGGGAATCGGAGACGGGAGAGCTTGTCGCCGTCGCCAGCAGGAACGAAGAGAAGGCAAGGGCGAAGGCGGAGGAATTCGGCATTCCGAAGCATTACGGAAGCTATGAGGCGCTGTTGGCGGATCCCGACATCGACGCCGTGTATATCCCGCTTCCGAACCACCTTCACAAGGAGTGGACGATCGCGGCGGCGAAGGCCGGCAAGCACATTCTCTGCGAGAA
Organism: Bacillota bacterium; assembly: GCA_023418755.1. Taxonomy (GTDB): domain Bacteria; phylum Bacillota; class Bacilli; order Paenibacillales; family Paenibacillaceae; genus Cohnella. The sequence continues at coordinate 8,011 of JAEZZE010000043.1, read as the reverse complement.
GCCGCTCGCGATGAACGCGGAGGAAGCGCAGGAGATGGTCGATGCCTGCAAGGAAGCGGGCGTGCATCTGGCCGAAGCTTTCATGTACCGCCACCATCCGCGAATCGCACGGGTGAAGGAGATGATCGCAGCGGGCGAGATCGGGGCGTTAAGAGCGATTCGCGGCGTATTTACATACAACGGAGCCGCCAACAAAACGGACATCCGGCAAGTGAAGAATTGGGGCGGCGGCGGGCTGTACGACGTCGGCGTATATCCGCTCAGCGCGGCGCGCTGGATTACCGGGGCCGAGCCGGAGGCGGTGACGGTTCACGCGCTGTTTTCTCCGGAGCACGACGACGTGGACATGATGGCGTCCGGTCTGGTGGAGTTTGCCGGCGGCGTGGCGCTCACGTTCGACTGCGGCATGTGGGCGACGTTCCGCAACGAGCTGGAAATCGTCGGCACGGAAGGGACGATCGTTCTGAAGCCGTCGTTCCTGCCGAACAAGGAGAACGACGTGATCGTCGTGCAGACCGGCGGGGAAACCCGCACGGAAGGCCCTTACGGCGTGGATGCCTATACGGCGCAATCCGACCAGTTCGCCCGCGTCGTCTGGGGCGAGGAAGCTCCTCTGTACCCGGCCCAGGACGCAGTCGACAATATGAAGCTGATCGACGCGTGCTTGGAGTCCGCTCGCAGCCGTAGACGGGTTGAACTGTAACGGATCAGAAAAATTGTTCGGCAGCAACGCAACGTAAAGCTCCCCTCCGCATCTTCGGATCGGGAGGGGGGCTTTTGGCGTGCCGCGATTAGCCCGTTATTCGGACTCGGGCGGAATATAGGTGACCGTGTAAGTCGTTTTCGTCAATTTTCCGTATTTGTTGCTGACGACGAAGTTGAACGTATTTACGCCGGGAGTCAGCTTGACGTTCGTCATGCTGGAGCTGATCAACTGGTCGTTCACGTAAACCATCGGGCTCCGGTCGTTCTCGTCGCTGACGGTCCAGCTCAGCGTAATCGTTTGGGAGGCCGTCGTCTCCGGCGCATACCCCAGGCTGAACTGAGGGGCCGCCGGGTCGAAGGCGACGTTATAGGTTTGCTCCGAAGCCTCGCCGTTGGTATTGACCGCTTTGATGTGGATCGAATTCGGTCCCGGGCTAAGCTTGACCGATGTGCTGCTGCCGGAGAACGACTGATTATTGACATACACCTGGACTCGATTATAGTTCGGGTCGGACACGTTCCAGCTCAGCGTCAGCGATTCCTTGTCCGTCGTTTCCGGGAGGGGAGCGACCGTCAAGGTCGGACCGCTGTTTTCCATGCGAACCTCGAAGGTTTTCTCCGTAATTTTGCCCAGCTTGTTCATCGCTTTGACGGTAATGGTATTCGGTCCCGGTCTGAGCGATACCGTCATGTTGGTGCTGCTGCCGGCCGCTTCTCCATTGACGAATACCTTCGGCGAATAGTCGTTTTTGTCGCTGACCGTCCAACTGATCTTGAGCATGTCCCGGTTGGTCGTCTGGGGAACGTTATGCACTTCCAATACGGGACCGCCTCCTTGGAAAACGACGATTTTGACGACTTTAGCCGACTGGCCGTAGCCGTTCTCCGCCACGACGATAATTTCATTGCTGCCATCCTTTAAGGAAACCCTGGCGGAGGTTGCGGAATAGTGCTGGGGCTCGCCGTTGACGGATACTTTCGGATTGGGATCGTTCTCGTCTTTGACTTTCCATCTCACTTCGATTTCCTGCTTGTCGGTGGTTTCCGGAATGCCGCTGACCTCCAAGGTAGGGGCGCCCTTCGCGAAAGTCACCTTCTTCGTTACGGACTGCGTTTTGCCTCCGGGCATTCTCGCCGACACCGTGTACGTGTACGTTCCCTCATCCTTCAGGCGGAAACCGACACGGAATTGCCCCTGAACGACTTCGGCCTGTTCATTGTTGATGAACACCTGGGCTCCCTTGGTCGCATCTCCCGTGATATAGAACGTCGGAGTAGAGACCGTCTCGGGCGCTTCGACATTCAGAATAAGGGATTGATCGGCATCGGCTGCCGCTCCTTTAATCGCCCGGTACAGCAGCGTCGTAGCTTCCGCCCGCGTAACCGGCTTGTCCGGAGCCAAGGAATTTTCCCCGTAGCCGCTAATCAGCTTCTTCTCGACAGCCAGGGCGAAGTAGGTTTTCACGTTCGGAGAAACGCTCGCAGTATCGTTATACCACATCAGAATATTCTCGTTCTCCAAATCGTCGGGCTGATAGCCGAGCGTCTTCACCAACGCTACCGCCACGTCTTCGCGCGTGGCCGATCCCTTCGGGTCGAAGAAGGCTTTGCCCGACGGCGGGTAATAACCCGTCAAGTAATCCTTGGCGGCCTCGATGGCTACGAACGACCAGCGAGACGAGGAGACGTCGACGAACGAAGGTTTCAGGTCCTCGGAAGGCAGCTCCAGATAGAACGCCCGGGTAATCAAAGCCGCGAACTCCTCGCGCGTAACCTCCTTGTTCGGTTTGAAGGTATTGTCGGAGTAGCCCGCGACGATCCCCAACCGAGCCATGCTGCTGATTTCTTCCTTCGCCCAATGCGTGCCGCCCACGTCCTGGAAGCCGGACGAGCTATCCGCGGAAGCTAAAATCGGAAAAGCGAGTACGATGACGAGCAAGAGACCTAAAGTGACCCGCAGCTTATTGATCATAGTTCTACTCTCCTAATCGAAAATAAGAATAAACCTACTATAGCAGAAGGCGCTTGGAGAAGACTGTCGAAGTTTGTCGATATGTGCGAGGGAGGGCAGAAGGAGCGCTTTGGGGGCTCGGAGTATCCGAACGAGAAATAACCTGCTATACTGCTGAAATATAACGGCAGCTGATTCATGACAGCGCTTACGAGTTCAGGGGTGAAGCAAAACGATGATTAAAGGATGGATGATCGGAGGCAGCGTTCGCTCGCAAATTTTGATTCTGCTGCTGGTGTTTATTATTACCCCGACAACGATCATTTCCGTTTTTACGATCGATAAATTTTCCGAAATGATTCATCGCAACGGCATGGATATGATGGAGACGGCGCTGGAGCACTCGAAGGAAAACTTGTCGAGCTTCATGGAAGGCGCGGCGGACGCCGCGCTGCTGATTATGACCAATCCGGCGATCATCGATCCGATTCTGAAGACCAACTGGACGGGGAACGTGCAGCAGAAAATCGCAGCCGCCAACTTGCTGGAGAAACAGTTTTACGAGCTTAAAATCCACGGCATCCGCGCCAAGGAGATCGCCATCGTGAGCACGTCAGGAGACAGAACGTATGCGGGAGCCAATACGTTTCTGCCCGATCGGGATGCGGATTGGCTGGAGGCCGTGAACAGACTGGACGGTAAGCCCTATTGGGGAAGCTACGACCATAACGGAAAATATATTTTTGTCGCTCGCAAGGTCAAACAGTTCATCAAGGCGGAGGAAGCGTTCCGTCCTCTTGGCGTTGTGCTGATCGCCTTCTCCGAACGCGATTTTTCCAGCATCAATTCGGCGGTAAATCTCGCGAACGGCTCGGAAATACTGATCTCCGACCGCAATGGACGGATGATCTCCGGCTCGGACGAGGCAGCGGTAGGCACAGCGCTTGCCTCCGGTTCATTCGCTCAAGCGGCAGGGGGCGACCAGCTCGATTTGTCGGGCGTGTACGAGTCTGGAACAGGGAGCCGATTGACGGTATATGACGCCCTGCCAAACAGCGATTGGAATCTGATCGTCTCCTCTCCGTTCGAGGAGACGCAGCAGACGCAGCAAGGTATCAAGCGTGTCATTATGCTGTCTACCGGCTTATGCGTCGTCGGGGCGTTTCTATTGGCGGCGCTCCTGGCGCACCGAATGACGCTGCCGCTTAAGAGGCTGTCCAAGGAAGTGAAGCAGCGGATTACTAACGGCGACTTCGCCTTCTGGCCTACCCCGGTACACGTGCGGCAGGATGAGATTGCCGGGCTCGGGCAAGGCTTTTATCGGCTCGTAGCCGACTTGAACGAAACGAAGAATCGCATTCACCAGGTGGAATTGATGAAGCGGGAAGCGGAATTCGACGCCATGAAGAGCAAGATCAAGCCGCATTTTCTATACAACGCGCTGGAATCCGTTCGCATGCTGGCCATCGTCAACAAGGACCCGGGCACGGCGGAAATGATCAAGGCGCTGGGGCATCTTTTCCGTTATATCATTTCCGACCAGAAAGGGCGCACGACGCTGGCCGACGAGTTGGCGTACTTGACCAGCTACATCAAGCTCCAAAAGCTAAGATACGAGGAACGCTTGGACGTTCGGATCGATGTTCCGGATTCTCTGCAGGACATCGTGATTTTAAAGCTGGTGCTGCAGCCCTTGGTGGAAAACGCAATCGAGCACGGCATCAACCAAAGGCGGGGGGCGAGGCTGATCTCCATTACGGCTTGCGCCGACGGCGACGACGTGCTGATTCGGATTTGGGACGACGGGGCCGGCATCGCTCTGGACCGCCTGGAAGAAATTCAACGCAATCTGGACGATCCGAACACGGACAAGGACCATATCGGCTTGATTAACGTTCATCGCAGGCTGCGGCTTTTCTTCGGCGAACCTTACGGGCTCTCGATCGACAGCGAGCCGGATAGCTATACGAGCGTTAGCGTGCGGATACCTTGCAAAAGACAGATCGAAACATAACGGGGGAATAGGATATGCATACGGTTCTTATCGTTGATGACGACGCCATGATCGTAAGAGGCTTGGAGCAGTTCGTGGATTGGGACGAACTGGGCTTTAGCATTGTCGGAACCGCGGGGGACGGCGAAGAGGGCATGGAGGCGATCCGTAAGCTTCAACCGGAAGTCGTGCTGACCGACATCAAAATGCCCTACAAGGACGGATTGGCGATGATCGAAGATTGCCTGCGGGACGGGCTTACGCCTCATTTTGTCGTATTGACCGGATTTAACGAATTCGAGTACGCCAGACGCGCGCTCAAGAGCCGGGTATCCGACTACTTGCTCAAGCCGGTGGAGGAGCGGGAACTGATCTCCGTAATGAGCGGGATCCGTAAGCAAATTGAAAGTACTGCGAAAACGAAGGCGGACTGGAATGTCCTGCAGTCTGCCGTATCGGACAGTTTCTCCTTCGTCAGAGAGAAGCTTGTCCGCGATCTGGCGACCGGAGCAGTCTCTCCATCGTCGATCGACGACGAAAGACTCGTTTATTACAATATTCGGCTAACGGACGAACGCTATCAGGTGGCGCTGCTGCAAGGCGAGGCGCAATTGCTCGGCGACGACAAACTGAAGGAGTTCATAACGGCGGCTCTCGACAGGCGGGGAGTCCGTCTGCATCTGGCGCTTGGGGACGGAATTGGGACAATGCTGCTTGGCGGAGAGCGGGACATGGAGCCGAACGTTGCGGTAGGGCTATCGGAAATATCGGGCAAGGTTAAGGAGTGGCTCGGGATGACGCTCACGTTCGGCGTGTCGGAGGCTGGAGCTTTGACTGAGCTGAAGGAGCTCTACCGGCAAGCGGAGCTTGCGCTGCAGCACAAAATGTTCCGGGGCGGAGGCTCGGTCATTGCCTATCGGACGATTCCCGAAGAGAGCGGGGAATACTCGCCGGCACCCCAGGAGCAAGCTCGCAGGCTGCTGGCGGCCGTAAGCGAGAACGACGAAGCGGGCGTGCTGTCGGAGCTGGACGGCTTCTTTCGGGAAATTCGCCGCAGCGGCAGTCTCCCTCCGCAGGATGTGTATCGCATCTGCTCGGAGCTGCTATATGAAGTCCGCAAGGCGCTGAGCGAAATGGGGCTTGCGGCGGACAAGCTCATGGGAGAGGACATTTCTTCCTCGGACAAAATGAGGAAGCACGACACGCTCGAAGGACTAAGCGACTGGCTCTTAACTATTTTTCAGAGCGTTCGTGCGCATTTCGACAGGAGCTTCGAGCATACCGGGGGCGAACAGCTCGACAACATTATTTTGTACATGAGAACGCACTATGCGGACAATATCGATCTGGACGCGATCTCCAAAAAGTTTTTCATCGACCCCAGCTACTTCTGCAAAGTGTTCAAAAAAAAGACGGGGGAAACGTATCTGCACTACTTGACCCAAATCCGCATCGATAAAGCCTGCCAGCTCCTAAGCAATCCGTCCAGCAAAGTGTATGAAATCGCGAGTCTTGTCGGATACGAGGATCAACGGTATTTCAGCCAAGTGTTTCGCAAGCATACCGGAATGACGCCAAGCGACTATCAGAGAAGCAAGACAAAAAATTAAACATTCGACACAAGTTTACCGCATTATCTTTTTCCCGCCGAGGGGTTAACTTTGAGGTAAGCGATTTCAGTTCGCGGACAACCGCTTCGGCGGAACCCGGATACGGGTCGCCAGTTCATCCATCGGAAGGGGAAATACAGATATGAAAGCGTCATCTAAAACGATTGTTACCCTGCTGGTTCTTCTCGGTCTTACCGCAACGCTGCTCGCCGGCTGCGGGGGCAGCGGCGACTCCGGCTCCAAAGGGAGCTCGTCTCCGGCCGCGGAAAACGGCGGCGGAGGGGACGCCCCCATCTCGTTCAAAATCGCCTCATGGGCCGGCCCCGGCAAAAAAGCCGGCTTGGATCTGGCCATTGCCGAGTACAAAAAAATCAAACCGAATGTCACGATCAGCTTCGAGGAAGTCGCCCAGAACAACGCGGATTTCGATGTCTGGATGGCTGCCCAGCTGGCCGGCAATCAGGAGCCGGAAGTCATTATGGACTTCAGCTATGACCTTCCCTACACGAAATACAACGACAAAGGCTACAACGTATTGGAAATGGACCCCTACCTAGAGAAGATAAGCCCCTATACGAACCAGAAATGGGGCGAAAGCTTCCGCGAAGTCGATCTTAACTTGATGCGCTCCACGCGCAACGGCAAGCTCAACAATATCGCCACTTCGATGGTCACGTTGAAAATCGCGTATAACAAAGACATGTACGACCGGCTTGGGCTTAAAGCGCCTAGAACGTTCCCGGAGATGATCGCCAACTTCGAGGCGATTCGTCAGGCCAACATCGGCGCGGAGCCGTTCTCCGGTTTCCTCAAGGTGACGTCGGCATGGGACTGGTTCGCAAGATTTACGGCGCAGCAGACCCAGGAGCAGTACGTGAGCCAGATCGATTCGCTGTACAAAAACAACAAGTATGAGCAGAACGAATACGTTAGAGCCGTGGACGAGGGCATTATCGACGTGAACAAGCCGGAGGTGCGCGGGCTGTACGAGCTGTTCAAGCAGTTCACGAGCTACTGGGCGCCCGGCGCGATGGCGATGACGATGGCGGAAGCGCGGGATATGTGGCTGCAAGGCAAAGCCGCGCACACGTTCACGATCAATATCGACGCCAAGCCGTTTGCCAGCGACATGAAGCCGCCGTTTAACTGGGATACGTTCGAATTTCCGGTCATCACGAAGGATATCGCCCCGACGTCCAATGAAGATCCCGCCGAGTTCGGAGATCTGGCCGACGCGTTCGTCGTGATGCCGTCGGCGATCAAGAAGAACATTCAAGACGAAGTGATGGATTTCATCATGTTCTACACGTCTCCGGCGATCGCAACGCAGCTTGCGGACATGAACTGGATTACGCCTACGGCTAGCGGCATCGAGCCGAACGCCAACCTGGAGCGTTACTTGCCGAAATATAGACCGCAAAACCAGATCGATCTGAACTCGCAGGCTATTCTCGGTACCAACGCGCGGCAGTTTGTGCTGCAGCAAATTCAACGCTATGTCCTCAACGATATTACGACGGATCAGCTTGTCGAGCTTATCGACAAGAATATGAAGGAAGAAGCGGAGAAGATCAAGCAGGAGAAAGGCTGGTCCAAGGACAACAATTACGGCAACAAGTAATCGGCTGTCCGGGACCGGACCGGCCGAGGCGTCCGGCGGCGGAACGGGATTCCGCCGCCGGCGCTGCTTCTAAGGCGCTCCGGCCCGGCGCCGTGAGGAACGGGAGGGCCCAATGATGTCAAGTTACGGAT
>JAEZZE010000001.1 GCA_023418755.1 Bacillota bacterium | reverse complement strand
GTGTATAGGTTATCGAGCGGCATAATAATTTCGGCGGCGGTGTGCCAGTGCAAGGGATAATTTTCCGCTTCGCGATTCAGGTACAGCCGAATGCCGAAATGTTCGCGAAAGGAGACGGTTTCCTTCGTGCCGTTTAAAATCTCGATCAATCCTCGTTCGCCCCCTTCTATGCGTTATCATCCCTTAAAAATCGCAATATTTGAGGAGTAAGAAGCAAAAAATACGGAGAAAAGCATCGGTAGTATCCCTAAGATAGTAACATAGAAACCGCATTCATACTCAATGTGAATTCCTGTTTTAACCGTGAAGGAATTAGAGAAAATACCGTAAACCTCGTTGTTATAAGGATTGTTTCAAGTGGCGCACGGAGGATTGAAACACGAAAGATGCGGTGGATCTTTTGAGACCAGAATTAGCGGAAATTAAAGGAAAAGCGGAGAATCGCTGCAGGTGACGCCAAGGCGGAACGCGGGGGCGCTCCGACCGAACATTCATCTTCCATAACTTTCAATGAAACCGCATTCATTGGCGATGGTATAATAAAGATACTTAATGGGGAGGGGGAGGACTCCGATCTTCACCGTTCTGCTTGTAGATGACGAACCGCTCGTCCTGGAAGGCTTGACGTTCATGATCGACTGGGAAAGCCACGGCTTTCGCGTCTGCGGCGAAGCGTGCGACGGGGAAGAAGCTTTGGAGCGGATCCGGGAGCTGAATCCCGATCTGGTCGTGACGGACATCAGCATGCCGGTCATGGACGGAATGCAATTGATCGAGCGCTGCTCGAAGACGTTGAACGCGCCGTGTCGTTTCATCATTCTAAGCGGACACGACGATTTCCTTTCGGCCCGGGAGGCAATGACTTACGGAGTGCTAGACTACTGGCTGAAGCCGATCGACGTCATGGAAATCCATGCCGCCCTCGGGAAGCTGCGCCGCCAGTGGTCGCTTCCGGAAGGAGACGAAGCCGAGGGTTCGCCGCTTCCGGCCTTGCCCTCTGAAGCGGTATGGACTCTCCCGGACGCCGACGATCCTCTATTCGATGCGGAAGACCGTCTGTTGCTGGCAACCCAAGAGGGCAACGGGGCGGAGATCGACGAAGCGGCCAATCGGCTGTGCCGGCAACTGGAGCTTTCGTTCGAAGGGGACGCGAAGACGGGGAAGGCATTCTTGTCGAACGTGCTGTTGGAATTGATCTGGAAAGTGATCGAGGGGGAGACGGCGAGCTCCGCTCCGGGAGACGAACGGGATCTCTCCCTTCCGGTTCTGCCGAATAAGGCGGACCGCTGGCCCGGCGTCTTGGCGTCATTCGCTCGGCGAGCCGCGGAGCAATTGGCTTGGCAGAGGTCCATGACCGGGCCTGCCTGGGCGGCGGCACGGTTTATTCGGGAGCGCTACAGCGAGCCGCTTCAACTGCGGGACATCGCGAGAACGCTTCATTTTCAGCCCGCCTATCTAGGCCAGTTGTTCAAGAAACAGATGGGCTTGTCCTTCCTCGACTACGTGCACCGCACGCGGGTCGAGGAAGGCCGGCGGCTTCTTCGGCGAACGGACCTGAAAATCGCCGACGTCGCCCGGACGGTAGGCTATGCGGATCCCGAACAATTCGCCGCGAAATTCAAGCAATGGATGAATATGACCCCTTCCCAATACAAGAACGGCTGATTCGAAGGAGGCATCCCGCATGCGTAAGCCGATCGGCGGACTCAGCTTCGTGAACAACATCCCGCTGAAATGGAAGTTCACGCTTATTTACTTGATGTGCGTTCTGGTGCCGATCCTGACGATCAACGTCCTCTTCTTCCGGCAAACGTCGCAGCACATTCAATCCAGGGAGCAGAATAACCTCCAGATGGCGATCGAGCGGGCGGCCAAGAAGGCGATGAATATGATCGAGGGAGGCGTCACGCTCAGCCATTCCGTCGCGACGGATCGGACTTTGTACGAGGTGCTGGACAAGGAATTCGCCGATATCGTTGAATTCTACGACGTCTTCAACGAGGTGCTGAACGGCAAGATGAGGCCGTTCATGTCCGCTTATACCTACGTCGAAAATATATCGGTGTTCACGGAAAACCCGACGGTCGTGAGCGGAAGCAACTTTTTCATCTTGGATGAAGCCGAGAAACAAAGTCCCTGGTACGAAGCCGCTGCCGCGTCCCCGTCTGCCGTCCAAGTTCTTAAGTTCACCAGTGTCGATCCCATGAACGCGAGAGCGAGCAAAGACTATTTCAGCGTGGTGCGCAAGCTGAACGAATACCCGATGTACGGACGTTATGCCAAATATTTGCGTATCGATCTGAAGCTCAGCAGCTTCGACGAAATCATGGAGCAGGAGAAGCCGTACATGACGCTTCGCCTGCTGGATTCGATGGAACGGACGCTGTTTCCCTCCTCTCAGTATATGAAGCCCGTCCCCGGAGCGAACGTCGTCGAAGACGACAAGCTGACGTTCCGAAGCCCCCTTGGAAATCCTTCTTACATTCACGGATGGACGCTGGTCGGTCTTGCGGAGGAAGATCTCTTCCAGACGGCCGTCCAGAGCTCCAGCCGTTTCATCTGGATGCTGGCCGCCGTCAGCACGCTGCTGCCGACGACGCTCATTTTTGTCATGTTGCGTTCGTACAACTACCGGATTCGCCGGTTGTCCCGACATTTGGAGAAAGCGAAAAACGAGAAATTCGACTTGATCGTGCTGCGCGAGGGCAAGGACGAGATCGGGGGTCTGATCCGCAGCTACAACCGGATGGCCGCCAAGATCGAGTCTCTCATTAACGATGTGTATAAGCTCGAAATTCAGCAAAAGGATATGGAGCTGGAGCGGATCCGCGGCGAGATGAAGCTGCTGCAGAGCCAGGTCAACCCGCATTTTCTGTTCAACACGTTGAACGCCCTGCTCGTTGTCAGCGCGAAGAACGGCTATTCGGAAGTGACCGACTTTATCCGCAATTTGTCCCAATTGCTTCGCCGAATGCTTAGCTGGTCCGACGATTCCGTCACGCTGCAGGAAGAGCTGCATTTTACGGAAATGTACTTGAAAATCGAAAAGTTCCGTTTCGCGGACCGATTCGACTATCGCTTCGATGTCGAAGAGGAAGCCGCAAGCTGCCTCGTGCCGAAAATGTGCATTCAACCGCTTGTCGAGAACGCGTGCAAGCACGGACTGCAGGCGGTCAAAGGGCAGCGCGTCATTCGGATCGAGGCCCGGCGAACGGACACTTACTTGCACGTGCAAGTCGAAGATAACGGCAAAGGCATGGACGAGGAACGGTTAAAAGAAATTCGAGGCCTGCTGAACGGAAGTCTCGATTCGGACGAGAACGTGGGCATGCGCAACGTCTATAAGCGGCTTCGTCTCCATTACGGGGAACGGGTCGACTTCTATATCGACAGCCGTCCGAACGAGGGCACGCGGATCGGGTTTCGGATTCCCGCTCTGTCCGCGGACGAAGGGGGGAGAAGGAATGTATTCGGTGCTGCTGGTGGATGACGAGCCGCGGGCGATCGAAGGATTGCGGATGTTCGTGGATTGGGAGAGGCTCGGTTTCCGGGTCAGCGGCTCATGCGAGAACGGCGCCGAGGCGCTGGCCGCGGCGCGCGGGTCGATGCCGGATGTCGTCGTGACGGACATCCGAATGCCGGAGATGGACGGCTTGGAGCTGATCGGACGATTGCTCGGGGAGCGGGGCGAAGATGATCCGCCCGAGATCGTCGTGCTTAGCGCCTACGGGGAATTCGCATTCGCCAAACGCGCCATGCAGCTTGGCGTCCATCATTACCTGATGAAACCGATCGTCGGGGAAGAGGCGGCGGAGGCGCTGCAGCAAGTCCGCTCGAAGCTGGATGCCCGCCGGGCTTCCCGGCCGAGGGGCGGCGACGGCGCGGAAGCAACGCTGCCCGTTCTGGCGGCGCAGCGGATGAAGGACGTGCTGCAGGCGATCGAAGACGCGGACCGGAACCGGGCGGCGGATTTGATCGATCGCTTGTTCCGCGAATCGGAGGGTCGTTCGTTGGAGTGGGCGGAGCTGTTCGCGGGTTCCTTGACCGTCCAATGCGGCAAGCTGATTCGCGAATCCGGCGGCGACCCGGCATCGTGGCCGCGCTCCCGTACGAGTCCGAATCCGGCTATCGCGGCGAACGAAGGACCGGCATCCGTGCGGGCGCGCCTTCTCCTGTACGCGGAGCAAGCGATCGATGCCGTGCAATCGATCCGCGAGAGCAGGCCCGGCAGCACGGTTGCCGAGGTCGATCGGTATATCCGGGAATTTTATCGCAGACCGCTCTCGATCCGGGATGTCGCAGCGCGGTTTTACTTGAACCCCGTTTATCTAGGGAAAGCTTATCAAGACAAGTTCGGCTGCGGCTTGCTCGATAGAATCCACGATTTGCGGATCGCCGAAGCCTGCGAGAAGCTCCGGACCTCGTCGGAGCCTACCGGCGCGATAGCAGAGCAGGTCGGTTACGCGCATTACCGCCATTTTCTCCAGCATTTCGAGCGGCGGACGGGCAGAAAGCCGGCGGAGTATCGGGCCGAGGCGAGGGGGAAGGTCGGCAAGCCGTCGGCCTGCGAAACCGATTTTTAAGGGGGATAACCATTTAATCCGTGAATTGCAACCGCCTCCAAGAAAACGCTACCATAAAATCAGCAAGACGAAAGCGCGCCGTCTTGCGTTACATCCGCTAAGGAGGATTTTACATGGGGGTTCGTGCTAGAAAAACGGCCTTAGGGCTGCTCATGCTGATTCTGGCGTTCAGTCTCGTCGCATCGGCCTGCTCCAAGAACGGCGACAAGGAAGGCGGCTCGAATTCGTCGGCCTCTCCGGGAGCAAGCGGCTCCTCGCCCGCGGCGTCCGAATCCGGCTCGTCCGAAGCGCCGGTGGAGCCGTTTACCATCTCCTTGTTCACGGCTGCAACGGGACCGATCCCGACGGACGATAACAAAATCTACCAGGAAATCAAAGACCAGCTCGGCGTCACGCTGAAGGAAGAATATCTGGTCGGCGATATCGAGCAGAAGCTCGGCGTTATGATCGCCGGCGGCGATTACCCCGACATGATTACGGCGAACGCGAAGCTGACGGCGGCCAAAGCGGTCATCCCGCTGGAAGACCTGATCGAGCAGCACGGACCTAACTTGAAGAAGCATTTCGGAAAAGTGTGGGAACAATTGAAGGATCCCGAGGACGGCCACATTTACTGGCTGCCGAACTACGGGGTCTACCAAGGCGACTTTAGTTCGACGGAGTACTTCGGACCTGCCTTCTTCATCCAGAAGGCGGTGCTCAAGGAATTCGGCTATCCGAAGTTCAAGACGCTGGACGAATACTTCAAGCTGATCGAAGATTATGCGGCCAAATATCCGGAGATCGACGGCCAACCGACGATCGGATTCTCTTCGCTCGCGTTCGACTGGAGAGACTGGGGCCTTCGCAACGCGCCGCAGCATTTGGCCGGCCATCCGAACGACGGCGGAGTCCTCGTCGATCCGGTTACGAACGTGGCTACGCTGTTCTCCGCTACGGATACGGCGAAGCCGTACTATAAGAAGCTGAACGAAATCAACGCCAAAGGCCTGATGGACCAAGAAGCGTTCGCTCAGAATTACGACCAGTATCTGGCGAAGCTGTCCAGCGGCCGCGTGCTCGGCATGTTCGACCAACGCTGGAACTTCGGGCAAGCCCATGATTCGCTCATCTCCCAGGGCAAGTTCGATCGCACTTACGTCGGCTTCCCGCTCGTCTATGACATGAACACGAAGGATTACTATCTCGACCGTCCGCCGATCAACTTGATGAACGGCTTCGGGATTACGGTTAATGCCGAGGAACCGGAGAAAATCATCCAATTCATCGACACGATGCTGTCGGAGAAATGGCAGAAGCGCCTTAACTGGGGCGAAGAAGGCGTCGATTACCTCGTCGGCGACAACGGACTCTACTACCGGACGCCGGAAATGCGCACGCAGCAAGAAGACGTCACCTGGAAGCAAAAGTATAAAGCGGAATCGCTATGGGGATATCTCCCTAAACTGGAAGGAAACTATCCGGACGGCAACGCTGACGGTCCGGGCAACCAGCCGGACGAGTTTTTCGCGAATTTGAAGGACATCGACAAAGAAGTGTTGTCCGCCTACGGCCATAAGACGTGGACCGAATTCTTCTCGGCGCCGCCGGATAACCGCGTATCGTACCCGGCATGGAACATCGATCTCATCGAAGGCTCGCCGGCGAGAGTGGCCAACCAGAAGATGAAGGATCTGGATTTCAAGCACTTGCCGAAGGCGATCTTGAGCAAGCCGGAAAGCTTCGAAGACGTATGGAGCGATTACGTCTCGGAGATGGCCAAGGTGGATACGAAATCTTATCTCGATCGAATCAACGAACAGCTCAAGTGGCGCGTAGACAACTGGACCAGTAAATAAGACGAAGAGGACGGGAGGTTGGAGCGAATGTTCCGGCCTTCCGCTCGTTAGAGATAGGAGGCGGACGATGACGCGGCAAACGGTCCCAAAGATGAATATCGCACCTCAGCCCGCGCGGCGGACCGAATCGTTCTGGAGCCGCGCGATCCGCCAGCGGCAACTGATCTTCATGTCTTTCCCGATGGTGCTCTACATCGTTATCTTTGCCTACAGTCCCATATGGGGCTGGTTGATGGCCTTCCAGAACTACAAACCGGGCTTCTCCATTATCGATCAGACCTGGGTAGGGCTCGATCAGTTCCGGTTTCTGTTCATGGACGAAGGCTTCACCCGCGTATTGCGAAATACGATCGCGATGAGCTTCATCTCGCTCATTCTGGGCTTCGTCACGGCGATCGGCTTGGCGCTGCTGATGAACGAGATCAAAAAGACCGGAATCAAGCGGTTAATCCAGACGATCTCGTATCTCCCGCACTTTCTATCCTGGGTCATCGTGACCGGACTCGTCTCGATGGCGTTGTCTACGGAAGGCGGCATCATCAACGTCGTGCTGATGAAGCTCCACCTCATCGACAAACCGATTTTGTGGCTCGGCGAAGGCAAGTATTTCTGGGGCATCGTAGGGTTGACCAACGTCTGGAAAGAGGTGGGTTGGAACACGATTATTTACTTGGCGGCCATCGCATCCGTCGATCCGTCCCTGTACGAAGCGGCGGAGGTGGACGGCGCGGGGCGCTTACGTAAAATATGGAACGTGACGCTGCCCGGCATACGGCCGGTTATCGTCATCCTGCTGATCATGAACGTCGGTTGGATATTGAACGGCGGCGGCTTCGACATCCAATATTTCCTCGGCAACGGACAAGTGCTCGACTGGTCGGAGACGATCGACATATTCGTCCTGAAGTACGGCTTGCGAATCGGGAACTACTCGCTAGGCGTCGCGGCCGGCATTTTCAAAACCGTCGTCAGCATTGTCTTGTTATATTGCGCGAATACGATCGCCAAACGTCTCGGCGAAGAGCGACTCATATAAGGAGGGCTCCGCATGCAAGCGGTCAGGTATAAATTCAAAACGGAGCCGTTTCTGTTCCATACGTTGAACTATTTATTCATGCTGTTCGTCGTGGTCGTCACGCTGTATCCCTTTCTCAACACGCTGGCGATCTCGTTCAACTCGGGCGTCGACACGACGCGGGGCGGCATCTACGTGTGGCCCCGGGAATGGACGCTTAAAAACTACGAAGCGGTCTTCCTGACCGGGAAGGTGTACGACGCGTTCTGGGTTTCCGTCGCCAGAACCGTGATCGGCACGGTGGTCAGCGTGTTCCTGACCGCCATGCTGGCTTATACGATCAGCCGCAGGGAGTATATTTTTCGCAAACCGGTTACACTGATTTTCGTGCTCACGATGTACTTCAGCGCCGGCCTCATTCCTTCGTACTTTCTGATTAAAGACCTCAACCTGTTGAATACGTTCCTCGTCTACATTTTGTTCCCCGGAGCCGGGGCGGGGCTGATCAGCGCGTTCAACATGCTCGTCGTTCGCACCTATATTCGCACGCTGCCGGAAAGTCTGATCGAATCGGCCAAGATAGACGGGGCGAGCGACTTCAAGGTTTTCATAAGCATCATATTTCCTCTCTGCATGCCCGTCCTTGCGACGATCGCGTTGTTCACCGCCGTCGGGCAGTGGAACTCGTGGTTCGACACGTTCATTTTCGCTTCGTCCAGGCAGGAGCTGAGCACGCTGCAATACGAGCTGATGAAGATGCTGTCGTCGACCGTGAATTCGAACGCCAATCCGAGCTTGTCTTCTACGGCCGCCAAGGACACCGCCACGATGATTACTCCGCTGTCGATCCGGGCCGCCATCACGATCGTCGCGTCGGTGCCGATTCTGATCGTGTACCCGTTCCTGCAGCGGCATTTCGTCTCGGGTTTGCAGCTAGGCGGCGTGAAAGAGTAAGGGCGGCTAGTTCCGGAATTCAGCCAAAATACGAAGCGGTCGGTCAGGGGGAAGCCCTGTTCGACCGCTTTTTGCTTGAAACGAGGCGGAAGCGCGCGCGTTTGACGCGAAAGCGTTTTTTTTATTGCCAACAGGATTCTATATCATATATTATATATAATATAGAATGCAGGATGGACAGAAGATGGTTGGATTCCTTTATTCGGAACAAGGAGGACGAGAAGGTGAAAGAGACGATCTCAAGGCAATATTTCGCCGACAAGCAGAACATGGGACACGATCTGGTCGAATTTTTCAAGCAAGAAATTCTTGCCGGCCGACTGAATCCGGGAGACCGGATCGTCGAGACGAAGTTCGCCCGCGAGCTCGGCATCAGCCAGACGCCGGTGAGGGAAGCGGTCAGGCATTTGGCGGGGGAAGGAATCGTCACTCTCGTTCCGAACCGCGGTCCGGTCGTGAACGAGCTGGGCGCCCGCGATATATTCGAAATTTATTCCCTGCGGGCTTCGATCGAGGGGCTGGCCATCCGGCTGGCTACGCAGATCGCCTCCGACGAAGCGATCGGCGAGCTGGAACGTTTCTACGAAGAGATGAAGGTCAAGGCCGAAGATGACGGAGTCGGCTCCCTGTTGGAGGAATCGCTGTACATTCACCAGTCGATCATGAAGCTTTCCGAGCACTCCCGGCTGTGGCATGCCTACGAGTCGATATCCTTTCAGATTGCCCTGGTCAACCGCATTCTTGGAAACGAATCCACGAAGGTGAAAGAAGTGGAGCAGCACGCCGAGCTGATCGAGGCGCTTAAAGGACGCGACCCGGACAAGGCGGAGCTGACGATGCGCAAGCATATTTACCGTTCTTACCGGGAGTGCATGGACTTGAAGGAAGACGAGACGGCGAGCTTCGGGACCCATCTTTGGTTCTGATCGTTCCGGGGGAGGGCGGATCATGAGCGATACCGTGTTAAAGATGAGCGGCATCACGAAGTCGTATTTCGGGGTCAAAGCGCTGGACGGCGTATCGCTGGATGTCCGCAAGGGCGAGGTTCACGCGCTGATGGGCGAGAACGGGGCAGGCAAGTCGACGCTAATGAAGATTCTGACCGGGCTGGTCAAGCCAGACGCGGGCGAAATCGAATTCGAAGGAAGCAAGTTGCAGATCGCCGATCCGCAAGCGGCGCTGAAACTCGGCATCGCGATGATTCACCAGGAGCTCAACCCGATTCCTGAAATGACCGTGGCGGAAAATATATTTCTCGGACGCGAGCCGCGATATCCGGGAACGCCGTTCATCCGCCGGAAGCAGCTCGAGGAGCAGACGAGTCGGCTGCTGGAGGAGTTTCAGTTTCGCGCCGGGCCGAATACGAAGGTCGGATCGCTCAGCGTAGCTCAGAAGCAGATGCTGGAGATCATTAAAGCGATTTCTTACAACGCGAAGCTGATCATTATGGACGAACCGACGTCGGCTTTGTCCGAGAACGAGGTCAAGACGCTGTTCCAGACGATAGACCGGCTGAAAAAGCAGGGCGTTCCGGTCGTCTACATCTCTCACAGAATGGAAGAGATCTTCTCGATTACCGATCGGATAACGGTGCTTCGCGACGGGAAGCTGATCGGCGACCGGAATACGCGCGAGACGGACGTCGACGGTTTGATCTCGATGATGGTCGGGCGACCGCTGGACGCGATCTATCCTAAGGAGGACGCTCCCGTCGGGGAAACGGTTCTCGAGGTGCGCGGCCTAACGCGGCTGCCCTATTTCAAGGACATTTCCTTCTCCGTAAGGCAGGGAGAGATTCTCGGCATCGCGGGTCTGATGGGAGCGGGACGGAGCGAGGTCATGCGGGCGTTGTTTGGAATCGATCGGGCGGACGGCGGCGAGGTTCTGATGTCCGGAGAGAAAATCCGGGTTAAGCATCCGAGCGATGCGATCCGCCACGGCATCGCCTTCGTCACCGAGGACCGGAAGGAGCTCGGACTCGTGCTCAGCCGGTCGATTCGCGAGAACATGACGCTGTCCAGCCTGTCGCGGATCAGCGCGGGCCCGTTCGTCTCGCGGTCGGCCGAAGCGTCCGCGTGCGACGACATGCTGGCCGGAATCCGCATCAAGATGAACCGGATGGAGCAGGAAGTGCTGACGCTCAGCGGCGGCAATCAGCAGAAGGTCGTCATCGCCAAATGGCTGCTGACTTCGCCCAAGCTGTTGATTTTGGACGAGCCGACGCGAGGCATCGACGTCGGAGCGAAGGCGGAAATCTACCGCATGATGTCCAAGCTCGCCCGGGAGGGGCTGGCTATCGTGATGGTGTCGTCCGAGCTGCCGGAGGTGCTGGGCATGAGCGACAGAATTTTGGTCATGGGCGAAGGGGAAATCCGCGGGGAATTCCTTCGGGGCGAAATCACGCAGGAACAAATCTTGGAATGTGCACTCGGGGGTGGACGCATTGCTTAGCGGCATGCCGGCATTACGGCAGAAATTCGTCAAGGACGGAAATTCTACGGAGATGATGCGCAAATACGGTCTGATCGCGATCCTGCTCGGCGCGGTCGTCGTTTTGAGCCTCGTCTCGGATACGTTCCTGACCGTCACCAATTTGATGAACGTGCTTCGCCAAGTTTCGATCAACGGCATTCTTGCCGTAGGGATGACCTTTATTATTTTGACGGCGGGCATCGATCTTTCCATCGGCTCGCTAATGGCGGTCGCGGCGGTCATCGCGACGAGCATCGTCTCGCACGATCCGGGCGCGATAGGCTGGGCGCTGCTGGCCGGAGTGGCGGCGAGCGGCCTGCTCGGCGGAGTCAGCGGAACGATGAGCGCCAAGCTGAACGTCGCTCCGTTCGTGGCTACGCTGGCGATGATGACGATTGCCCGCGGCATCGCCTTGATCTACACGAACGGCAGGCCGATCGTGGTCAGCTCCGATCCGTTCAAATTTCTGGGACAGGGGTATGTCGGCCCGATCCCGGTGCCTGTCCTTATTTTCATCGCGGTAACCGCTGTCATGGGAATCGTGCTGTACAAGACCAAGTTCGGCCGCTACGTCTACGCGATCGGCGGAAATGAGAACGCATCCAAAATCTCCGGCATACGCGTCGACAGAGTCAAAATCTGGGTGTACGTCATCAATGGCATTCTAGCCGGATTGGCAGGCATTCTGCTTTCTTCCCGCATCAGCTCCGGACAGCCCAACAGCGGCATGGGGTACGAGCTCGATGCGATCGCCGCGGTCGTTATCGGCGGCACCAGCCTGTTCGGCGGGCGGGGCTCGCTGCTGGGCACGATCGTCGGCGTGCTGATCATCGGCGTCATCAACAACGGGTTGAATCTGCTGGACGTCTCGTCGTATTGGCAGCAGATCATCAAAGGCCTGATCATTGCCGGAGCGGTCATTCTGGACCAGCGCGCCAAGCGAAGCTGACCGGGGAATCAGAGAGGCGCCCCTAAGGGCGAATCTGATTGTATAGATCATAAAGCGACATGGGAGGAGCAAAGGGTATGAAGAGAAAGTCGGCGTGGAAGTGGTTGATCGCGGGGGTAGCGGCGGCCGTCGTTCTGACGGGCTGCGGCGGCAAGAACAATGCCGCGAGTCCGGCAAGCGGAGGCGAGGCGGCGTCCGGCGGCGGCAAAAGCTATAAAATCGGCGTGGCCGCGCAAGGACTGTCGCACGAATTCATCAAATCGCTCGTGGAATCGATGCAGGAGAAAGCCGGCGAGCTGAACGTCGAGCTCGTCGTGATGGACAGCCAGGACAAGATCGAAGAGCAATTGAACCAGGTCGATACGCTGGTCGCGCAGAAAGTCGACGCCGTCATTCTGAACGCGGTCGATCTCGTCGGATCGAGTCCGGCCGTAGACAAGGTGAAAGAGGCGGGCATTCCGCTGGTAGAGGTTATCACGTATACGGAGAACGAGAATTACGACGTATTCGTCGGAACGGATCCGAAGCAATCCGGGGTCATGATGGGCGAGATTCTGGCGGACAAGCTCGGCGGTAAAGGCAACGTGGCGCTGCTCCAGGGCCAGATCGGGCATTCGGCGGAAATTACCCGCGGAGCGGGCCTGCAGGAGGCGTTGTTCGACAAGTATCCCGACGTCAAGAAAATCACCGAGCAGACCGCGAACTGGAATCGCGACGAAGCGATGAGCATCACCGAAGACTGGCTGCAGCGCTTCCCGGAAATCGCCGCGATCGCGGCGCAGAACGACGAAATGGCGATGGGCGCCCTTCAGGCCGTGGAAGCCGCGGGCCGCACGGACATTATCGTCGTCGGCATCGACGGCATCGCGGACGCCATGAAGGCGGTCAAGGAAGGACGCCTGGCGGCGACCGTTCTGGACAACGTTACCGCGGAAGGCAAGCGCGCCGTAGAGGTAGCCGTCGGACTGATCAAGGGCGAGAAGTTCGAGAAAAAGGAACTGGTCGATTACGTGCCGGTTACCGGAGACAATATCGGCCAATATTTGGCGGAGTAACGTTCCGCGGGACGATGGCGCCGCCGGTGTCAGGGCATACGGACGGCTCGTTCCTCCGTATGCCCGTCTTTTAACGCGAATTACGGAATAAGGGGGCTATGGCTATGAGCGACGCTCTGGGACGGTACGCTTACTCGCTGCTTCCCGTGCCGCAGAGGGCGGTTCGGGCGGAAGGGGAAGTCGTTTTCCGGAGGGATTCGATCACGGTATATATGGAAGGGCTGTCGGCTGCGGAGAGCGGCGTAGCCCGGAGCGAGCTGCGGGAGGCGGGCTTTGGACGGATTCTTGCCGCGTCCGGCCGAACGGAGGCCGATCTCGTGATCGCGTCCGGCGAATCCGTCCCTCGGGACGCCCGGGAACTGCTGAACGAACGGGCCCATCCGGAGCAATCTTACCGATTGACGATCGGAGACGGCGGAGCGGTCATTTACGGCGGCGGAGGGATCGGCGCGCTGTACGGTCTGGTTACTTGGCTCTCGCTGTTGCGGGAATCGCCGAACGGCGCGCTGCCGGCGGCGGATATCGTCGACGGGCCGGACGCGAGGAAGCGGATCGTCTCGCCGACGCTGACCTGGTACGCGGGGTTCGCGCGCGCCGGCTTCGGCACGCAGCTGTGGGAAGGGGCGCGCTGGAAGACGTTCATCGATTGGTGCTTCCGGCATAAGATCAATGCGCTTAATCTCGTGATGTACGGCTTCTGGCCGTTCGAATTTCCGGAGTATCCGGAAACCGTATTGCGCGATCTGAAGGTGCAAACCTGGTCCAAGGAGATCGGGGACTGGATCGAGGTGTCGTTTACCCATCCGAACCTCCGTAAGCCGTTTCTGGAAGAAATCATTCGTTACGCGAACGACAGAGGCATCGACATGTACGCTTACATCGGTCTCAACTCGTACAGCGGCGGCTATCCGGTAGCGCATCCGGAGAGCAGGGGGCAATTGAGCCGGGAGCTGCTCGACCAAGGGCACGTGAACAATTACGACTCCTTGTGCGCGTCGAGAAAGGACGTCCGCGACTATTTGATCGCCAGCGTGAAGCGGATCGAGCAGTTGGGGTTCAACGGACTCGTCTTCGAAGAGAGCGAGGAAGTGCAGTGGTTCTGCCAATGCGAGGCGTGCAAGGAGAAGTACGGGCACCTGCCGCCCAACGACGCCAAGCATTCGGTGTCGGTCGATCTGCTGCGGGCATACGAAGAGGTTCTACGTCCGGAGACGATGATCGCCGTCCGTTGGCTGCGCGAGCCTCCGATCGTCAAGGACCGGGCGGTGCTGGAGGCGTGGAGGGACAAGCTGCCGGAGAGGGTCAAGCTGTTCTGGGCGCCGGGGCTGGAGGACGACGACCGGGAGTTCCTGAAATGGGTCGAGGTGTTCGGGCCGGAGCGCATCTGGTCCCGCAACTGCGAGGGCAGCGGCTTCGCGGCCAGTCTCGGCCGCATCCCGTACCTCATTCCGGACACGTTCCCGGAGAGCTTGAAAAATTACGCCTTCCAGCATCTGTGGAACGACATCTCCCAATTCCAGGGCGCCGTGAACACCGGATGCGAGGGGATCAACGGGTACGGCTTCGAATGGTACGGTCACGAGCTGTTTTTCATGGCGGCGGCGCAGTACGGGTGGAACGCGTGGGCGCAAACTCGCTACGAGTTTCTGGCGCACGCGGCGCGGCATCTGTTCGGCGAGGTCAACGGCGCGCGCTACGAGCGGCTGATCCGAACGCTGCCGTGCATTCACGAGACGCAGATTTGCGACACGCTTCCGTCTTTCCCGTTCATGCCGAACAAATATATCGGCGACGATGGACGGCGGTATCTGGAAGATTGCGAGACGGCCGCCGAGAGCGCGCTCGCCGATCTGGAAGCGATTCTGGCGACGCCCGGAGGACTGTCGGAGCTTCAGCGCGAGTCCGCGGAAGCGACGCGGATCATGGCGCTGCGGATGAGAGCGGTCATCCGCGCGGGCATCTGCTTCAATCGCTATCTCGACGAACGCGATCGGGGACGGAACGACACGGAACGGCTCGAAAGGCTGGCCGACCGCGCTCTCTATCACGCCGAGGAAGACTACCGGCTGATCAAGGAGCATTACTTCGACACGAAGGAGCATCGCTGGACGGGCGTCTCCATCGGAGAATATTACATCCCGCAGGTGATCAACGAATACAAGAAGACGTTCGCCGAGCGGTTGGGAGAACGGTATAAACCGGACGAAAACGCCGCCTATATCGTCGGAGGCGAGAGCCTGCCTTGGGAATGGCTGCTGGAATGGGGGCCGAAGATCGCCCGCGCCAAGCCCAACGCCGCGATTCGCGAACGGCAAGGAGCGAAGGCATGAGCCGGCGTGCCGTGGAACTGCTGGAGAAGCTGATCGCCATCCAGAGCGTCAATCCCCACTACGGGGAAGGAGCTCAGGGGGAGATGGAGATCTCCCGGTTCATCGAGGCGTACTGCCTTCAGGCAGGACTGCGGGTAACCCGCCAGCAGGTGATGGACGGCCGGGACAACCTGATCGTCGAATTGCGCTCGGGGCATCCCGAATCGGTGCTGCTGTTCGAGGCGCATATGGATACCGTGTCGCTCGGAAGCATGCCCCGGCCTCTGGAGCCGGTTCTGCGGGACGGGAGGCTTTACGGGAGAGGGGCCTGCGACACGAAGGGGTCGCTCGCTGCGATGATCGTCGCGCTGGAGGAATGCGCGGCCGAGCCGGAGCGATTAAGCTCCGATCTGGTGCTCTGCGCTTCCGTGGACGAAGAGCACGCCTTTCGCGGGCTGCTGAAGTTTTTGGAGCTGGACCTGCCGGTCGCGGGAGCGGTCGTCGGAGAGCCGACCGAAATGAAAATCGTCGTCGCGCACAAAGGCTGCGTCCGCTTCGCGGTTCATACGATCGGCAGGGCCGCGCACAGCTCCGTTCCGCACGAAGGGGAGAACGCGATCGTCGCTATGGCCGAGATCGTCCTCCATATCTCGGAACGGATGGCTCCGGGACTGGCCGACATCCGGGACCCGCTGTGCGGAGCCGCCACCGTGTCGATCGGCACGATCCGGGGCGGAGAACAGATCAATATCGTGCCGGAGCGCTGCACGATTCGGGTCGACCGCCGGATCGTCCCGGGCGAGAACCCGGAGGAGGTCATGGC
>JAEZZE010000455.1 GCA_023418755.1 Bacillota bacterium | reverse complement strand
GGCCGTTCTGGTCGAAGGCGACGAGATCGGAGTCGATCTCCGTCACGTCGGCCGGCGTGCCCGCGGCTTCGAGACTGGCGATGATCTCCATGATCGGCTGGCTGTTGACCGGAATTTGCTCGATCGTTAGGCAAGGATATTTCTGATGGAACAAGTCGTACAACGGGGTGTACGTGTCTTTCCAGGAGATGAATTTGAGCGTGATCGGCTCGCTGCCCTCCGTGCAGAATCCCCCGGCAGCCTCCGCCGGCTCCGACGCCGGAGCCGGCGAGGACTCCGAAGCCGGCGGCGGCGACGAATCCGACGGGCTCTGGGAAGCGCTGCCTCCGTTATTGCCCCCGCTGCAAGCGGACAAAACCATCATGGCCATCAGAATCAGACTGACAACCCACATGAAAGAACGTTTGTTTTTCACCGTATTGCCTCCCCTTAATGGATAAATGAATGCGATCTCCCTCCGGCGCCTGACGTCCCGGAGCCTTGCGCGATGTTACGGCGTAGCCTTTTTCCGACCTCCGGTCCTGCCGGCATCACCTCCCCGAAGTCTCCCGCGCCATACTCCACGATTCCCGTTCGCTCGATGCCGGTGACGAACCAGCGCTGCAGGAACATGAACACGACGATCGGAGGCAGAATGATCAGGAACGCGGCCGCCATCTTCGAGCTTTCGGTCGCCGGGTTGTCGATCGTGTTCCGCTGGCCGAGCAGCGACGGATTCAGCACGTCCTCCAGGCGTTCCAGTCGGATCGAGAGCGGCGTGAAGCTGTCCGCGAGAAACCAGGACGGCTCGTAGTACATGTTCCAGTACCAGATGAAGGAGAACAGGAACACGACGAGGCAGGCCGAGCGGGCAAGCGGGAGCATGATGCCGAAAAACAGCCGGGCCGTCGAAGCGCCGTCGAGCTTCGCCGCCTCTTCGAGGCTGAGCGGCTGCGACTTGAAGAACTGGCGGAAAATCAGGATGAACAGCGCGCTCTTCAGCCCTTGGCCGAAGATCGCCGGGACCAGGAACACGAACAGCGTGTTCAGCAGGCTTAGCTTGCTGTAGATGACGTACAGCGGAATAATGATGATCTGCGGCGGAATCAGGAACGTCAAGATGACGAGCGCCGTGATCAGCCCTTTGAACGGAACCGCCAGCTTGGCGAGCGCGTAACCGGTCATCGCGCAGATCATCACCTGCACGACGGAGCAGGAAATCGCGATGACCGCGGTGTTCCGAAGCGCTTCCGGGTATTTGATGCCTTTGAGCGCAGTCTGGAAGTTCTCCCAGGTGACGACGCGGGGAATCCACTTGACCGTCGGATCGAGCAGATCGCTCAAAGGCTTGAGCGCGGTGCTGATCATGTACAGAATCGGCTGCACGTACAAATAAGCGACGATGGAGAGCAGCAGATACAGAATCAGCTTGGCCAGGAGCCCGTCGGAAAGGTTGCGCCCCAACACGAGCACCTTGATTCTCTGGACGGTTCGGCTCCAGAAGATCGCCTTGGCCTGCCCTCCGAACTTTTGGATAAGGACGCGAGTCGCGTTCATGAGCGTTTCCCCCTTGACTTCATGCTGCGCCCGAACAGCCACAGCACGACGGCGATGAGCGCGAACACGAAGCCGAAGTAAATCCAGGCGAGCGCGCTCGCGTAGCCGTAACCCGTATCGATCTTGAACATGTTGTCGCGGATATGCTGAAGCACCGGATTCAGCGGGAACGTGAACAGGTCGATGATCGTGTACAGCACGTTCAGGCTGATGAACGGCAGCGTCGCCGGCAGCGTGATTTTCCAGAAGCTGTCCCACGGCGAGGCGCCGTCGATGCGGACCGCCTCGTAGATCGTCGGAGAGATCGTCTGGAAGCCGGCGATGAAGATCAGAATCTGCACGCCGGAGTACCAGAGAATCAGCACGACCCGGCCCAGCACGTCCATGATCGTCGTCGCGAACTGAAGCCCGACGTATTTCTCGACGAGCGGCTGAAGATTGTACTGCTCCAGGAACGGAATCTCCCCCGCTCCCTGGGCGAACAGCTCCGACAGCACCTGTCCGGTCGCGAAGATGACGGGCAGGAAGAACACCGCGCGGAACAGGAATCTTCCGGGAAAACGCTGGTTCAGCATGAGCGAGATGAGCAGAGCGAAGATGACGATGATCGGCACCATGAGCAGCATCTGCTGAAAGTAGGTGATCAGCTCGATCGGAAACACGTTGTCGACGACGAAAGCGTCCTTGAAGTTTTTCAGGCCGAATCGTTCGTACTTGAATCCGCCGGGAACGACGGACACTTTATGCAGCGACATGAAGATCGACCAGCCGATCGGAATGGCGACGAATACGCAAAACCCGATCAGCCAAGGAAGCATGAACAGCAGGCCGATGCCGTACCGTTTCGAGTGGAAGAGGCGTCTTTGGCGCGAGACTTCTTTGGATGGCTTCACGTGCCCGCTCCTTTCTCGACGGCGAACGTTAGGTTGCCGTAATCGACGACGACGCGCGTTCCGTCCTCGTAGGTGGTCGCGAACCGGTTGTCGGTCAGCTTCTCGTGATCGACGATCCGCTGCGAGAACACGTTCGCCAACTGATCGAACCGCTCGTACTCGGCCCCGATTTTGTCCGCCCATTTCTCGTATTGGCTGCTGAACAGGAAATACAGTCCCCCGTCCCGCAGCCTGCGCGACTCCTCGTAGGTCAGGAAGAAGGAAGGCACCGCGCCGTATTCGATCGCTTTCAGGAACTCGGCCTCGACGTCGTTGCGAAGATTGCCTTCGTCGAACGTGTAAGCCGCGTAGCCGTGCACCGCGATCGGATAGAACGGCACGGTCTCGTCGATCATGAAATCGTAGCTGGACTCGTGCGGAAAATCGTCGATGTAGTCCACGTTGGCCAGCGAATACTGATTGCCCCGAAACACCCCTGCGGAGCCGAGCGTCTTGCGCGTATAGTCGAGCAGCCCTTCGTAGATCGAGATCGTATCCGAACGCGTCGCGATCGCTCCGGGGTCGTAATCGTGGAACACCATCTCTCCGAGCCAGTCGTACTGAACCCCCGTTACCCCGATGTCCTTCAGTTTCCGGATCGCTTCGTAGGCCATGTCGACCGTCCGCGCCGGCTTGCTCAGGAACCATCCCTCGAACACGGAGACGGTGCCGTCGGTCCCGCGAATGCCGCTGCTCTTCGGGGAAAGGCCCGTGTTGGCCGTGTTCAGCCAGACGAAATCGTCGTAAAACCGGACTCCGATGCTGCGCTTGCGCATTTCCTCGGCGAACGCTTTGGCCGCGGACGTGCCTCCGAGCTTCTTCTCGATCGGGAAGCGATCGTCGAGCTGATAGCCGCCCATGTTCTGCCAACCGTAATACACGACCTCCATGTTGGCCACTCCCCGCTCCTGCAGTCCCTTGACCATCTCCGTCGCCTGCGCGAACGTCGTCGCCGGGAAGTACTGCACCCGGCCGTACGATTCGTTGAACGTGCCGCCCATGATTTTCAAATAAAGCGGAACGTGCTCGACCGGCTTCAGCGGCTCGCCCAGCATGCCGCTGTCCGACAAGTAATCGCGGTAAGCGCCGGCCATGCCGACGTAATCGGCTTCGTCCCCGCTCAGAAAGCGGTATTCGATCTCGCGGTCCGTCTCCAGCCGCTGCTTCTGCACCGCCTTGATCGGCGTCGATTCCCGGCTTCTCATGAACAGGTAGTCCTCGCGGTAAATCTGGTTCGCGAACACGTTGTAGAACGAAGATTTCAGCCCCGGAGGCATCGCCGCGATGTTCGACGAATCCCCTCCTTTGCCGATCACGGCCACGAAAGCCCGATCCCCCCGCTTGATGCCGAACGCCGGGTACGAGATATCCTCGCGCCGCTCGCCGGAGCGGTTGAAGTTGATCATGTTCGTCGGCTCGAGCCCGTACACCTGATGGATATAGCCTTTGGAGATGTTCGCGCGGTCTTCGCGGAACCGGATCAAGCCTCCCGGCCCGTCGGGGACGAAGAGGTAGCCTTCCTCGCCGACCGCGGCCGCCCCGAAGTAAGGGAGCACGTCGAGCGAGAAGACGACGAATTTGCCTTCCTCCTTGATGCCGTCCGTCGGAATCCTCGCCTTGAACCCGGCGTCCGTCAGCTCGTATTGCATCGAGAACGACAGGCCCAGCTCCGGGAAAGCGTAGTCGACCTGCAGGCCGGAAGCGGTGCGGAACATCGCCGTCTTCACGGTTTTATCGAGCGCGTCGACCGCTTTGCGGTTCGTCTGGTCCTTGCCTTCGGTCGTGACGTACGTCAGCACGAACGTCGACTGCAAGTTCGTCAGCAGCTGGCCCTTGACCGTTTCCGCGGCCAGTTGCTCCTGCGCGGGGTTGCTGGTCCAGCGGTACCCCGACTTCTTGTCGGCTACGGCGATCTGCGTATTGTCCGGGCGAACGTACAGCGCGTAAGCGTCGTTCTCCGCCGCCAGAGCGTAGCCGTCCGCAGACGGCGTCGGCTGCCACGCTTCCGCGGAATAGAGCGGAGCCCGCTCGCTGGCCGGCTCCGGGATGCCCGCCCGGGCCAGCGCCGCGTCAAGCGGCGTCTCTCCCCCTCTGAGGAGGAGGATGAGCAGCGCGGCCGCAACGATCGCGACGACGGAGGCGATCAGCTTTACGCGAAGGGATAATTTTCGAATGAAGTTAACGATAGAAGATCACCTCGTTGTAAAGCTGATGGAAGAAGTCGTACAGGTTGTAAGAAAGCCCGAAGACGATAAAGCCGAACAACCAGATCGTGCCGATCGCGAACACCGTGACGGCGATGTTCTTGAGCGATTCCAGAAAATCGAAATTGTGGATGACCTGCGTCATGACGAAGAACAGAACGGCCATCCACAGATACATCACCAAGGAGATCGCGTTGAAGATGGCGCTCTCCTCCAGCGTGATCACGTTCGACAAGACGATGAGCGGGATCGAGCAGATCAGATAGGGCGCGAGCGCGTACGTGCTTCCCTGAATCACCTCGCGGAATTTCCCTTCCCCGTCCTTGACGCTGCATACGAGGTAGTTGGCGACGATCCAGGTGACCCAGGGAAGCGCGAACAAGCGCAAGGCGCTCCACAGATTTACCTGGGACAGCTCGACCGGATTTATCAGGAAGCCGGTCCAATAGACGGCCGCGATCTTCGTCAGCACGACGGCGGCCAGAATCCCGACGATCAGCCAGGGCGATACCTTCGCCTCCTTCAAGCGATAGAAGCCGTCGTAGGGATGGATCATTACCCGGCCCAGATTGCGCAGATCGTCCAGCGTCTTGCGGTAAGATTCCGTCGGCGGCTTCCAGGCCAGCAGCTTCCGGAACGCGACGGGGATCGCCCTTAAGAGCAGGAAGAAGGCGGCAAGGCCGATCAGCAGCGCTACGAAATGGTTCTGCAGCCAGGCGAGACGAATTTCCCAGAACGCCTTGGAGTAACCTTTCGTATCGAAAGCTTCCTTCATGAAATCGAGCGCCTGCTCGTTCTTCTTCTCCTCCAGGTACACCTTCCCGAGCCCCAGGTACAGGTTGTTATACATCTCGTTGCGGGCGTACACGCGCTCCCAGTAAGGCTTGCTCTCCTCGTAACGGCCTTCGTCGTACAGCACGAGCCCCTGCAGGACGTCTTCGCCGAACTCCGTGCGCGTGAACTTGTGAACGGTCTTCGTGCGGCTGTCGGTCACCCAGACGTTGAATTTCCCATCGACGCCGATGCTGGTCGGAAACCCGAACACCCCGTATTGCTGCGTATTGACGTCGGTAAACCCGAAGGCGAACAGCGGATCGCCGATCCGGTCGAAGAGCGTGACCCGGCCGAAATCCAGATCGATGTTGTATAGAAGCCCGTTGGCGTCGATCGCGACGTCCTGAATGCCGTGGCTATGCTGGAACGTCTTGCTCTTGAAGGCGTCCACGCCTCCGGCGTTCAGCTTGCGGATCGCCGAAGCGCCGAAGCTGCCTCCCGTCGCCGTGTAGACGAAGCCGTCCTTGTCGATCGCGATGTTCGCGATCGGCTTGGGCAGGGCCGCGACCTCCTTGGCCAGCTGCTCCTTGTTGAGCACGAGCTTCTTCAGCCAGTTAAGCAGCGTCTGCTGGGCTTTGTTGGCGCCGAAGTAGCCCATGAATTCGCCCTCCTGGTTCAGCCGGACCAAGCCTTGATAGGAGGCGTTCGTATTGACGTACATGACGCCGCGGCGGTCGACGACGATCTTCGTCGGAACGAAGTGCTCGTTCGACAGGACGGACGTATCCGGCTTCTTGTATTCCCGGACGAACTTGCCGTCCGGGCCGAACACGGCGATTCTCTGGTTGCCGGAATCCGCCACGTAGATTTCGCCCTCCGGCGTCACGAACACGCCTTCCGGGGAACCGAGGGCTCCGGCCCCCTCCTCGTCCCCGATCTCGTAAAGCGGGCTCCCGTCGTTGCCCAGCACGTACACCCTGTCGTTGCCCTTGTCCGCGACGTACACGTTGTCGTCCTTGCCGACGAACAGGTCGACGGGTTCGTCGAATTGTCCTCCGTAGGCGCCTTCGGGCTTGTAGATCGCCTGAATCCCATACCAATAGGACTGGTTGCTATCGTAATAGGTCGTCTGGTACGGGAGCCGAGCATGCGCTCCGGGCGGCGCGGCGAGCGCCGCGACCGCCGCCAGAAGCAGGAAAACAAGCCATCTTTTCATCGGTTCCGACTTCCTTTGCTGAATGGTCACTTGATTCCGGAATGGACCATCGTTTCCAACACCCTTCTTTGGAAGAGCAGGAAGATGATCAGGTTCGGCAAGAACATCAACAACCCGGCGGCGGCGGCCATGTTCTGGCCGGAGACGCTGTTCTGAAGGCCGCTGATCAAGCTGTTGACGTAGAAAGCCAGCGTCCTCATCGTCTCGTTCTGCATGAAGAGCGTCGACGGCTCCACGTCTCCCCACGCGCCCTGGAACGTAAAGATCGAGATCGTCGCGATGGCCGGCACCGATAGCGGAAGCACCATTCTCGCGAAGATGCCAAGTTGGCTGGCCCCGTCGATCTTCGCGGCCTCCAGCAGCTCGTTGGGAATTTGCGAGATGAAGCCGATGAGCATGAACACGGCGACCGGAGACGCGAGCGCGGGCAGAATGTGCCCGAAATACGTGTCGTTGATATGCATTCCGCTGATGATCAGGTATCTTGGAATGCTGACCGTCTCCGGCGCGAACATCAGGGACAGGGTAATCATCCCCATGATCAGTCCTTTGAAGTGGAAACGGAATTTGGCGATGACGTAGGCGGCCATCGTGCTGACGACGATCACGCCGACGAGGGTGAGCAGCACGACCACGATGCTGTTGAACAGGTACCGGGTGAACGGAACCGTCGCATTGGAGGCGTGCAGAAGCAAAATCTCGAAGTTCCGCATCGACGGGTCCTGAACCCAGAACCTCGGCGGAAACAGAAACAGCTCGCTCTGCGGCTTGAACGCATGGTTGAGAATGAAAACGATCGGCAGCGACATGAACGCGGCCAGTCCCGTGAAGGCCGCGACCAGAGCGGCTTGGAACGGCGAAATCCGGCGAAGTTTGCGAATCATCGTTTACAGCTCCTCCTTCGAACCGAACAGCCGATAAGCGAATCTCATCGCGAAGTAGCTTACGAGCAGCAGCATGACCGAGATGGCCGACGCGTATCCGAGCTCGAACCGGATGAACGCGTAGTCGTCGATATGGTTAATGACCAAGTGGCCCGCGTACTGCGGAGTGACGGCCATTCCCGTCAACTGGGTGGAAATGCTGCCCGCCTTTAGCGTAGAGACGATCGTCATGACGGCGCTGAACAGCATCTGCGGCTTCATCGAAGGCAGCGTGATGTAGAATACCTCTTGCAGCCGGTTGGATACGCCGTCGATCCGCCCGGCTTCGTACAGCTCCCGATTGACGGTCTGCAGGCCGGCCAGCATCGCCAGGAAGCCGACGCTGAAGCTCATCCACAGCGACACGACGATCATGACCTTGAGCAAATATTCCGGTTGCTGCAGCCAGACGATCGGATTGTTGATAAAGCCCAACTGGAGCAGGAAGCGGTTGACGTAGCCGACGCGGTCGCCGCTGAAGGCGGCGATCCAGACGACGGACAGCGCGACCGCTCCCGCCATGGAAGGCGCATAGAAAGCGAGCGTATAGTAATCCCTGATCTTGAGAGGGAGCTGCTGAATCAGCCAGGCGAACAGGAAGCTCAGCATGTAGCCCCCGGGGCCGACGATCAACGCGAACAGGAACGTATTCGGCAGCGCCTTGGTCAGGAAAATGATATCCTGCGTAAACAGCGTAATGTAGTTGTTGAAGCCGATGAACCGCAGCGAGCCGAACCCGTCGTACGACGTAAAGCCGAGCAGGGCGGCCATGCAGACGGGAACGACGATAAAGACGATGAAGCAGATCAGGAACGGCGCGAGGAACAGATAGCAGAACGCGTCGCGACGCAGGTCGGCGAAGAAGCGGCCGAGCTTCGCGCCGATCGAAGGCGGCCGCCTCGGCTTCGATAAACCGGGAGTCAGCTCCGTATTGTTCATTGGGGTTCCTCCCATTCGTAAGGTTGCTTGATCTGCGGCACGCGCAAATTCGCGCCGGGGCCGATGCCGAAATCCTTCTGCCTTCGGTTCATTTCACGCTGCAGCGACAGCTGGGCCTTCTCCAGCGACTCCTGCGCCGGGACCCGGTCGAACACGGTGCCGTTCCAGGCGAATTCCAGCTCCCGCGCAAGGAAGTAATAGCCCGGCACGTAGGGCAAATTCTTCGCCCACTTGGCCTGTTCGCGGAGCGCTTGCAGATCGTCGTTCGGCCAGGACAGGGATTTCATTGCCTCTACGTTCGCCGTGTTCCAGCGGAATTCGATGCCGTAGAACGATTCGATGTCGCCGGCGTATTTCGCTTGAACCTCCGCGGAAGTCCACCATTTCAGGAACTCCCAGGCTTCGTCCTTCTTGCCGCTCTTCTTCATGATCATGCCGGCCGACAAGCCTTGCGGCGACCATCTGGCGATCTGCCCGTCCGGCTGGCGCACGCCCGGCAGCGGCGCGATTTTCCAATGCCCGGTAATCTCCGGCGCGGCGACGAGCAGCTGCACGTACGTATTGAAATCGGCGATCCCGATCGGGATGTCCCCGTCGCGGAAGTGCTGGAAGAACGCCGGAATGTCGATCGGAAGATTGTATTTGTCGTACAGCTCCGTCCAGCGCTTGAACGCGGCGATTCCTTCGGCGCTCGTCAGCGTGCCCGTCAGCCCGTCCTCGGAATAGAGCTCCGCGCCCTGCTGGAAAAACATCGTCGCGAAGTCCGCCTTCGGATAGTTCATCGTCATGCCGTTCTCCTGCAGCGTCGGCAAAATATCGAAAACGTCGTCCCAAGTCTCCGGAACCTTCAGCTTCAAACTTTCGAATATATCCGTACGATAGAACAGCATCTGGAAGTTTTGCACTTCCGGCAGGCCGTACGCGCCGCCGTCGTAGTTCATGGATCGGCGCACGCCGGGAATGAACCGGTCGAATACTTCCTCGAACCCGGGGTACCCGGACAAGTCCTCGACGGCTCCCCGCATCGCGTAGTCCGCGGGAGTCGCTTCGCCGACCCCGAGCGCGACGTCCGGCACTTCGCCCGCCGCGTTGCCGAGAATGAGCATGTTCGGGTTCGGCATCAGGTTGACGTTCACCTCGATGCCCGTCTTCGGCGTGAAATCCTGCGCGATCATCTCGCGCAGCAAGTCGGCGTAATCGCGTCCGCGCTGCACCCACACCGTCAACGCTTCCTCGCGGTTATGCCTGCGCAAGTCGTAATCCATCACGAACGACCGGCCGAAATCGACGATCGAATACGGAATGCGCGACAGCTCCGTCGGCTCCTTGAACCCGGGGTCCGCGCCCGGCGTGCGAACGACGATGAAGTCGAGCAGCAGCGGCTGCTGCGTCAGCGTCGTCATCCACGTGCCGATGTTGCTCTGGATCGTGGAAAAATCGTTGATCTTGTTCGGGATGATGTCCACGTCTTCCCGCATGTCCGTCAGCAGATCGATCGAATTCAGCAGCGCCTCGGAGATGTCCGAGTTCTGGCCGTTCAAGTCGTTCAAGTAATCGCGGATATCGGACAGCCGGCGAACGAAGGCGTCCACCTTCGCCTCGATGTCCGGGTCGAACTTCCTCATGTCCCACGTGCGTTTCTCGTCCATGTTCGCGTCGTATGCCTTGACGCTGTAGTTGCCGGTAATGCGCCGCACGTCGCGGTCGAACGCCGACAAGTCCTGCAGCACGCTCGTCAAGGCAAGCCGCACCGGCTGCAGCGGCGAGGAATCGGCCGTCATCCGCAGCTTGTGGGAGCCCTCGGTCAAGTAGAAGCGATAGGGCTTCCCGTCGGGGTCGACGATCGTCTCGATCGTGAACTCCCGGTTGAATTCGATCGGATACCGCAGCAGCTCCCGGAACGGGACTTCGCCGTCGAGTTCGATCGTCCGGTAGGCTTTGAAGCCGTTGCGATAGTTTTGGTACGCCTTCAGGTCGATCTCGTACCAGCCGTCCTTCGGCACTTGCAGCTCCCATTCCACCCATTCGCCCGGCAGCCTCCACCTTTGTCCTCCCAGGACGTTGTAGGTGATATGGCCTTTCGGCAGCGGGGAGACGTAAGGCTCGTTCCAATGGTCGGTCTGGATCGTCAGCGCGGACTTCCGTTCGAAGTTTTCCGCTTCCTTCACTCCGTACCAGATCGCTTCTTCGTTCGGCTTAGGCTTGCCCGCCGCGTATTCCGCATAGGTCGGCAGAGGCTGCTTCGGCCTGAACGTCAGCGCCTTCAAGGCGACAGGCTCCTTGTGGCCGACCAGGCGGATCGTGTGCTCGCCTTGCTCCAGACGGTACAGCAAGGGCTCCGAAGAAACCGAGAAGTCGGAAGCCGCCTTGATCGACCAATCGTCGAGTTCGTCCTGCTGGGGCCGGATCTGCATGCCGATTTCGTTGCGGTCGTACGGATATTTGGCATCCTTCCAATTCCGCTGCAGCTCGATCCGTTCCGATTCGGCGAAGGGGTAGGCGCCGTCGATCTGCACGCCCCGGATAATCGAGCCTTTGCCGCCCGCGAGCGGCTTATACTCGATCAGCAGTTCGTACCAGTCGGCGGCAGGCGCCTCGAACGTCCATTCCGCCCAGCCCTCTTCGTTCAGCCAATGCAGCGCCGCCGCTCCGCCGTCCGCGACCGTCTCGAGCCGGGCTTCCGGATCCGAGGCGCCGTAGCCCGCCGGATCGATGGCGATCGGACGGCCCTCGCTTCCCCGCTCGGCGGGCGCCCCGGCCTCCTGCATGAGCAGCGTGTAAGGCGGCTTCTCGCCCGCCTCCTCGTAAGCCAGCAGATCGGCGACGGTGACGTTCGAGGCGTAGATCGGGGTCTCTCCGCCGTTGATCCAGCGGTAGCCGCCGAACAGCACGGCCGCGGCGAGCGCGAGACGGATCGCGATGCGCAGGGCGGCGCGGGAAAGCTTGATCTTCCTCATGCTCATGCTTCCGCTCCTCCGGCCGCCAGCGACGCGCCCGTCGTCTCGTCGAAGAAATGCAGCTTGCCCCTATTGAAACCGATTGCAGGAATGTCGTCCTTGCGGTAAGAGATTTCGGGCTCCGTGCGGGCGATCACTTTATAATCGCCGATCGCCGCGTAGACGTAGCTGTCCGCGCCGGTCACTTCGGTCATCTGCACGACGCCGGCGACGTACTCGTCCCCGTCCGCCTCGCCCGGCTTAAGCAGCACGTGCTCGGGCCGCACGCCCATAATGACGTTGCGCAGCGAC
Organism: Bacillota bacterium; assembly: GCA_023418755.1. Classification (GTDB taxonomy): domain Bacteria; phylum Bacillota; class Bacilli; order Paenibacillales; family Paenibacillaceae; genus Cohnella. The sequence goes on along the minus strand of JAEZZE010000455.1, from coordinate 1,972 downwards.
CTCGTCATCCGCTCGAATTGGACGTCGTATTCGCGCGGAAGCAGCAGCTTTAATCTTTTGTTCGAAAAATAGTAGCGCCCTTCTTCCAAAGTGACGACGCCTTCGATGAAATTCATCTGCGGAGAGCCGATAAAGCCCGCCACGAACAGGTTGGCCGGTTTGTCGTAGAGCTCTCTGGGCGCCGCGACCTGTTGGATGACCCCGTCCTTCATGACGACGATGCGCGTTCCCATCGTCATCGCTTCGACCTGGTCGTGCGTCACGTATACGGTCGTTCTCTTCAAGTCGGCCTGCAGCTTGATCAACTCCGCGCGCGTCTGCGCCCTCAGCTTGGCATCCAGGTTGGACAGGGGTTCGTCCATGAGGAACACTTGCGGCTCGCGTGCGATCGCGCGTCCGAGGGCGACGCGCTGCTTCTGGCCGCCCGAGAGCTGGCTCGGCTTGCGGTCGAGCAGATGGGAGATTTCCAGCACCTTCGCCACCCGGTTCACGCGCAGCTCGATATCGAATTTGGCCGTCTTGCGCAGCTTCAGGCCGAGAGCGATATTTTCGTAGACCGTCAGATTGGGGTACAAGGCGTAATTCTGGAATACCATCGCGATGTCCCGGTCCTTCGGGGACACGTAATTCACGAATTTATCGTCGATATACAGCTCCCCGCCGCTGATCTCCTCCAGCCCCGCCAGCATGCGCAGAGTCGTGGATTTGCCGCAGCCGGACGGGCCTACGAGCACCAGGAACTCTCCCTCTTCGATCGTCAGGTGGAAGTCGTTGACGGCCGGGCGCGTTTCTCCCCTGTAATGCTTGTAAACGTGATTAAACTTGATGCTTCCCACCCATTTCACCCCTCGCGTGTACGGTTTCTGCTTTGCTTTAATCCATGGTAACGTAACCCCGCTCGGGCAAAACAGGAGTGAAACTTGGCTTTTCCAGTCTAGAATTGTCCTCCTGCCGACCCGTCCGTCCGGGCGAATAACGCCTCTTCCCTTGTCGCGCGAGGGCCGGAAGGCTAGAATGGAAGAAACGATTCTACTTCTCTTATCCGGGGGATCGCCCATGAATCCTTGGCACGAGAAAATCGCATTGAATACGGGCCAGCCCCACAAAATCATCGTCAGCACGGAGGAAAACGGCTTTCCCGTCCATTGGCACCAGGAGCTCGAGATCGTGCACGTTCTCGAAGGCCGGATGCGCGTCGGCATCAACGACGAGCTCTACGCCTTGGAGACGGGAGACGTGCTGTTCGTAGGCTCCTGCGAGCTTCATCATTACGAACCCAACCCTCGGGGCTGTCATAAAATCATCCTTCAGCTCGGCATTACGGCGTTCGACGCGTTCTCGGACCTGATTTTCGGCCAGCGTATTTTGACTCCGCATCTTCGGGCGAGCGCCGGCGGCGGCCCGGCCGGGGAGGACGAGGAGCTCAGGAATGCGGTCGAACGGCATTTCGCGACGATTCACGAGGAATGGCGGGGACGGGAGATCGGCCACGAGCTCGTCCTCAAGGCGAGAATAAGCGAGATCGCCGCGCTCGTCGTCCGGAAGCTTCCGATGGAGCCGTATTCCGCTCAGGAGAGAACGAAGCGGCTCGAACAGCTCGACAGGCTGAACAAGGTGCTGAAATATATCGAAACCGAATACGCGGGGGACCTCTCGCTCGGCAGCGCGGCGGACATCGCCGGGTTCAGCTCGACTTATTTTTCGCGCTTTTTCAAAGAGGCGACCGGCACCACCTTCGTCGATTACGTCAACGCGTTCCGGGCCAACGTCGCCAAGCTGCTGCTGGCGGACGGGGACGATTCCGTCACCGGCGTCGCGTACCGGGCCGGCTTCAACAGCATCGAGACGTTTAACCGGGTGTTCAAAAAAATCCACGGCCGAGCCCCGTCTTCGTTCCGCCATAAAAAATGACGACCTTATCGCAACCCCTGACGGGAAATGTCGGGGGTTTTTTTCTATATTGGAATCAATC
>JAEZZE010000389.1 GCA_023418755.1 Bacillota bacterium | reverse complement strand
ATTGTATAGCTGAAATTGCTTCGGCGTCAGCGGTTCGACGAACGTCGATTTCAGCAGAGAGGAATTAACGAAATAAGTCAGGGCATGGTCGGCGGTTTGCAGCAAATGCTCGATGCCGCTCTGCAGTTGTCCAAGCTGTCTGGCTTTCGACGCGTTGGCGTGGTATTGGATTTCCTTCGAGGCTTTGGAATACGAGAACAACCCGATAATGACAACGGGAAGCGTGCTTATCAGGACCCCGAACAACAATATCCGGATAAAGAAAGAATTCGAACGCTTGACCATCCCTGTTCCCGCCTTCCGATAATAACGCTTTCAATTTCATGTCTTAAGTATACCTCCTAATTCTTATCACCTATATAATCATTCTTTCATATTTGGCGGATCGCCGCCTTGTTGGCCCGGCCTTAAGGCACTCAGCATAAGAGATGATTATAGACGATATCGGATATCCGGCCTTATATTCGAACTATCACATGCTGCCGGAAGGGAGTTCATTCGGAATGAACGAGACGATCGCACAGTCGCCGAAGCCGTTGCGCAGCGGCGGGCGGGCGAGCAGGACCCTTAAATCGATGTTGAAAAATAAGTATATGTATCTTCTAATGCTGCCTGGAATGTTGTACTACATCGTTTTTCGTTATACGCCGATGTGGGGCGTGATTATTTCCTTTCAAGATTATCAGCCGTTCCTTGGAATCGGCGGAAGCCCATGGGTTGGCTTCAAGCATTTCGAACGGCTGTTTACGGAGCCTACGTTTTTTATGTTGTTCAGAAATACGATCGTTCTGTTCTTGCTGAATATTCTAATCTATTTCCCCGTGCCGATTCTATTGGCGCTTATGTTGAACGAGGTCCGGGTGCAATGGTTCAAGCGTTCGGTGCAAACGATCATTTATATCCCCTTTTTCATGTCATGGGTGATCATTGTTTCTTTATCTTATGTGCTGTTCACGACCGAGCGCGGAATTGTCAACGAATTGCTGGTTATGCTCGGCCTCGAGAAGATCAGCTTCTTGACCAGGCCGGAATGGTTCAGGCCGTTATACATTATGCAAGTGATATGGCGAGAAGCCGGCTGGGGAACGATCATCTATTTGGCGGCAATCGCGATGGTCGACCCGCAGTTGTACGAAGCCGGCCGAATGGACGGCGCCAGCAGGTGGAGACAGATTTGGCATATTACGCTGCCTTCGATCAGAACCGTCATCGTGATCCTCTTGCTGCTCCGGCTTGGCGATGTCCTGGAATTGGGGTTTGACCACGTATTCTTGATGGCGAACGGATTGAATCGCGAGGTAGCGGAGATTTTCGACACATACGTTTACGATGCGGGCATTCGGCAGGGACAATTCAGCTACAGCGCGGCGATCGGGTTTTTCCGCTCCGCGGTAGGTCTTCTGCTTGTCGTCCTCACGAACTGGTTTGTACGCAGGCTTGGCGAAGAAGGTCTTTTCTGAGGAGGATTACGCGCATGACAGCGGAGAAAACGATAGGAAGCCGTATTTTCGATTGGATTGTCTACAGCGGATTAATCTTGTTCGCGGTCGCTACCTTCCTCCCTTTTTTGCACGTCGTAGCCGCATCGTTCACATCCGTTGCCGAATACACGCAGAAAAGGTTTATTCTGTTTCCGACCGAATGGTCCCTGGATGCGTACCGCGTCATCTTCTCGACGAATACGCTGCCGCGCAGTTTGCTCAATTCGGTCATCGTGACGGCGGGAGGCACGGCCGTTGCGATGCTCGTCTCCAGCATGATGGCCTACGGCTTGTCTCGCAAAGATCTGCCCGGGCGGCGAACGATTATGTTTCTCGTCGTGTTTACCCTTATGTTCAACGGAGGCATTATTCCCACCTTCCTGGTCGTAAAGGAGACGGGGCTGATCGATACGTATGCGGCGATGATGCTGCCGCTCGCGATCAACACTTTCAATCTGATTATTCTGAAAAACTTCTTTCAATCGCTTCCGGAAGGGCTTGAAGAATCGGCAAGAATCGACGGAGCGAACGAGTTCACCATCTTATTTCGCCTCGTCGTGCCGTTATCCATGCCGGCGATCGCCACGATTTCGTTGTTTTACGGCGTAGCTTTCTGGAATTTGTTTCAACAAGCCGTATTTTATATCAACGATTCGACCAAGTGGCCGATTCAGGTGCTGCTCAGACAAATCGTCATCGTGTCGAGCGGGCTGGACACCAACGCCGCGGCGCTGGACGAGGGCTTCGTCCGGCCGCCGGAGCAAACGATCAAAATGGCCGTCATTGTATTTGCGACCGTTCCTATTCTTCTCGTCTATCCTTTTCTGCAAAAATATTTCGCGAAAGGCGTTTTGTTAGGCTCGGTTAAAGGATAATCGCCGTCTTCGCGCGGCTCTTGTCTTTAACATAAACTATAATCAATGCAGGAGGTCGAAGTGGGTATGAATATTCAACCGTATCGCCGCAAACGATTCAGGTTTGCGATCGCGCTTCTATGCGTCGGGATTTTGATCGCGGGATGCGCGGGGAAGGAAAACGCGGGAGAGTCGAACAAGCCGTCGCGGTCGCCGGAAGCGGCGTCGTCCGGCAAGCCTGAATCCTCGCAGAAAGAGAACGAGGAGCCGCTCGAGCTTACGTGGATGGCCATTCTCTATACGACGCAGCCCCCTTCGGACGTCGTAACGAAGGAAATCGAAAAGCTGACGAATACGAAGCTGGATATCGATTGGATTCCCGACGCCGTCAAGGAGGACAAGATCAACATGGCGCTGGCCGCCGGCACGCTGGCCAAAATCGTGACGATCCCGGACGTGAAGAATTCCTCCTATATTAACGCCGCCAAGGCAGGAGTGTTCTGGGAAATCGGCCCGTTGTTGAAGGATTATCCGAACCTATCTCAAGCCAATGAGCAAATTATGAACAATATCTCGATCGACGGCAAAGCATACGGCATCTATCGCGAGCGCGATCTGTCCCGGCAAGGCATCACTATCCGCAAGGATTGGCTGGACAACCTGAATTTGCCGAAGCCCGCGAATCTGGAAGAACTGTACAACGTGCTCAAGGCGTTCAGCGAAAACGATCCCGATCGGAACGGCAAGGACGATACGATGGGGTTATCCGATAGGAACGACCCGAAATTCGGCATCTTCAAGACGCTGCTCTCCTATCACGGAGCTCCCACGGACTGGGGCCTTAAGGACGGAAAGCTGGCTCCGGAATTCATGTTTCCCGAATATCTCGCGACGATGAACTACGTCAAGCGGCTGTACGACGAAAAGATTTTGAACGAGGACTTCGCGGTTACTTCCAAGCAGCAGCAGTGGGACTATTTTACGAACGGCCAGGCGGGCGTGTATATCGGAAACATGGACGATTCCCGCAATCTAAGGAACACGATCGAGAAGATCAATCCGGACGCTCGACTCGACCTGATCAACCGCATCAACGGTCCTGACGGGCAGCCGCGCATTTGGGCGCAGCCGGGCCATAACGGAATCTTTGTCTTTCCGAAATCTCAGGTTAAGGACGAAACCGAGCTAAGAAGAATTTTGGAGTTTTTCGACAAGATGGCAACGCCGGAAGGCCACGACTATTTGAATTTGGGGATCGAGGGCGTCCATTACAAGAAACCGACTCCCGATTCGTTCGAGTTGATCGCCGAGGCGGATGAGGCGCGGGAAATCGACGTGAGGCCGCTGCAATCGCTGCAAGGCTTTTACAAGGAAACGCTGCAGCCGGCCGGAGACGAACTGCGCGCCTTGAACGAGCAGTTGAACGACGACAACGCGAATTTCGCGGTCGCCAATCCCGCGGAGCCGCTCGAGTCGCAAACTTGGGCGGAGAGGGGCAACGAATTGACGAAAATCATTAACGACGCGCTTTATAAATATTTGATGGGCGATATCGACGAGGCCGGTTGGAACAAGGAAGTCGAAAGGTGGAAAGCGGCGGGCGGAGACAAAGTTATCGAGGAATACAATGCGGCCTACGCCAAACAGTAAGAGAGGAAGCGAAAGCATGGGAGTCGGAGGATCGACCCGACTTTCGGCAAGGATTCGGCCCTTGATTGGCGGAAGCTTGAGAGGAGCTGCTTAACCGCGGCTCCTCGACGCCGGGGCTTTATAGCACAATTCTATCGGGGCTGTCCCATAAGTAGAGTTGCTTGAGATAATCGATAGACAAAGAAAGGGGATGTACCTCCTGGAGACTGCCTCATACGCTCCTGAAATCACCTCGTAACGGGTTTACCATTCCCATTTCAGGGGCGTATAGCATCGTAAGGTACATGCCCTTGCACCTTTATCATCGGTTATCTTTCTGAGCAACTTACTTTTTGGGACAGCCCCAACTGATGTTGCGTAACGTGCTGCAAGGAAGCGCTCTGTCACCCTGCCAACGGAAGAGCGATACTCGTCTGACGGTGGCTCGCCCTCTCCGCCGTTACACGCTCCGCCGGTTCGTCTTCTTGCCGTCGCAGGTGAACAGCACTTTTTTGTCGTCGCAGAACGTTTCCAGATGCACGTTTTTGCCCCACAGCGCGACGAGGTAAGGAAGAGTCCGTTCGACGTACTTAACGTCGAGTTCGGTGCCCTCGTACTGGTGAGTCACATAAAGCTCGCCGCTGCGCTGATAGTCCGCATCCGTGACCTCCAGGTAGGGGAACCCGCCGTTGACGCGAGAGAAAACGAGCTGATCGCGGACGTTCTCCCAGCCCTTGTCGGTAATTTTCCACTCCTGCCCCTTTTTCTCGAAAATGTACAGATCCAGCTCCTCCGTCAGCTCCTTCGTCAAATAATTGCGCAGGAAGGAGGCGTCAGAATCGAGCTCGCGCACCTCGAAGATTTTCTCGCGGCCGAACCGTTTCTCGATGTCTTCGAAAATCTTAAGCCCGAGGTAATACGGGTTAAGCGAATGTCTGGAAGGCTGCACGACCGCCGAATTCAGCTTGGCGTATTCGACCGCCTCCTCGCTCGTCAGCGGGAGCTCCCTCATGATTCTCTGGTGCCAGTACGAGGCCCAGCCTTCGTTCATGATTTTCGTCTCGATCTGCGGCCAGAAGTACAGCATCTCCTCTCGTATAATGCTCATGACGTCGCGCTGCCAGTCCTCGAGAACGGGGGAGAACTGCTGGATAAACCAGACGATGTCCTTCTCCGGGTTGACCGGGAAGCGCTTCGGATCGTCGCTGTCCTCCCGGCTCTCCCGATCTTGCCCGTTCGTTTCGTAGCTTTCCAAATCCCACAGGTCGTCATAGGGGGAGGAGGGGCGGCCTGCGCTCCGCTCCTTCTTCTCGCGGCGCTGCTGCGCTTCCATATAATGCTTCCGGTCGAGGCCGTACGGCTTGCGGATGACGGGGTCGACATGCTCCTGAATCGCCATGACCGCGTCGAGGAAGCGTTCGACCTCCGCGGCGCCGTATTCGATCTCGTATCCGCTGATGCGTTCCGCCGCGGCGGACATGCTCTCGACCATATTGCGGTTGGAGACGGAGAAGCGGGCGTTATTCTTGAAGAAGTCGCAGTGGGCGAGCACGTGGGCGACGATCAGCTTGTTCTGCACCAGGGAGTTGCCGTCCAGCAGAAAAGCGTAGCAGGGATTGGAGTTAATGACGAGCTCGTAAATTTTGCTGAGACCGAGATCGTACTGCATCTTCATCCGGTTGAACGTCTTTCCGAAGCTCCAATGGCTGAAACGCGTCGGCATCCCGTACGCGCCGAAGGTATAAATGATGTCCGCCGGGCAGATTTCGTATCGCATCGGATAGAAATCGAGCCCGAACTTTTCCGCGATTCCCGTAATGTCCCCGATCGCCGTCTCCAGCTCAAGTCGTTCCTCATCGCGCATCATGCTGAGCCAAGCCCCCCTGTCTTGAACAAAGATTTCACCACCCTATGTATATGTGGGAACCGGTTGGAGTGTGCTTGGAACATTCGGGGGCTCCGCCCCTTATCGGGAAAGACAATGATCGAGGGGATTCATTTCAACCGGAATTACCGAACGTCTTCAAACTCCGGGCTTGCTAGTTTATACTAATAATTGTAAAGTTTCGCCCTTGTTCGATAGAATCCGCGGAAGGGAATGCGAACGATGAAAAAGACGTTTCTGTATGCGCTTATTTTTATGTTGGTTTTTCAGGCGTTTCCGATGATATGGCGGGCGGAGGAAGCTCATGCGGCATGCAGTCCGGAGGGGGACGGTACGGCGGTCTGTCCTTACGTCGTTACGGATGCCGCCGGGCTGTCCGATATCAGCCTTGACCTGTCGGCTCATTACCGGCTGGGAGCGAATATCGATCTGGCCGGATACGATTACGACGGGGACGGACCGGATGTCGGCGGGTGGATGCCGATCGGCGCCGTGGATGATGACGTCAATCCTTTCACGGGAACGCTGGACGGGAACGGCTACGTCATCCGCAATCTGACGATCGACCGGCCATCCATGAGCTTCGTCGGTCTTTTCGGGCGAATCGGTTCTCCGGGAAGCGAAGGACATCTGTTTAACATTCGTCTGATCGACGTGCAAATTAGGGGGAAAGAAACGGTCGGAGCCGTAGCGGGCAATCTGATCGCCGGAAAGGTCGAAAGCTCGTATGCAACCGGCAAAGCGGATGCCCTGCAGAGCAACGCGGGGGGACTGGTCGGCGTCGTTGTCGGCCAGGGCAGTATTCTCGATTCGTATGCGATCGTTCATGTCGGAGGATGGGCCAGAGTCGGCGGTCTGGCGGGCACGAATACCGGTACGATTCGCAACTCCTTCGCGGCCGGCAGCATTCATGCGGACGGCGGCGAAGCCGGGGGATTGACGGGCTATGCCTCGTCGACGTCCGTCGTTCAGGATTCGTATGCGCTGGGGAGCGTTAGCTCCGACTCCGGCTCTACCGGGGGGCTGATCGGTCGAGGCGACGGCGGCAGCTCCTCTCCGCGGTCCTACTGGAATAAAGACACCACGGGCTGGACGAGCAGCGCCGGCGGAACGGGAATGACGACGGAGGAAATGAAGGAGTCCGGTCCTTTTGCCGATTGGGACCCGGCGGTGTGGGGCTTCCGTCCCGGCGAATTGTATCCGTATTTGCGGGCCTTCGGAATGGGGATCGCCGTCGATCCGTTGGCCGCGACGACGTACAGTCTGCATCCGGGACAGGATACGCTTTCGGTGACGGGGAGCCTGTTTCACGAAGCGGAGGGAGAACCGCTGTCCGTCAAGTACGACGTTCGCGACAGCTTGAACGTTTCCGTCATCAGCGCGACCTATGGAGCGATCTCCGACGGCGGCAACTCGCTGCCGATCAACCGCAAGTTTTCGCTTTCCGGATTGGGTGACGGAGACTATACGATTACGGTTACGGCCGAGGACAGCCGCAACACGGCGGTCGGAGGGATGCTTGCCTTTAAGGTGGATACGACGAGTCCGCCTCCGCCGTCGATCTTATTCGGAACGAACGGCAGCGAGGACTGGGTTTATTCCGCATCCACTACAGTGACCGTAAGCGACACCGGCGGCGGTATGGACGCTTCGACGCTGCAGTATGTATGGTCGACCGACCCGGCGGCTCCCTTCTCCGGCTGGAACTCGTTCTCTAACGGACAGACGCTGTCGAAGAGCGGGCTCGAAAGGGAATGGTATTTGCATGTGCGGGCCAAGGACGGTAGCGGCAATCCTGCGAACGCGACTTCGAACCGCTTTCGGGTGAACGCTTCGTCCGCGGTGCTGAGTGGGCTTTCGCTCTCGGCGGGAGAACTGGACCCCGCGTTCGCGGGAAGCACGTTCAACTATGCGGCTCGCGTCGCAACCGGCATATCCGGGGTTACCGTCACGCCCGTTGCGGCGAATGCCGGGGATACGATTGAAGCGAGCGTCAACGGCGGCGCTCCGCAGACGGTCGCCAGCGGTTCTCCAAGCGGCCGGCTCGCGCTTCGCGAGGGAACGAACGCGCTCCGCGTCGTCGTTACGGCGTTGAACGGGGCGCAGAACTTCTACGACGTGTCCCTATACCGGACTCCGTCAAGCTCAAGCTCGGGTTCGTCTTCGGGGCCGGCAGCCGCTCCGGACACGGGCACGGACACGAGCAAGAAGGCGGTCGCCATGGATGCCGATGGCGGGGTGATCCTGACGGTCGACGCGGATTGGGTCAAGAAGGTCGCTAGGTCGGAAGGAGATTTCGCGGAACGGGTCGACCTCGACCAAGGGACGCTGGATGATGCGCTAAGCTTACTGCGGCAAGCCTCCAAGCCGAAGCTGACGATCGCGGCGAACGATTCCGAACGAGAGGTTCGGGTGCCGCTGCCGGCCGAGTGGCTGGCGCGAACGGACGCGGCCGTTCCGAACGCCGTCATCGAGGTGCGGCTCAGCGGCTCCAGCTTCAGACTCGTCGTCGGAGCGCTGGATTTGAAAGGGCTGGCGGCGCGGATCGGAGCGGAGGCAAAGGATTTGAACGTTAACGTAAAGATGGAGCGGATTGCCGGACAGATGGGGCAGGAACTTGGACGAGCGGCGTCCGCGAACGGCGCCCAAGTGATCGGAAATGCCGTCGCTTACCGAATTTCCGCCGAGTCGGCGGCCGGCCGCCGCGCAAATCTTGGCGATCCCGGAATAACGGATACGGTTCGCGCCATCGTGCTGCAAGAGAACAGCCGATTGGAGAGCTGGACGGCCGTCCGCTACGATCCGGTCGCCGGAACGGTCTCTTTCGTACCGGCGGTGCTTGCGTTGCGCCAGGACGGCAAACGGGAGATCGCGATAAGCTCTCCGAAAGACGGCATATACGCTGTGCTTGCAACGAGCAGCGCCGCGTTCGCCGACCTCGACGGGCATTGGGCGAAGCAGGACGTCGAGCTGCTTGCGTCCAAGCTGATCGTCCGCGGCCTGTCGGATCGCCGGTTCGCGCCTGACGCGGACGTGACGCGGGCGGAATTCGCCGCTCTGCTCGTTCGAGGGCTGGGCTTGCCGGCGAGCCCGGATGGCGGAAGCTCGCAATTCTCTGACGTTTCTGCAGGATCTTGGTACGCGCCCTTCGTGGAAGCGGCGGCGAACGCCGGATTGGTCAACGGTACGGCGCAGGGACGATTTGCGCCGGACGAGCGGATCACCCGCGAGCAGATGGCGGTGATGATCGCGAAGGCTTTGTCGGTCGCGGGCGGGCAGGGGAACGCGGCGAATCCGGACGGCGCGGGACTGGACGCCTTCCCGGATCGGAACGCGATCTCCCCATGGGCGCAGGATTCGGTGGCCCAAGCGGCGGCCGCGGGCCTTGTCTCCGGCATGGCGGACGGCACGTTCGCTCCGTCGGCGACGGCTACACGGGCTCAGGCGGCCGTGCTTCTGACACGGCTGCTGCGTCACGTTCGCTTCATCGAGTAGCGCGATTCCGGTTTGCGGCCCGTCGTCCGCAAACCGGAAAAATACGCTGCTTGGCGTGGCATTGCTCGGCGATTGCGGAATGCGGATTCCGGGTTACGGACCCGGCTTTGCGAATGAGCGTTGCGAATGAGCGTTGACAAATGCGCGGTTTCCCTTTATTATCATTTACATACCCCATGGGGTATAATTTTATACTCTTCATAATACCCAATAGGGTATATCTGAAAGGGGGATTGGAAAATGGCGCGTTCAGTCGTCGCGAATCACGTGTTGGATTGCAAAGGGTTGGCTTGCCCGATGCCCGTCGTCAGAACGAAGCAAGCGATAGGAACGTTGAAGCCGGGAGAGGTTATCGAGGTCCAGGCGACGGATGAAGGCTCCTTAGCGGATCTGCAAGGCTGGGCCAAGGGCACCGGACACCAGTATTTAGGCACGCTGCGCGACGAGGAGGTGCTGAAGCATTATATTCGCAAAGCATCGGCCGAAGAGGAGCGCGATGATGAGCGTTTCACTCCGGAAATCGGGAACGAGGCGCTTCGAGGCCTGCTCGATTCCTCCGCGGACGAGGGAAAGCCGACGATTCTGGATGTTCGCGAGCCCGCGGAGTTTGCCTTCGGCCACATCCCCGGCTCCGTCTCCATTCCGTTCGGCGAACTGGAGAAGCGGCTCGGAGAGCTGGACCGAAGCCAAGAGACCTATGTCGTATGCCGTACCGGGAGAAGGAGCGCAATGGCGTGCCGGATGCTTCAAGAGCATGGATTCGCCGTTGTTAACGTCATACCGGGCATGTCCGAGTGGGAAGGCGGAACAAGGAGCCGACAGGCCGCCCCGATGACGGCCGGCGAAGTGTCTCGCGCCC
>JAEZZE010000386.1 GCA_023418755.1 Bacillota bacterium | reverse complement strand
CCGTGTGGGCGGCCTCTTTTCTCTTGATGTCCTCGCGGGCGATTTGAACGGACAGCTTCATCGCATCGGCTTGAAGGCTCAGGATGCCTCTCAAGGTTTTGTTCTTTAAGGATTTGGCCAGCGAAAGCTGCTTATTGAGAGCCGTATAGCTATCGAATAAAGGCTTATAGCGGGTTTTCGCCTGCTGGACTTCCGCGGCCGATCGGCTTACTTTGGCGGCGTCGATCTCGCGGATTTGCTTGCGGACGAGGATGGCGGCTTCTTCGTTGCGGTATTGCAGCGACTTGATTTTGGCCGCGGCTTCTTTGTCCGCATTGAGCTGGGCGGCGAGCTCGGCATACAGCTCCCGCAGCCTGGCTCCCTTCTTCGCGTCGGAAGCCGCGGTCTTATCGAGAGAGGCTTTGAGCGACGAGGTCAGTTCGATAGCCGCGGCGGAGACGCCGGCGGGAAGGGCGACGATCAGAGCAATCAGGAGCAAGGCGAGCGGAGCGAGGCGAAACGGGATTTGCGACGGCATGGCGGATTCCTCCCTTGGGTTTGTGGTGGACGGCAAAAAGCACCCGCAAGAAGGCTGGCTCAGCCTTGCTTACGGGTGCTTCCGTCGTAAGTGGTAAAATATCGTATTGTTGCTTCAATATACCGGACTTTGGAAGGAGTGTCAAGCGCAGGCGCGGGATCCGGGGACTTCCCGGGGGGCGGCCCGGCGACGGGCCGAAGATTGGACCGAAGGCGGACCCGCAACCCCGGGCTTATTGCGTCGGAGCGATCCCTATGGCACTCTTAACTTAAGCTGTAGGCAGCTCGAATAATCTCAGCAATCGGCTGACAAGAAAGGGTGCGACGGAGCATGGATTTAATGCTGTCGGGGAAATCGGTGTTCGTGGCGGCGGCCAGCAAAGGCTTGGGCAAAGCCGTGGCGCTGCAATACGCGAAGGAAGGGGCTAAGGTGACGATCGCGAGCCGAAGCCTGGAAAGGCTGGTCGAGGCGCGCGACGACATCCGGGAACGGACGGGGGTCGAAGTATCCATGATCGAAATGGACGCGTCCAAAGGAGAGGACGTCAGTCATGCGATCCGTACGGCAGCCGCAACGGCGGACGGCTTGGACGTGCTCGTCGCGAATGCCGGCGGCCCTCGCGGGGGATTCTTCTCGGATTTGGAAGACGCGGACTGGACGCAAGGCTTCGAGCTGAGCTTGCTGAGCACGATCCGCATGATTCGCGAGGCGCTGCCGTTCATGAAGTCGGCGGGCGGAGGGCGGATCGTCAATCTGACGTCCGTCTCCATCAAGCAGCCGATCGACGGCTTGATCTTGTCCAACGTGTTCCGCGCGGGCGTCTACGCTCTGACGAAGAGCTTGGCGACGGAGCTGGCGAAGGACGGAATTCTCGTCAACACCGTCGCTCCGGGCCGGATCGGAACCGACCGGATCGCCGAGCTCGACGCCAAGAAGGCGGCGGATCAGGGACGGACGGTCGAGGACGTCCGGGCGGAAGCCGCGAAGCTGATTCCGCTCGGCCGCACGGGGACGCCGGAAGAGTTCGCGAGGCATGCCGTCTTCTACGGCTCGTTCGCCAACGCCTACGTGACCGGACAAGCCTTGCTTGTTGACGGAGGGATGGTCAAAGGCTTGTAATAGCCGACGAAAAGGCGTTCCTGCCGAGTGCGGCAGGGAACGCCTTTTTCTCAGACCGTCGGAGGCAAGCTTCTTCCGAGGCCGTCAGAACAAGGCCGGCTGCTCCGCAATGCACTCCTCCGAATCGTTCTTCACGTTGCCGACGATCGGGGACACCGGGTACGCGCGCATTCGTTCCGCCGGATACGGGCGCAGCAGCGCCAAGAGCGCTTCAATGTCGCCGTTGCCCCGATCCAGCCACGGCGCTTCGTCCTCCGGACTCAGGATGGCCGGCATTCGATCGTGAATGTCGGCCATCAGACGGTTCGGGGCCGTCGTGATGATTGTACACGTGCTGAGCTTGCGTCCGTCCGGAGCCTGCCACGTGTCGTACAGTGCCGCCATCGAGAACAAAGCCCCGTCCTTCATCGTAATGCGCATCGGCTGCTTGCGACTGCCTTCTTTTCTCCACTCGTAGAAACCGTCCGCCGGAATGATCGCTCTTTTCCTCCCGACGAGCGTTTTGAACGAAGCCCTCTCCATCAGCGTCTCCGCCCGGGCGTTAATCATCTTGCTCCCGACTTTGTCGTCCGGGGCCCAGGAAGGGACAAGTCCCCAGCGAAGCTCTCCGAGCCGGTTCTTCCGTCCGTCATGAATGATCGCCCACACATCCTGCATGGGGGCCACGTTGTAACGGGGCGTAGGGTATCCGGTCATCGGCTGCTCGATCAGATAACGCCCGATCAGCTCCTCGATCGTCACCACGATCGTAAATCGTCCGCACATGGCCCGTCCCTCCTTTTAAGCCCATTGAATCATAGCGGCGCGCTCCGTTCAAGCGAATCTATCCGAAAGGAAGGAGTTCCCTCGGAAATTGTCGAATCCTATCTCCTTATCGAAAAATTTGATTTTAGGAGATTCGAGAAAGATGCTTCGGTTCAAACGACTTTGCCTCCGATTGTGCACGGCTCTGCTATTTATCTCTATTTTTATCGCGTTTGACGGTACGGCTGCAACGAACGCCGCGGAAACTGCCGCGGAAACTTCCGCTCCAACGATCGTCGATCCTAAGCAGATCTATTCTTATTCCGTAATGAGCCGCGATCTTAAGAAGCTCGCCGCCCGCTATCCCGAGCTCATCAAGCTAAGTTCCGCCGGTTCCAGCGAGTACGGGCGGGAGCTGTGGACGGCCGATCTCGGACGCGGACCTGCCGTTATTCTCGTGATGGGCTCCCACCATGCGCGGGAATGGATCACGACGATCAACGCCATGATGCAGCTGGAAACGATGGCCCGCCAATATGAACAAGGCTCCTCCGTATTCGGGGGTTACCGGGCGAAGGACTTGCTCGATCGCGTCACTTTCCGGTTCGTGCCGATGGTGAATCCCGACGGCGTTACGCTTCAGCAATCCGGTCCGGAGGCCTTTCCGCCCGACGCGCGCGCCGCGCTCGTTCGGATGAACGGAGGAAGCCGAAACTTCAAGCGGTGGAAGGCCAACGGCAAAGGCATCGATCTGAACCGTTCCTATCCGGCCGATTGGGACGACATTCATAATCCCGGGAGCGGCCCCGCTTATATGAACTATAAAGGGAAGAAGCCGCTGCAAGCCAAGGAAGCCAAAGCGATGTACGATTTGACGCTGGCTTCCGTGCCGGAGCTCGCGGTCGCTTATCATTCCTCCGGCGAAATTCTGTATTGGAACTATAAAACCGCTCCGGAAAACGTCCGGCGCGACAAGGAGATCGCCCTCGCGTATTCCGCGATGACGGGCTACCGCCTCTTCGAACCTCAGGCCAATCCTTCCGGAGGCGGGTTTACCGACTGGTTCATTCAGGAATTCGGACGGCCGGGACTGACGCCGGAGCTCGGGCGTGGCGCGGGTCCGACCAATGTCTCTCTGTCGGAATGGGATCGGATTTGGAAGCAGCAGAAGGATACCCCATGGATGCTCGCCATGGAGGGGTATACCCTGTGGCTGCAGCGGCAGACCGTCGACGAGTTGAACGAGGAGGTCCGCCTGACCGCGGCGGAGCAAGGCTATCGTTACCCGGATTTACGCTCGAAGCTCGTGACCAAGCCGGGTCCGGGCCGTTACGAGGCACTCAGACGAAAAGGCGACTGGGTGGAAATTTCAACGGCGAAAGGCGCCGTCTGGGTATCTTCGCGCGATACGCTGGCCGGTCCGTTCGAGAGGCTCGATCGAATGGCCGTTGCGATCGGTCCGGATACGAAGCTCTACCGGTCGCCGAATGACGAGCGGCCCGCCGGGGCGAAGCCGGAATCGCAGACGGCGATCGGCCTCGAACGCTGGCTGGTTTGGCTGCTGATCCGGGCGGCCGAGGGCGCCTTCTGGGTCAAGGAGCCGGCGGCGCCGGCGGACGCCCGAACGGATAAGGAAATCGAAGAGCGGAAGGATGAGGACGAGTCCCGGTAAACCCGGGGCTCTATTCGTTTTCGCGGCCTTTTCGGCCGTTCAATCACCCTTGGACGAATTTTTGATACAATAGAAAGGATTACATTTTTGGGGAGGTTGAAAATTGATACGGTTACCAAAGTATATTCATAACTCACAGGGTACACTGTGGTTGACCGAGGACGAGAGGGACAATTTGAAAATCAGCTACCGCATCAAGGAAGTGTTATTCGAGGAAGCGAGTCCGTTTCAGCACGTGATGGTGCTGGATTCGTTCGACTTCGGTCCCATGCTCGTGCTCGACGGCGTCGTTCAGACGACCTCGAAGGACGGGCATATTTACAACGAAATGATTACCCACGTTCCGTTATCGGTCCACCCGCGTCCCCAGGACGTGCTGATCATCGGCGGAGGAGATTGCGGAGCCGCGAAGGAAGCGGCCAAGTACGAGAGCGTCCGGCGGATCGATCTGGTCGAGATCGACGAAGCGGTCGTGAGGGCCAGCAAGCGCTACATGCCGGAGGTGTCCGGCAACCTGTCCGATCCGCGAGTCAATTACTATTACGTCGACGGCGTAGACTTCGCCAAGCGGCTGTCCGCCGAATACGACGTCATTATCGTCGATTCGTCCGATCCGGTCGGACCGGCGCAAATGCTGTTCGAGCCGGCCTTCTACGAAAGCCTGCACCGAGCGCTGCGCGAAGGCGGACTCATGGTTTGCCAGAGTCAGTCCCCGATTTTCCACGGCGACATTATGGAGCAGACGTATCGCCGAATCGGGCGCGTTTTCCCTTACACCCGCCTATATACGGCCGTCGTTCCGACTTATCCGGGAGGCTTGTGGAGCTTTACGCTGGGCTCCAAGAGAGAGCTTCCCGCCCCGGAACGAATCCGTTTCGATAAAACCGCGTCGTATGCGAACCAGGAGCTTGTGCGTCGCTGCTTCTCCCTGCCGGCTTTTCTGAAAGAAAGGCTGGAGCCGTCGGCGAACGCCGGCTTGGCGAAATAGCCGAAAGGCAGCGTCAACCTGCAATGGAGGGGGTTGTCCCGTAAGCAGAGTTGCTTGAATAGCAACTTAAAGTGCTTACGGGGCAGCCCCTTCTTTTCTGCATGCGATGACCGTTCCCCGATTTTGGTATAAACCGCTGCCTTCATATAAGTCTATGGACCTAGTTTCGAGGAAATTTTTGTCCGATTATGTTACAATAGGCGAAATAACGTATCCATTTGCGCGCGGGAAGCGCCGCGAATGAGTTGACCGTCGGGGGATCGTCATGTCCGAGAATGCGCTGCCGTCCATTCAGACTTACGAGGCGCGGGATGGCAAGTCGTTATGCTACCGCCATTATAAGGCGAAAGCGGATAAAGTGGTCATTTTGCTTCACGGGATTTCGGAAGACGGGCTGTATTTGCATCCGCTGGCCGATTTCATAGCGGGCAAAGGGTTGGCGCAAGTCGTCGTGCCGGACTTAAGAGGCTACGGCTTCCATCCGGTTCGCCGGGGAGACGTGGATTACGTCGGGCAGCACGACCACGATCTGGAGGATCTGATGAGCTGGCTGCGGAGTCGCTCGGCCGCGAAACCGGAGTTTATTCTGGCAGGCCACTCGGGAGGAGGAGGGAACGTCATCCGTCTTGCCCGGCGCCGGCTTGCCGGAGAGATCGGCGGTTATTTGCTGCTGGCGCCCGCCGTCCATCCCGACGCTCCGATTAACCACAAGAAGGAGCCGTGGAGCGACACGCAGGCGGATAAATTCCGAATAACTCTCTTGTCCGCGCTGAACGCGATCGGGCTGCGTTTCTGGAACGGATGCATCGTGCTTCGCAGGGATAAGCCGCTCGAAAGCCGGCACGGCCGCGAGACGCTCGAGCTCAGCTACAGGCTGATGAAGTCTAGAATGCCGAAAGCCAAATACCGGAAAAATCTGCAGGCTATGACCCAGCCGACGCTCGTGCTGGTCGGGGAGAAGGACGAGGTGTTCCTGCCGGGACAATACGCGCCGATGTTCGCGGAATGCGGCCGCGCGAAAGTCGCCCTGATTCGGGACAGCGATCACGACGGCATTCTGTCGGACAAGGCGGCACTGAGAGAAGTGGAGAGCTGGTTTAAGGCGTTAAGGGAATGAGAGGGAAACGGGATGCCAAGAAAGAGCGATGAGAAAAAAACGAAGACGCCGGCCAAAAAGACGGCCTCTTCCGCGTCGTCATCGGCCGTAAGCGACGCCCTGCTGGAAATGCAGCGGACGGGGGGCAATCAACAGGCGTTGAGCATGATCGGCACGGTGCCTTCCGCGTCGACGCCTTCGGCGAATACGTTCAGCGTCAGTTCGGCGGGCTTCCAATATCAGCTGCCTCAGGCGCCGTTGATCCAGGAGTTCAACCGCGATCTGTTGTCCGGGTATTCGCACGCATCTAGCGCGAGCGATCGGGAGCGGTTCCCCCATCTGAACCGGGAGGAGGACGGGAGACGTCTGGCGGAGCTGCGCGATCCTTCCGATCGGGCCGCTTTGGTAAAAGAGGCGAGAAGCCAAGGCCGTTCGCACGGTTACGTTCGGCTTGACGCCGCTTCCCCCTCCGCACGGGAAAAGAAGCTCAGATTGGGCAGAATACAAGGCAAAAACCAGCGCGGCCAACAGAAAGAACAGCATTTCTACGATGCCGGCGGCAAGTTCACGCCCTATCCGCGAGAGGCCGAGCATCTTCAAGGCATGACGTCTCCAAGCACGAGCACGCAGGACGTATGGAGGGCGCTCGATGCCGTTAACCGCGGAGAGAAAGTGCCGGCAGGCTTCGAGGGGCATGAACGGGAGCTGATGTCGGTTCCGACCATTACGAATCTCTCGGAAGTGCAGCGTTCCCCGCTCATGGGAGCGGCCAGCAATATGGAAATCGCCAATCAAGCCCATACGACCGCAACGCCGAAATCGTTCGAGGAAGCGTTCGGGAGCTCGGAGGAGCGCGAGGTCAAGAAAAAGAAACGCAAGAGGAAGACGGAAGACCCGGATGACGGCGATTCGAGGACGAAAGCGTTCAACCTCCCCGGATCGATCAGCTCGACCGGGGCGGGAGCGGTCCACCAGTTCCAGGCGGTAGAGGATTCCATCTTGAGAGACGAGCTGTCCGACGGCCCCGTCAGAAAACGGGTCAAAAGAGCACCCGAAGCCGGTACGGTGGAGGAAGCGCGAGGCTTCGCGGTCAAGAAGAAAAAGGCGTTGCTCGATACGTTCCGGGACCGTCTGCGGATGACGGACGTCGCCTCCGCCCAGCGGGAGCCGAACGAGTCGGATCGCGAATTGGCGACGCTGATGCGGCTAAGATCCGGACTGCGGCGGAACGCGATGCCGCAGATGGGGTTGCTGCGCGGGGGACTGCGGACGCTGGAGAAGACGACGGCTTCGACTTCGTCATCCGCTCCGGCGGACAAGCTGCCTCCCGAAGCGTTCGACCCCGGCTGCGAGGTCGACGATGACGATTACATCCCTATGCCGGACGAGCAAGAGCCCGACGACGAGAGCGAATTGGCCGAGCTCGAAGATGAGGAAGAAGAAGGGAATCCATCGCCAAAGTAAGAGTCGAGGAGCCGCTCCGCAGCGAGAATTCGCCGCGAGAGCGGCTCTTTTCCGATGACGGGCGAGCGCCCGATTCCGCCGCACCGCAAAAACGTACAACGAAAAAGTAAAATATTTATAACGGATGCCCATAAAGGGGTTTGCTATAATATTAAAAAAGCTTTTGGAATACCGCTCCCGGTTTCCAAAGGCTTTTCGTTTTCCGGGGGAGGCTTGGCCGTCTTGAACTTGTTGAAACCGTTTGCCGGCGCGAACGTGCTGTCCATCGGCTTATATCCGAAAATCGTGCTCGTCTTCATGGCGGCGATCGTGCCGATTCTGGTCGTCGGCTCGCAGCTTGTCGTAAACGGAGAGAAAACGATCCGCAGGGAAATCGAGAACTCGCTGTCGTCGCGGGTTCATTTCTATACCGCCGAACTGAGCACCGCTTTGGAGCATATCGTCGATTTGAAGCGGGAGTATATCTTCGACGAGGATATCCAGCGGTTCACGACGATGTCGCCGGTCATGACCGACTACGAGCGAAGCGTCGAGGTGCGGGCCATGCAGAAGAAGATGCAGACGTTGAAAACGTCCAGCGCTTATATCGAGGATGCGGCGCTCTATCTAACCTCCGAGCAGAAGATTATTCGCCCGAACCGCATCGCCTATACGATTTTGTCCGAGGATGCCGCGATTCATGAGCTGATGAACCGGAAAGCCGCTCCCGTTCTCGTATGGAACGGGAAGCTGGTTCAAGCCGAACGCTTTCCGACGGGCACCTACGAGGACGAACTGCCGGCCTATTGGCTGATCGTCACGCTCGACGAGCGCAAAATCAAGTCGATTCTGTCCCGCATGCTGACCGAGAACGGGGGCAACGCGATTTTGTCGGGGCTGGAGAGCGACTGGCTGCTGTCGGGGGACGACAGCAACGACCGCTTCCAGCGGCTGATGGCGGAGATGCCGCAGTCGCATCCCGAAGCGTCCGGGCGGAACGTGACGACGGTCGACAAACGGGATTACATCGCCGCCTACGAGCGCTCGGAGGCGCTTGGCTTCGCTCTGACGATGTACATGCCGGAGGAGATCGTGCTTAAGCCGCTCTCCGGCTATCATTGGTGGTTTCGCGTCCTGATCGCCACCGCGGTCGTGATCGTGCTGCTGTTCGCCTACTGGATTTACCTGTTCCTTCAACGGCCGCTTCAGCGGCTAGTCCGGGCTTTCCGCAAGGTAAGCGAGGGCTCGTTCGACGTGCAGCTCAAGTCGCGCAGCCGCGACGAGATCGACTATTTCTACGAGCAGTTCAACCGCATGGTCGGCACGATCCAGTCGCTCATCCGCGACGTCTACGAGCAGGGACTGCGCTCGCAGCGGGCGGAGCTGAAGCATTTGCAGGCGCAGATCAATCCCCATTTTCTCTATAACGCCTATTACCGGCTTCACCGGATGGCCCAGGACGAGGACACCGACAGCGTCAAGCGGTATACGCGCCTGCTGGGCGATTACTTGAAATACATTACCCGCAGCGGCGGGGAAGAGGCCACGCTGAAGATGGAAGCGGATCACGCCCGCACGTATGCCGACATTCTGAAAATGAGATTCCGCGACAAGCTGACGATCGAGTGGGAGGAGCTGCCGCCGGAGGAAGAGAATCGGCTCGTTCCCAAGCTGATCGTGCAGCCGATCGTCGAGAACGCCTTCGTTCACGGCCTGGAGGAGCTGGACGGCCGCGGAACGCTTCGCTTCTCGGTCGTCCGGGACGGACCGTCCGGAACGCTGTCGCTCATCGTCGAGGACAACGGCGATCTGCTGACGGACGACAAGCTGGCCGAGCTTGCGGAGCGGCTGCAATCGTCGGCGGAGGATATCGAGACGACCGGCGTGCTGAACGTACACCGAAGGCTGGCGCTGAAATTCGGGCCGGCGTTCGGCCTGCGCGTCTCCCGCAGCGAGCTTGGGGGCATGCGCGCGGAAATCAGGCTTCCCGCGGAAGAAAGGGGTTAACGGTCCATGAACCGATTGCTTATCGTCGATAACGAGGATTACGTGGTGGAAGGCTTGCTGGAGGTGTTCCGCCAGCTTCCGCATCTCGATCTGGAGCCCGTCGGAGCGTATTCGGCCAGGGAGGCGCTGGAATGGCTGAAGCGGACGAAGGTCGACATCGTCGTCTCCGACATCCGCATGCCCGGCATGGACGGCCTGACGCTGCAGCGCGAAATCGCCCGTTACTGGCCGCGCTGCAAGCTGATCTTCCTGTCCGGGTTCAACGACTTCGATTACGTCCAACAGGCGATCCGAGGCGGCGCGATCGACTACGTGCTGAAGACCGACGGGGACGAACGGCTGATCGAAGCGGTGGAGAAGGCGTTGGAGAAGCTGAAGGACGAGATCGAAATCCAGCGGCTGATCGACAAGTCGAAGCAGCAGATGAAGGCCGCCTCCGAAGCGCTGCAGCAGGATTTCGTCCGGCAGCTGCTTCATGGGGAGCGTCTCGCCGAACGCGAGCTGGCGCGCCAATTCGACGAGCTGCAGCTTCCTCTGCAGTCCGCAATGCCCGTGCTTCCGGTCGTCTGCCGCATCGACGAATGGAAGGCGGAGCTGACCCACTACGACCGTTACCTGCTGCTGTACTCGATCCGCAATATCGCGGGAGAATATTTGGACGCCACGGTCGCCGCCCTGTCGGTCCCGCTCGATCCTTACAACGTGCTGTGGCTCGTTCAGCCGAAGGGCTTGCACCCGGACAGTCCGCCGCGCGTGCGGGAGGATACGTGGAGCATGATCGTCCGTTTTCTTCAAGGCACGTTCGAGCTGATCCAGGGAGCGTGCAAGGACCTGCTGAAGCTGGAGCTGTCCGTCGCCATGGCCGATACTCCGGCCGCGTGGGACGGGCTGGGGCGCAAGTTCGCCGCGCTGAAGGGCAGCATGCTATGGGGGCTCGGCTCGGGGCGCGAAGCGCTGGTCGTCGATCAGCGGCGTCCGGAAGAGCGGGAAGGCGCTTATCCCCGGGACGCCGCGAATTTGATCGGGAGCCTCGCTTCGATGATCGAGAACAACCGCCGCGCGCCGTTTCTGGAGCTGCTGGAAGAGCTGCTCGACGCGCGCGATGCCGCGCATCTGGAGAAGCATTATTACATGGCGGCATCGGTGCTGCTGTCGTTTCATACGCGCGAGCAGAGATTAACGGGCACGGACGAGCGCTGGGATGCCGGCAGGCTGATCCGTCCCGACTTGCGGGAAGCTCCGGACGAGGCCGTCGCCTATTTGAAGCGGTGCGGACAATCGATCTTCGATTTCCGCGAGCGGCTGCGGGGCCAGAGCGAGGACGAGCTGATGTCCAGGGTGAAGGCGTTCGTCGAGGAGCATCTGGCGGACGACATTTCGTTGACCGCCATCGCCGAGAATGCCGGACATAACTCCTCTTACCTGTCGCGCCTGTTCAAGCAGAAGAACGGAGTCGGACTCGCCGAGTACATTACCGATCGCCGCTTGCGCCTGGCCAAGGAGCTGCTCGCCGACCCGCGCAATCGCATTCAGGACATATCGGCCGCGGCCGGCTTCGCCTCGGTGCAATATTTTTACCGGGTGTTCAAGAAAGCGGCGGGCGTTACGCCGCAGGAATGGAGAGAAGCTGCCGCACGAGGCCGCAGGTGAGTCGAAAAAGTGCAATCGCGGGCATCCGCCCCTCGTCCGTGCAAGCAAAAAGGTGCAATGCAAAGTCGAATCTTTGGAATAGAGCGGCCCGAACGGGCGTTGCTATAATCGGGTTGCCACACGAAACCCATATTCGAAACACGGAAAGGGGCACAACGATGCGATTGAAAAAGGGATGGAGCGCGCTGCTGGCGGTCATGCTGGCGGCAACCGTGCTAGGGGCATGCAGCGGGGGCGACGGCGGAAACGGCGGGGCGTCGCCAAGCGCGCCGGCTCCTTCGAAGACGGCGGCGGGTTCGGAGGAGGCTTCTCCGGCCGGGGACGCCGATCCGTTCGGGAAGATCGAACCGCCGGTAACGATGACGTCCGTTCTGGCCACGGCGGGCTGGGCGACGTTCCCGGACGGCGAGACGTGGGACAACGACAACCGCTGGACGAAGCTGTACCGGGAGACGCTCGGGGTCAACCTGAAATGGAACTGGATGGTGGACTCCACGCAGTACGACAACAAGATGAACGTGACGATCGCTTCGGGGGACATTCCCGATTTGATGGTCGTCTCCAAGAAGCAGCTGAACCAGCTCGTCGAAGCGGACATGGTCGAAGATCTGACGGACGTATTCGATCGCTACGCGATGCCTTATTTGAAGGAGCAGGTCGCCGAAGCGCTGGCCCCTGCCCAGAAGATGGCCACTTACGACGGCAGGCTGATGGCGATTCCGCAATACGGCGGCGATCCGCGGGATTCGCTGCTGACGCTGTACGTCCGCTCCGATTGGCTGCAAAAGCTGAATCTGCCCGAGCCGAAGACGATCGACGAGCTGGTACAGGTCGCCGACGCGTTCGTGAAGCAAGACCCGGACGGCAACGGCAAGCCGGATACGCTCGGGCTCGGCATTCTGAGCGCCACGATGGGCGGCGGTTCCATGGGAGGCTTCCTGAACGGCTTCCATGCTTATCCGGACATCTGGATCGAGGACGGCAGCGGCCAGCTCGCCTACGGCAGCATCGCTCCGCAAATGAAGGAAGCGCTGGCCAAGCTGCAGTCGATGTACAAGGACGGGCTGATCGACCGGGAATTCGGGACAAAGGATTACAACCGGCTGAAGGAGGACGTCGTGTCCGGCAAGCTCGGCATTTTCTACGGCACGATCTCCGAATCGGCGCTCATCGCGGCGGATCTGATCAAGAACGATCCGAGCGCGTCCTGGATCGCGCTTCCCTTGCCTTCGATCGACGGCACGCCCGCCAAGCCCAGCGTCGGCGTCTCCGTCGGCGGCTTCCACGTCGTGAAGAAGGGCTTCTCCAACCCGGAGGCGGCGGTAAAAATGATGAATTTGTTCGTTCGCAAAGTGTACGGAGACGACGAGCTCGGCACGAACGGCGACAACAAGCAATACGCCTGGGTGGACAACGCCAAGTACGCGATGCATGTCTTGTCGCCGATCCAAGGCTATATCAAAGACTATAACTATCGGCTTGTCCGGGACGCGCTGGCGTCCGGCGATCCGTCCGCTCTGAACGAAAGCCTGAAGGACACTTACGACCTCGTCAAGGGAACGGACGGATCCGATCCCGACAAATGGCAGCAGTGGTGGATTCATCAGCCGGCCGTCAGCCCGTTCGAGGTTCGGGATCAGTACCAGCTGCAGCCGGACGGGGTCGTCATCGACAAATATTTCGGAGGCTCCACGAAGACGGCGGACGAGAAGATGTCGACGCTGGGCAAAATGCAGAACGAAACGTTCGTGAAAATCGTCATGGACGCGGCGCCGATCGACGATTTCGACAGCTTCGTGGCCAACTGGAAAAAGCTCGGCGGGGACCGGATTACGCAGGAAGTCAACGAATGGTACGCGAGCAACAAGTAAAGACAGACGACCCGTTCGAGGAGGACGGACGCCCGGCGTCCGTCTTCCCCGGCGGCGGGAGGTGAAAGCGGCCGTGCTCAACCGCAATTGGCGACGGGAAAGCGCCAACCACATCATGCTGCTTCCGGGAGTATTGTTTCTGTTCCTGTTCAGCTACGTTCCGATGTTCGGAATTATCATTTCGTTTCAGAAGTATTACCCGACCAAAGGCTTCTTGAAGTCCGAATGGGTCGGATTGGAGAATTTCCGGTATATTTTCGAGCTGCCCGACTTTAACCGGGTGCTCTGGAATACGGTGTTCATCGCGACGGCCAAAATCGTCCTGCACCTGATCGTGCCGATCGTGACGGCGCTGCTGCTCAACGAAATCCGCAGCGCGCTGTTCAAGCGTTCGGTGCAGACGTTGATTTATTTGCCTTATTTTCTCTCCTGGGTCATTCTTGCCGGCATTCTGATGGACGTGCTCTCGCTGAAGGGGATCGTCAATCAGCTGATTCAAGCGTTCGGCATGGAATCGGTGTTTTTCCTCGGGGATAACCAATGGTTTCCGTGGACGCTCATTCTGTCCGATACGTGGAAGCAGTTCGGGTTCGACACGATCATCTACTTGGCGGCGCTCACCGGCATCAATCCGACGCTGTACGAGGCGGCCGTCATCGACGGGGCGAACCGCTGGAAGCAGACGCTGCACATTACGCTGCCCGGCATGACGCCGATCATCGTGCTGATGATGACGCTCAGCCTCGGCAACGTGCTGAACGCCGGGTTCGACCAGGTGTTCAACCTGTACAGTCCGCCGGTGTACGAGAGCGGCG
Organism: Bacillota bacterium; assembly: GCA_023418755.1. Lineage (GTDB taxonomy): Bacteria > Bacillota > Bacilli > Paenibacillales > Paenibacillaceae > Cohnella. The sequence goes on along the minus strand of JAEZZE010000386.1, from coordinate 21,853 downwards.
ACATTCTGGACACGATGATCTACCGGATCGGCTTGCAGGACTATCAATTCAGCGTATCGGCGGCGCTCGGCCTGTTCAAGTCGCTCGTCTCGTTCGTGCTGGTGTCCGTCTCCTACGGACTGGCGTACCGGTACGCCAACTATCGAATTTTCTGATTGGAGTGGCTGACGGATGGTCAAGACAACGTCGTGGAGCGAGAGAAGCTTCCGGTTGGCCAATTATACGGCGCTGTCCATGCTGGCGGCGCTGTGCTTTCTGCCGATTCTGCACGTGCTGGCGCTGTCGCTGAGCTCGAAGGTGCAGGTGGCCGCGGGCAGCGTGCTGTTCTGGCCCCGCGATTTCACCTGGGCCTCTTACGAGTACGTCGCTTCGCAGGGGCAATTTTTTCGCTCGATGGGCATAACGCTGCAGCGGGTCGCCCTGGGCACCGCGATCAATCTGGCGCTGACGCTGCTGTGCGCCTACCCGTTGTCCAAGGAGCGCCGGGACTTCAGGCTGAGATCGTTATACGTCTGGTATTTCGTCGTCACGATATTGTTCGGCGGCGGACTGATTCCCTGGTATTTGACGATCAAAAACCTGGGCCTGCTCAACTCCGTCTGGGCGCTCGTGCTGCCCGGGGCGGTGCCGGTATTCAACATCATCCTGCTGCTGAACTTCTTCCGGCGGCTGCCGCGCGAGATGAACGAATCGGCTCGCATCGACGGCGCGGGAGACTGGCGGATTCTGCTGAGCATCTACGTTCCGCTGTCGACCCCGGCGCTCGCGACGATTACGCTGTTCACCGTCGTCGGGCATTGGAATTCGTGGTTCGACGGTTTGCTGCTCATGAACAGCCCGGATAAGTATCCGCTGTCCAGCTACCTGCAGACCGTCATCACGATGCCGGACTTGTCCAAATTCACCGATCCCGAGACGGCGCGGCTGTTCAACCGCATCTCGGACCGCACGGCGCGCGCGGCGCAAGTATTCGTCGGCATGCTGCCGATACTGCTCGTCTACCCGTTCCTTCAACGGTACTTCATCCATGGCATCGTGCTCGGCAGCGTGAAGGAATAATCCCTCTATTTCTAGATCAGGAGGTTATACGATCGATGCGAAATTGGAAAGCCGGAACGGCTATCGGAATTGCCGCAAGCTTGTTCGTAACCCTGCTAATGCCCGGTGCCGCTGGATACGGCAGAGCTTCCGCGGAGGAGGCGGCCGCGCCAACGTCCAACATGAGGACCGTCTCGCAGTTCTCGCCCTATGCCGTCATCGAGGACTTCGAATCGGATGGGGCCGCGGCCGGCTGGCAGGCTGGAGAGAACGCAGCCGAAGTTGGCGTTGCCGAGCAGGCCTGGAACGTCTTTTTTCCCTATGAGGGAGCGCGCTTTCTAGCGATCAAGAGCATTCCCAATCTGCAAAACAACGTTTGGAGAACGGCGTTCCGCTCGTTCGCCGAACCGCTGGATCTGTCGGATTCCCGCTATTTGATGATGGCTTACGATCATTTCGGATATCTGCCCAACGACGAGCCGTATTACGCCAAGCTGAAGGTCTATAGCGGCGCCTCGTCAACGGAAGGCATCGTTCGCGTCTTCAACAACCAGTGGAACAAGATCGGCATCGACTTGAGCGGCTGGGCGGGACGAAGCGCGATCGACAAGCTGGAGGTAGGCTTCCTGCATGCTTACGACCGCGCCGATTATCCGGACGATCCGCTGCCGGATTGGCCGAATACGGAATTTTACGTCGATTACATTCATGCGGCCAACGTGCTCGACTGGCAGTTCTCCTACGAAGGCGATACGGAAGGCTGGACGTTCGCCGGATTGGCGGCGGCTCCCGAGGTATCGGGCGGCAAGCTGACGATCGTTCCGGCGGGAGCGGAAGCGACGATGACGTCCGCCCCGCTTCTCCTGGATACGGCGGGGAGCAACGTCGTGACGGTGAAGCTCGCGAACGGATCGGCCGTATCCGGCGGGAAGCTGTATTGGACGACCGAGGAGGAGCCTCTCTTCGACGAGGCCAAGTCGCGGGAGCTGATTCCCGCGGCCGGCGCCGCCGGGACGTTCGAGGCCAAGCTGATCGGCCATGCGAAGTGGACGGGGCAGGCGACCGGGCTTCGGCTGCGACTTACGGCCGGCGGGACGGGAGCGATCGCGATCGACGGCATCGATCTCTCGAAGCAGGATCGTCCGACCTACGAATATATCGGCGAGGTAACCGGCGTTCGCGTCGATGAGTCGCGGATCGAAGTGACGGGCGCATTGGAGGAAGAAGCCGAATCGGGGGAGGCGCGCCTGCAGCTATACGAGCTTGCGCCTTACGAGTACGAGCCGGATATCGCCGCTTTGCAGCCGGTGGCCGAGACTGCCGCGCCTTCCGGACCGGAGAGGGGCTTCTCCATCGCCGTGCCGCGCTTCGACGGACAGCGCGATCGCTATTATTCCAAATATATCGTCGTTCTGCGCGAGAACGGCGGAGACGGGGAGGCCCACTACGTCGATGCGCCGAAATCGGTCGCCGACATCGCGTTTCCGGCCGCCCGCTCGTTCCCGTATCCGCAGATTGGGTCCAAAAAAGGCCTGAACGTGCAGATGACCGACGACGCCGAAGAGCTGGGCGTCGCCCACGCCACGCTGACCGTCGTCGTAAACGGCCTTATGTACAAGGATAACGTCGATCCGGACAACGCGATTTCGTTCTCGTCGGACGGCGAGACATACTACTTTCGCCGGGATGCCGTCGTCGAGCTGGATCGGGAAATCAAGGCGATGTCGGATAACGGAACGGTCGTGAACCTGGTGCTAATCTTATACGACGCGGACGATCCGAACGGTTCGACCGGCGTTCTCATCCACCCGGACGCGGCCAGAGGCCAGGGCACCGTCTACGCGTTCAATACGACCGATGCCGAAGGAGTGGCTTACTTCCGAACCGCGATGGAATTTCTGGCCGACCGGTATACGAGGGAGGATCAGCAATATGGCAGAGCGATGGGCTACATCGTCGGCAACGAGGTCGATTCCGCCTGGATTTGGCAGAACATGGGCGACAAGACGGTGGATCAGTTCGTCGAGCAATACGAGAGATCGGTTCGTCTGGCCTACCAGGCCGTCCGCAAATATTCGGACAGCGCCCGCGTGTACGTATCGATCGACAACGCCTGGAACGAGCCGTATTTCGCCAACCAGCCGACCCGCTTCTACAAGGGCAAGGACATCGTCGACAAGCTGAACGTCCTGTCCAAGCGGGGAGGAGATTACCCCTGGCATCTGGCGCATCACCCTTATCCGGAAAATATGCTCGAGCCGAGGACGTGGAACGATTCCGCGCACGTAACGGACACCGACGACTCGCCGAAGATCACCTTTAAGAATTTAGAGGTGCTGGACCGCTATCTGGGGCGGGAAGAGTTGAGGTACGGAGGAGAACGGCGGAGGATCATTTTGTCCGAACAGGGCTTCCATACGCAGGCCGACACGCTCGAAGCGGAAAAAATACAGGCCGCCGCCTATGCTTATGCCTACTATAAAGCTCTTTTTCTAGACGGCGTCGACGCGTTCATTATGTTCAATCAGCTCGACATTCCGGCGGCGGGTCTGAACATGGGGCTCTGGACGGCGAATACGGAGCTTCCGGGGTTCGTCGCGAAGGACAAGAAATTCATCTACGACGTATTCCGGGACATCGACACCGCCCGCTCGCTCGACGCGACCGGATTCGCCAAGCCGATCATCGGCATTCAGGATTGGGCGGAGGTCGTTCCGGGCTTCGATCCGGCGGCGTTGGCCCAGCGGATTCCGGCGAAGCTCGTTCCCGTCGCAATCAACGCGCATTCTCCGAACGATCTCTCCGGAGACCGCTTCGAGGCGGGGACCGACGGCTGGGAGCCCGCGGACCATGCGGAAGCCGTCGTCCGGACGACGACGGACGCGTATCTGGGATCGGGAGCTTTGAAGGTCGATTTCGTCGATCTCGTGCGCATGACGTTCGTGGGGCTGGAGCGTCTGTGGAAGGGCGCGGAGAAGAAGTTCGCAAGCCCGGTCGACGCGACGGCGAAGCCGCGCCTGAATGTGGCCGTGAAGCTGACCGATCCGGTCGCGACGCAGGCGTATTACGCGAAGGTGAGAGTCTACGGCGGAACTCGCATTGCCGAGGGCATCGCGAGAATCGACGCGTCGAAGGGCTGGAACGCGCTGTCGCTCGACCTGAGCGACTGGGAAGGGAAATCGGCGATCGACCGAATCAAGGTATGGACGCGCAAGACGACAGACGACAGCTGGTCCGGATCGCTGCTGATCGACGACGTCGGGTTCTCGAAGCACGACCGTTCGACGGGCGGACTTCTCAACGTCGACATGGCCGCCTCGGTCTCCGATCTCGCGAGCCTAGCGCCCGGTTCGACCGTCGAAGTCGAAGTTGCCAATTATGACGGGAAGAAGCTGTCCGGGGACATCCAAGTCGAGGGCATCGGACAGATCTCTTTTCAAGAACGGAAATTAAAGCTGAAAGATCTGAGGACGGGAGAGACCCAACGGTTTACGTTAAAGGTTGCCTCTTACGACCCGCAGGCGGCGGGGAAGATCGGAGTTCGGTTCAAGTATCGCGATACGGTTCAGGATACGGTGCTTCGCACCGACAATTAAGATCAACCATGGGGAGGAATGGGGCAATGGCAGCCAAGTATTCCGTCATTTTATCGAACGTAGGAAGTTGTTCGGACCGTTACGTTACCGGAGGTTACGCGGAGCCTTTCACGATCGCCGAGCTATTCGAGCGGACCGCGCAAATTCCCCAGGTCGCCGGCGTAGAGCTGGTCGGCACCTGGCACGTGACGGACGGCAACGTGAAGGAGCTGAAAGGCCATCTGGAGCATTACGGGCTGAAGCTCGTCTCGATCATTCCCGATCACTTCGGGCAGATGAAATGGAAATACGGCAGCTTCGCGGCCAAGGATCCGGCCATTCGCAGGGAAGCCGTCGCCCATACGAAGGAGATGATCGACGCCGCGGTTGAGCTGGGAGGCGACCTGATCTCTCTCTGGCCCGGCCAAGACGGTTACGACTACTTGTTCCAAGCCGATTACATCGAGGAGCGCGACTGGTTCGCGGAAGGGCTGAAGGAAGTGAGCCGCTACCGTCCGGACGTGAAGATCAGCTTGGAATACAAGCCGAAGGAGCCGCGCACCCACAGCTACTTGAGCACGGCCGCGATGTCCATTCTCATGGCGCAGGAAACCGGCGCGAACAACGTCGGCGTGACGATCGACTTCGGACACTCGTTGAACGCCTACGAGACGCCCGCCGAATCGGTCGCCCTGCTGAAGAAATACGGCAACCGGCTGTTCCACGTCCACATGAACGATAACTTCCGCCACTGGGACGACGATATGATCGTGGGCAGCATTCATACGATTGAGACTTTGGAGTTTTTCTATTGGCTGAAAAGGACCGGGTACGACGGTTGGCTGTCGATCGACCAATATCCGTACCGGGAAGACGGATTGGAAGCGGTGCGCGAAGGAGTCAACGCGATGGAAGCGTTCGTCCGTCTCGTGGACTCGATTCCTTCCGGAGAGATCGAAGCGTTGCTGAAAAACGGCAAGTCGCCGGAGATCGCGGCATATCTGCGCAAGCTGCTGCTGTCGTTGGACCGCTGATCGGCAGGAAGAGAGGGACATCATGATTACCGTAGGCACATTGACCGTCGATTACGAGGCGGATCCGGTCGGAATCGATAACGTCCGCCCGGCGCTAAGCTGGCGTCTGCAAGGCGATCGCCGTGGCGAATACCAGACCGCGTACCGCGTTCTGGTGTCCGCCAGCCGCGAGGCGCTGGACCGGGAAATCGGCGACTGCTGGGACAGCGGTCGCGTCGAAAGCCGCGATTCTCAGCATATCGCGTACGGCGGGAGCGAGCTGCGTTCGCGGACCCGCTATTACTGGAAAACGAAAGTCTGGGACCGGGAAGGCCGGGAAGGCGATTGGAGCGAGACCGGTTATTGGGAAATGGGCTTGCTGAGACAGGAAGAGTGGACGGGGCGGTGGATTACCGCTCCGTTCCTTCCCGACCCGCAGCCGGAGCCGGATCTGCTGAAAGACGTAGCGGTGCTCTGGGACCGGCCGGTCGGCGCGGAAGCAAAAGTCGGGGACGACGGCGGGAGGCGCTATTTCAGACTGGCGTTCGACCTCGGCGAAGAGGAGCTGCCGACGCAAGCGAAGCTGCACGTCTTCGCAGCCGATTCTCTCTATATTTACGTGAACGAACACGACGAAGGACTCTATTATCCGTATTTGCAGTCGGTTGTGCTCGATATCGCGGATTTGCTTCGTCAAGGCCGGAACGTCGTCGCATGCGCCGCGGACGGGGAAAAGCCCGGGCTCGTCGCCGCGCTTCGCCTGACGTACGCGGACGGCAGGTCTCGGAATTACGGGGGAGAAGGCGATTGGCTCGCTTCGGATTCCCCGGAAGAGGAATGGAAGTCGCCCGCTTCGATCGAGGATGGAGAGAACTGGTACGCTCCCGCGACGATCGGTGTTTTCGGCGAAGGGGATTGGAGCGTCTACAAGCGCATTCTCTATCCGGTCAATACCGCTTACGGTCCGAATCCGGTTCTCGGCCGCGCTTTCCGTATTGGGAAGCCGGTGGCAAGCGCCCGTCTGTACATCTCGGCTCTAGGAATCTATCAAAGCCGCCTGAACGGCCGGCCGATCGGCAACGACGCTTTCGCGCCGGGCTGGACGGATTATCGGATACGCATTCCTTATCAGGTTTACGATGTCGCGTCTCTGCTTAGGAAAGGCGACAATACGCTGGAGGCCGACGTCGGCTCCGGCTGGTACGCGGGCCACCTCGGCATCGTCGGTCCATACCATTACGGCAAAAAAGTCGCTCTTCGAGCGCAGCTTCGCATCCTGTACGAGGACGGATCGGAAGAGACGATCGGCACGGACGAAGAGTGGTACGCCGAACGGAGTCCGATCGTCTCCGCCGACATTTACATGGGCGAGACGTACGACGCCAGATTGGCCGGAATCGCGCGGGAACGGGCGTCGGCGGCGTTCTTCGAGGAAGGCCCCGGCGGCCGGATGACGGCGCAGCAAGGCCCGCCGATCCGCGCGGTCGGCGAGCTGTCCCCGGCGTCCGTCCGCCGCGTCGGCGAAAGCCGCCATATCGTGGACATGGGACAGAACATGGTCGGCTGGCTCCGGTTGAACGTGGCCGGCGCGGCCGAAGGCCGGCGGATAACGCTTCGTTACGCGGAGCGGCTGGAGGAAGAGGACCGCCTCTACCGGATGAACCTTCGGACGGCCAAGCAGACGGATGTCTATATCTCCGGCGGAGCGGCCGAGGAGACGTACGAGCCGCGGTTTACTTACCACGGTTTCCAGTACGTCGAGATCGAAGGCTATCCCGGGGAATTAACGCCGGACCGGATCGCCGGAGTCGTCGTCCGCTCGGCCGCCGAGGAGACGTCGGACATCCATACTTCGCATGCGCTGCTCAATCGTTTGATGGACAACGTCAAATGGAGCCAGCGGGGCAACTTCTTCGGCGTTCCGCTGGATTGTCCGCAACGGGACGAGAGGCTAGGCTGGACGGGCGACGCGCATGCTTTCGCCAGGACGGCAACGTACAACATGAACTGCGCGAGCTTCTACGGGAAGTGGCTGACGGATATCCGCGACGCGCAAGGGGAAGACGGCGCGCTGCCGGACGTAGCTCCGTTCGTCGAGCATTTCGGGAGGGGCCACGTTTTCTTCGCGGACGGCGGCGTCATTCTTCCGTGGACGTTGTATCGGGTATACGGAGACAAGAGAGTGATCGAATCGAACTACGAGGCAATGGCCCGGTGGATCGTCTGGATGGAAAACGACAGCGACGACAACCTGGTCCGGCGTTCGGAAAGCTTCGGCGACCATCTGAGCTTCGGAGCGGAGACCCCGCGGGCGCTTATCAACGCCGCGTTCTTCGCCTACAGCGCGCAATTGATGGCGAGAATGGCCGCGGAGATCGGCCGGGAGGAGGACGCCGTTCGCTACGGGGAACTGTTCGAGCGGTTGAAGCGGTCTTTCCAGGACCGATTCGTCCGGGAGGACGGACTCGTGGAGAGCGAGACGCAGACGGCGTACGTGCTTGCGCTCATGATCGGATTGATGCCGGCGGGAACGGAGCGCGCGGCTCTGCGCAGGCTCGTCGACGACATCCGGCGGCGGGATTGGCATATGACGACCGGGTTCATGGGCGTTTCTTACATCTTGCCGCTTCTGACCGAATTCGGCGAGACGGAAACGGCCTATCGATTGCTGCTGCAAGAGACGTTCCCGTCTTGGCTGTACCCGGTGCTGAACGGCGCGACGACGATCTGGGAACGTTGGGACGGTTGGAACGCGGAGCGCGGGTTCCAGGACCCGGAGATGAATTCCTTTAACCACTATGCGCTCGGTTCGGTGGGCGAATGGATCTACCGTTTCCTGGTCGGCATCGATCTTGACGACGGAGAAGCCGGATTCCGTACGTTCCGCATCCGGCCGCTTCCCGGCGGAGGAATCTCGTCCGCGGGCTGCAAGTACGACAGTCTGTACGGCCGAATCGAGAGCGACTGGAGCGTCGCGGAAGACGGCCTCGCGCTGCGCGTGGAAATTCCGGCGAATACCTCGGCGGAAGTACGGCTTCCCGCGAAGGCGGGCGCGGAAATCCGCGTCGACGGCGTGCCTCTCGTCGCGGACGCGCAAGACGCCGATGCGGCGGGGGACGGCTGGACGCTCGTCCGCAGAGACGTCTGGGCGGCGTATTTCCGGGTCGGCTCCGGCCGCTACGAGTTCAAGGCGGCGGCATGGTAGGCGCGGGAAAGGGCTCCGGCCCCTGGGAGATCGACAGGCTGAGAGAGCCGCCCGCTTACAGTTGGGGACGAACCGAGCATCTGCCGGAGTACGATTTGAAGGAGCTCTATTACGAAGGAGAGAGCTATCGCGGGCGAAAGACCCGCGTGTTCGCCTATTACGCGGCGCCTCGCGAGGCCGAACGGCCTTTGCCGTCCATCGTGCTCGTTCACGGCGGAGCGGGCAAAGCCTTCCCGGAGTGGGCCGGTCAATGGGCGGCGCGAGGCTACGCGGCGATCGCCATGGACCTGTTCGGCAACGGGCCGGACGGGGCGCGTTTGGAAGACGGCGGACCCGAGCAGAACGACGAGACGTTGTTCTGGGGCTTGTCGGAGGAATCCGTCCGCGAGATGTGGTCTTACCATGCCGTGGCCGGCGTCGTCCGGGCGATCTCGCTCGCGGCTTCGCTGCCGGAAGTCGACGCCTCGAAGATCGGGGTGATGGGGATCTCCTGGGGAGGTTACGTATCCGGCATCGTCACGGGATTGGATTCACGACCTGCTTACGCCATGCTGGTTTATGCGGCGGGCTATTTCCGCGAAGGCTCTTGCTGGATGGATCGGTTGTCGCGATTGGGGGAGAACGAACGGCGCTTGTGGGACGAAGCTTTCGACGTCGGCGCCTATATCGGCCGTTCGTCGACGCCGACGCTCTGGGCGACGGGAACGAACGACGAGTGTTTTCACTTGTCCTGCTGGCGGAAGACGGTCGAGGCGGCTCAAGGAGATAAGACGCTTAGGCTCATCAAGGATTGGGAGCATAATTACGCCGTCCCTTGGGAGACGCGGGAGTTTCTGGCGTACGCCGATTCCCGGGTTCGGGGAGGCAAGCCGTTGCCCGCCATTCTCGGCATCGGGGAAGAGCGGGACGGCACGGTCCGGTTCGAATACGCAACCTTGACCGGCGTTCGCAAGGCGGAGTTGATCTACACGGCGGATGGGAAAACGTCGCCGTCCAGCCGATGGGAGCGGACTCCCGCGGAAGTATGGGAGAACGGCGGTAACCGCGTTACTTGCCGATTGCCTGCCGAGGCGGCGACGTACTTTTTTACGCTGGAAGACGAAGAAGGGAACACGGTCAGCACGGAAGTGCGGGACACGGCGGCAAGGACCGAACAATAAGGAGCCCGGCAACGGGGCTTCGGCATCGGGATGGAGAGGATAAACATGCAACGACCCCCGCAAAACGCGACCTGGATCTGGTATCCGGGCGATTACGAAATCTGGCTTCACCGGCAAGCATCCGTCCTTCGGCAGTTCAGGGGATACATCTGTCCGCCGTCCTGGAGGTTGGACGCGGCCTACGCGAGCGTAAAGTTCCGCAGAACGTACGAGCTGAACGAGCCCGCGGAATTGACCTTGTCCGTGCAAGGGGAGTTCGTGCTGCTTTTGGACGACGACATGACGCCGCTTCGCTACGCGCGCAAGCCGGTTACTTCGGTCACGCTGCCCGCGGGCAAGCATACGTTGGCGATCAACGTGTACAACGATCTGGAAATTCCGGCGCTGTACGCGGCCGGGGCGGGCTGCGACTCGGGAGAAGGCTGGGAAGTGACGGCGCTGAACGGCAAATGGGTACCGGTCGCCTCCTGGACGTTTGGCGACATCGAACGGCCGCCGGCCGCGTTCCCGTTCGCTTACGAGGAGAAGATGCCCGTAACGCTGGAAGCGGCGGAGGAGGGAACGATTCTCGCGGATTTCGGCCGCGAAACGTTCGGTTTCGTGGAATTTCGAGGCGTGACGGGCAGAGGCGACATCTGTCTTTACTACGGCGAATCGCGGGAAGAAGCGATGGCGGGCGAGCTTGCGGAGACGTTCGATACGCTGCCCGTCGACGGTACCGTTAAAGGCGATTGGCGTACGCCGGTCACTCGCGCTTTCCGTTACATCCAATTAAAGGCGGACGAAGGCGTCACGTGGGACACCGTCATCCACCTTTACGAATATTTGCCGATGGAGCGAAGAGGTTCTTTCGCCAGTTCGGATGACCGGCTGAACGACATTTGGGAGCTGTCGGCCCACACGCTTCAGATGAACATGAGGGAATTTCTCTACGACGGAATGAAGCGCGACCGCTGGGTGTGGAGCGGGGACGCGAATCTCGGCTTCCTGCTCAACAACTACTCGTTTTTCGAGCAGGACGTGACGAAGCGGACGCTGATCGGGCTGCGCGGCAAAAATCCGGTAGAAATTCATATCAACACCATTATGGACTACACGTTCTACTGGTTTCTGAGCTGTCATGATTATTTTTTGTATACGGGCGATCTGGAGTTCGTTCGCGCCCGCTACGCCGATATGCTGAGCCTGATGGATTTTTGTCTCGGACGTCGCAACGAAGAAGGCATGATGGAAGGGTATCCGGAGGATTGGATATTCATCGATTGGGCGCCGATGGAGAGGCGCGGCGCGTTGGCTGCCGAGCAGCTCATGCTATGCCGGAGCCTGGAGACGGTCGCCGTCTTCGCCGAAGCTCTGGAGGATTCGGAACGCGCGCCTCTCTATGCGGGATTGGCCGCCGAGCTGCGCGAGCGGATTTTCGGCACGTTCTGGGACGAAGAAAGAGGCGTGTTCCTTCACGGAAAGCTGAACGGCGAATTGGTGCGCGACGTGCTCAAATACCCGAGCATCTTCGCCCTCCGCTTCGGCTATCTGAACGACGAGCAGCGCGAAGCGGTTAAACGGAATGTCATTCTGAACGGCGACATTCAGAAGATCGTCACTCCGTTCATGCGGTTCTTCGAGCTGGAGGCGATGTGCGAGCTGGGCGAGACGGAGCGGGTGCTGAGCGAGATTCGCGATTACTGGGGCGGCATGATGGACCTCGGAGCAACGTCCTTCTGGGAGGAATACGATCCCGCGCTGCCGCCCGAGCTTCAGTACGACATGTACCACGACAAGTTCCGCAAGAGCTTATGCCACGCCTGGGGAGCCGCGCCGATCTACTTGCTGGGCAAGTACGCGCTCGGGGTTCGCCCGACCGAGCCCGGCTACGCTCGTTATCGGGTGGAGCCGATAACGGCGGGGCTGGAGCGGATCGAAGGCGCGGTTCCGACGCCAAGCGGCGAGATCGCCGTCTATCGGGACGCGAGCCGCATCCGGGTGGCGACGTGCGGAACCGGCATCGGAACGCTGGCTTTCGCGTGCGATAAAACGCCCCGGACGAAGGACGGCCCGCACGTTCCGGTCTCTCCCGGTCGCTATGAGCTGGAGCTCGCGCAACCGAATACGGTTTACGAGGTGCGGATCGGTTGACCGCGGGTTCGTTCATCAAGGGGGAAGCATCGTCGGACCCGCGTCACGGGAGAGCTGCCGCTGAAGGCGGCAGCCAAGGCGGCTTCTTTTCGCGGACATCCGGTTACCGAGTGCAGGGATCGCTTCGGATCAAACGGCCGGGACGATAAGAACGGATGGCGGTTGCCCGCGGCTCCTTGGTTCGTATACACTGAGGAAGAGACGCAAGCCATGGAGGCCCGAACGATGACCCGGAAAATGCCTATCCTCTCGCTGCTGTTATTTCCGATCATTCCCGTCCTGCTGTTCAAATTCGAATTTATTCAGACGCTTAATCCCGAGTTTCGCTATTCGCTAACCGGGTTCGGCCTGCTTTTGTTCATTCTCGGCATTGCCGCTTTGCTGATGAAGCGCTTCGGCTGGGCGCATGTGATCAAGTGGGTGTCGATCTACTATTTGGTCTTCACCTGCGCGATATGGATTATATACCTGGTAAGCCGGATCATCGTGTTCACCGACGTGTACGGCATGGAGAAGCTGCTTCAGGAGCATCATGCGGCCGCGCAATGGATCTATATCGCGATCTGCTTCGCTCAACCGATTCTGCTGCCGATTCCCGAGGCCGTTACGGTGTTGGCGGGGAGCACGATTCTCGGCGCCCCCCAGGCGTTCCTCTTCGGTTTTGCCGGAACGATGCTGGGCGTCGCGACGATGTTCTATCTGGCCCGCATCGGAGGAACGAGACTTGTCAGCCGTCTCGTGAAGGCCGAGCAATTGGAACGCTATCACCGCTTCGTCCGAAAAAACGAAGGCTTCATCATGGGGCTGCTATTCGTCATTCCCGTGCTGCCCGACGAGATCGTCTGCGTCGGCGCCGGGGTGAGCGGAGTGACTCCGCGCAAGTTTCTGCTGATCGCCGGCGTATCCAAGCTGGTCACTTCGTTCCTGCTCGCCTATTCCGTTCAGGTGGCGGAATGGCTGTCGATGTCGCCCTCGCAGGTGATGATCGCCTTGTCGATCGCCATTGGCGTCATGCTGCTGGCCGTTTTCGTATTCAAGAAAAGGATGAACCGCCAATCCTCTCCCAAGAACAGCAGCCTCTAGCCCTATATCAGCTTCTCGATCGCCCCGCATACGGTTTCGTCGCTCCATACCGGATTGGCGTAGCCGGCCGGCGCATTGAGATAGGCGAGCCAGGACGCGTCGTAGCCGCTTTTCTTTCTGGCGGCCGCGCACGCGTTCTCCTCGTTCGTCCCGCGGGACTTGGCTTCAAGCCGTTCCTTTCGCAAGCCGGCGAACCGTTGAACGACCTCCTCGAACTTCCTTTCTTCGTCCTCCATCTTCCCGCCCTCGACCCAATCGTGCCCGAAAATAAAAGCAAAGTCCCGATAGCTCTCCGCCTTCATGGATGCCGCCGCTTCATAATGCCGGAGGGCCCTCTCCGCGTCGCCGTCCGCTTCCGCCCACAAGCCGTCCAGCAGCCGATGATACGGAGTCAAGGCTTCGAAGAATACCCGGCTTTCCCGTACCAAGGCGCCGTTCGCGATCGTATACGCATCGGTGTACTCTCTTTGCCAAGGGCCCGCCCCCGCGGAATCGATCAGTCCTCCGGAGACGATCAGCTTGCCGTCGCGGATGCCGGCTTCCGTCACGCTCGGAACGACCGCGGCCCCTTGACGATGAACGAGCCTCCCGCCGTCCCAGCCCGATACCGTATAAGTGAAGGTAGACGTATGCGCTCCGATTCCCAGCGAAGTCCAGGCGATCTCCGGTTTGCCGTCGCCGTTCAGATCTCCCGTATCCAATATCGACGCCCGGCCATAGTCGTCCGCGGGAAAAACAAAGCTTTGCCATTCGTACTCTCCGTCCCGCCAAGCCGCGACGATCCCGTAGGCGCAGCGATACTCGGCGTCTTCCAAAAGCCGGCTCTCGTAGACGACGGCCGCCCATTCGCGCTCGATGCCGTCCCCGTCAAGATCGGCACGGATGACGGCAACCGGGTAATCGCCCGGATTGACCCGTTCGGCCCGCGACCGAAGCCATTCGGCGAATTGCTCTTCCGGGATACGAGCGTCGTCCAGCTCGGACTTCAGTTGCTCCGGCAGCGGGGCCTTCGGATCGTCGGGCTTGTCCGGCTCCGCCGAAGCATCGGGCGAAGCGGGCCGGGACGCGGTCGGAGCCGCCGTAGCCTCTGTCCCGGCCGAGGCTAGGGCGGCTTCCGTTTCCGAAGCAGGCCTTCCGGATTCGTCTTCAAGCGAGCCGCATGCTCCCGCGATCAAAAGGGTACCGAGCAGGGCGGCCGCTCCGAGCCGATTCAACTTCAAGTCGATCATAGGAAAATCAATCCTTTTTGCCTTGTTATGTAACAAACGTTCGAAGAGGGCGGCAGGTTCATTTTCGCGAAGCGTCGCAAAACCTGTGATATAATCGGTCTATATTGATCAATCCGCGCAGCGGTTGCGCGGATTGCTAACGGAGAGGACGAAGCCGTGTTGAAGACGTTGGTCATCGCGGAGAAACCCGACATGGGCCGCAATATCGCGGCCGTAATCGAGCCGAAAGCGCAAAACAAGCGCTCCTATCTGGAGGGCGAAAACTATATTATCACTTGGGCGATCGGCCATCTGATCGGATTGGCCGAGCCCGATCTCTACGACGAGAAATACAAGAAATGGAGATTCGGCGATCTGCCGATTATTCCGGACGATTTTAAGCTGCTGCCGAACCCTCGGACGAAGGATCAACTGCAGGTGATCGCGGATTTGGCGGCGCGCAGCGGCGATCTGGTCAACGCATGCGACGCCGGGCGGGAAGGACAGCACATTTTCTCCCTGATCGTCAGGCATCTTGGCTTGCGGCATCCGGTAAAGCGGCTGTGGATTTCCGACCTGACGGCGGAGACGATTCGCAAAGGCTTCGACCAGTTGAAGGACAACGCGGAATACGCCAACCTGACCCAAGCCGCACGCGCGCGGAGCGAGGCGGACTGGCTGATCGGAATGAACGGCTCGCGCGCGTTCACGACGAAGCACAACGAGCTGCTGTCCGTCGGACGGGTGCAGACGCCGGTGCTCGCGCTCATTTACGACCGGCAAAAGCAGATAGAGTCGTTCGATTCCCTGAAATTTTACGAGATTACGGGAATGTTCGAGCAGGACGGGGGCATCGCTTACAAAGGCAATTGGCAGGGCGACAGGCTGACCGATCCCGAGAAAGCGAAGGCCATTGCCGACAAGGTGAGGGGCAAGACGGGGGCGATCGCGAGCTACGAGGTCAAGGATGCGAAGGAGTATCCCTTCAAGCTGTACGACCTGACGCTGCTGCAGCGGGAGGCGAACGGCAAGTTCGGCTTCTCCGCGAAGAAGACGCTGGACGTTGCGCAAGCACTCTACGAGAAGCATAAGATCATCTCATACCCGCGTACGAACTCGAACTACGTGAATACGGAAAATATCCCGGAGATGCACAAGATTTTGGATGCGATGCGGAACTCTCCGGAATACGGGGAATACGTGAACGGCGCCAACAAGCGGTTCGTCCACGCGAACAACAAGAACGTGTGCAATCCGGCCAAGGTCGAGGACCACCACGCGATCATGCCGACGATGAGAAAGCCGCAAGGGCTCAGTCCGGACGAGCGGAAGCTGTACGATCTGGTCGTAAAAAGATTCCTGTCCCACTTCTACCCGGCGGCCGAGTATAAGGTACATACGGTGCTGACGGAAGTGGAGAAAGAGACGTTCAAGACGACGGTGAAGCAGCTGCTCTCCCTCGGCTGGAAAATCATCTATGCGGGAGACGCTCCGTCTGCCAAGGGCGGCGCCAAGGAGAAAAGCAAAGACAAGGACGACGGGGGCGCGGAGGAAGAGGAGCAAGAGACGGATGCGCCGTTCGAGGTCGATCCGCGAAAACCCGTCGTCTGCGCGGACGCCGCGGTCAAGGAGAGAGAGACGCAGCCTCCGAAGCCGTATACCGAAGGAACGCTGCTGAAGGCGATGGAAAGCGCGGGCAAGCAGATCGAGGACGAGGAGCTGCGGGACGCGATGAAGGATTCGGGGCTCGGCACGCCGGCGACCCGGGCGGCGACGATCGAGCGGCTGAAGCAGGTCGGCTATATCGACATGCAGGGCAAGCGCATCGTCATCACGCCGAAAGGAAGAACGGCGATCGAGCTCATCCGCGGAGCGGGCGTCGAGCTGCTGACGTCGCCGGAGATGACCGGGCACTGGGAGCGGCGGCTGACGGAGATTGCGCGCGGACAAGCTTCGGCCGAAGCGTTCATGGGCAACGTGAAAAAGTTTACGAGGTTGATTATCGACAAGGTTAACGTTCAGCGTCCGGCGGCCAGGAACGCGTTCGCCCGGCCGGAGCCTCAGGCTAAGGGGGCGCGGGGCGGCAAGAAGAATTCCGGCGGCGGAGAGTCGGGCGGTTCTTCGGTTGCCGTCGCGGCGAAGAAGGCTCCTGCGATGCGGAAAGCTGTCAAGGCGTCTTCCGCGGAGCAGAGCGGGGAGCCGGCCGTTCTTGGCGCGTGTCCGAGCCCCGGGTGCGGCGGCAGCATATTCATGGGACGCAAAGGATATGGGTGCAGTCACTACAAAACGGGCTGCAAGTTCGTCATCTGGAAGGAAAGCCTGGGCCGAACGCTGACCGACGCGATGGTCAAGGCGCTGATCGGCAAGGGCCGGACCGGCAAGCTCAAGTTTGCCGGGAGCGACGGCGGAGAGGCGTTCGAAGCCAAAATCGTGCTGAAGGACGACAGAACGGGCGAGTTGGCATTGGAGCGGGAGTAGGCAGAGCGGGCGTCCGCTCCTTCGTAGATCGAATCGGATGATGGAGAGTCCAATGATCCATTCGCCGCCGAGCTCTGAAAAGCGCTACGAGATCGAGGTTATTGGAAGGTGCTATAATGGGACATATGAACATTTGATTCGGTTAAGGGGGGCGCGGCAATGGCCGAAAAAGTGAAGGCTGACAAAGTGCTGTATAGCGAGAAATAATTTGGAAGTGCGTTGGAGTCACTAGGCGCAGCGATCCGCGAACCCAATTTTAACGAATATGTTCGCGACGCAATCATACAAAGATTCGAATACACCTATGAAACTGCATGGAAAGCAATTAAATCCGTTCTGTCGTATCAAGGAGTGGAACTGAGGCATCCGAAAGAGATTTTCAGCGAAGCATACGCTTCCGGCTGGATCGTCAATCAGGAGCATTGGGAAGCCATGATCGAGGACCGTAACCTTACGACTCATACGTATAAGTTAAGGACGGCAGAGGCTTTGTATGCTGCCATCAGGGATATTTATTACCCCGAATTAAGCTATCTTCATGTAAAGCTCGCGGAGGTGATCCGTAATCATGTCAGACCTTCCTGAGCGCATCAAAGATAAAATCGTCTCGATTTTGTCCCATGAAAAAACAGTGGAGAAGGCTCTATTATTCGGGTCAAGAGCCAGAGGAGACGCCAGAGCGAACTCCGATATCGATCTGGCTTTAATAGGCGACGCTATCCCCCTTTCCCTTCATACTAAACTGCGGGAGAACGTGGGATTGTATTCGTTGGACATCGTGAGGATGAACGAGTTGGACGATGATCCTCTGCTCGAAAGCATAAATAGGGATGGCGTATTGTTATACAGCAGGGAAGAAGCGGCAGCGCTCTCTTGGCATGGATGAATTCCAATTCTTACATCGCGAATACCTACAAGAGAAAGTAAAACATAGACGAACGAAGTACAAAGGCACACGCGTCTCCCGAACCAGGGGGCGCATGTGCCTTTTCAACATCCGAAATAAAGTCAACTTTTTCCGTAAAGAAGATAAGCATTGGACGCCAAGATTTATTTATGATGGAAGCGTAAACGAAATCGTGTACGATAAGGAGAGGAAACGTAATGGCGGCAAACGGAACGTTGACGGAGGAGCAATTGCAAGAGTACAAGGACCGGGGGTACGCCCTGTATCGAAAGCCGTTGTTCGGACCGGAAAAAATGCAAAAGCTCACCGATATTTTCGAAGAGCAGTGGGCGGCGGTCGGACGCAAGCTGAACAGCGAGCTGGATACGCCGCATTTTCGCGACGAGAGACTGCTGGAATTTCTGCTGGCCGACGAGGTGCTCGATCTGGTAGAACCGATCATCGGTCCGAATATCGGGCTGTGGTCCAGCCATTTCATCTGCAAGGAGCCGCTGACCGGGAAGCAGACGCCATGGCACGAGGACTCGGCCTATTGGAAGGGACGGCTGTCCCGCTTCGACAAGATCGTAACGGTCTGGCTCGCGATCGACAGAAGCAACAAGGAGAACGGCTGCATGAGGGTCATTCCGGGCACTCATCGGAACGGCTTCTCGGAGTACGAAGGCGTCGACGAAGGGCAAAATATTTTTCCGACGGAGATCAAGAGAAGCGAAATCGACGAATCGAAAGCGGTGTACTTCGAGCTTGAGCCAGGGCAATGCTCCCTGCACGACTCGCGAATTATCCACGGCGCTCCGCCGAACACGAGCCCTCATCGCAGGTGCGGGTATACGATGCGATATTTCTCCACCGAGGCTACGGTCATCCCGGAGGCCAATCCGGGATTCAAGGTTTGGCTGGCGCGCGGCCGTGATCTGGGAGGCAATACATTCGTGAACGCTTAAGTACAATGCTTGCCGAGCCTGCGGAAGGCTATCCGGAAGATGGAGGGGAAGAGAACTTGAAAGTCCAACACTTGCCCGAGAGGCTGCTGAACGATCAGTATATGGATTCGTTATCTTCCTTTCGGATGTACCGGCATACTCTAGATCAGGAGATCGGCACGCATTGGCATCAATTTTACGAGCTGGGACTCGTCGTCTCCGGAACGGGCGTTCATCATGTCAATGGCGTTCCGATTCGCGTAGGGCGGGGCCATGCGTTCCTGCTGACTCCCGCCGATTTTCACCGAATCGTTCCCGACCCCGGCCAGGCGCTTCGGCTATATAACCTGATTTTCACGGAGCAAATGATCTCGGATGAGCTTGCGGGGCGGCTCTTCGAACGAGGCAATGCGTATTCCTGCGAGTACGGACAGGAGGAATACGCGGATGCGGAGCACGAATTCGAACGGATTATCCGCGAGTCCGACAATTGGCGGGAGCTTAGCGGCATTGTCGTGAAAGGGTGCATCGAGCGCTTGCTCGTCGATCTGTGCCGCGGCTGCCCGCCTTCGGATGCAAAGTTGTGCGAAGAGTCGGATTTGTCGATCCATCCGTCCGTCCGCAAGGCGCTCGTCTACTTGCAGCATCATTTTCGCGAGCCGCTGCTGCTCGAGGATGTCGCCCGATTTTCCGGACTCTCGGTTAATTATTTCAGCGAGAGCTTCAGCAAGCAGACCGGGCATACCTTTCAGACGCATGTGCGCGACATGAGGCTCGGGTTCGCGAAGTCGCTGATCGAGGCGACGGATCTTCCGATTACGGAAATCTGTTACGCGGCGGGCTTTAACACCCTGGCGTATTTTGCGAGGGCGTTCAAGGCGAGGTATCGGATGTCCCCCCGCCAGCTTCGCGGCTCGGGGATGGCCGGGCCGGTCGGGGAAGAGCGAGAGGAAGCGAATGGCTGATCGGATTGGGAAGAACAGAGAGCGCAAACCGAGGCGAACCTGCCTGCGAGCTTGCGCTTTTCTTCGTAAGCGGCGGACCCGATGAAAGGGAGAATGGGAATGCTTATAGCTTTGACGGCTAGGCTAGCGCCTTCTCGAACTCTTCCGTCAGCAGCGGAACGACCTCGAACAGGTCGCCGACGATGCCGTAGTCGGCTACTCTGAAGATCGGCGCCTCCGGATCCTTGTTGATGGCGATGATGACGCGGGACCGGCTCATGCCGGCCAGATGCTGGATCGCGCCGCTGATGCCGCAGGCGATGTAGATTTCGGGCGTGACGACTTTGCCGGTCTGCCCGATCTGCATCGCGTAATCGCAGTAGCCGGCGTCGCAAGCGGCCCGGGAAGCGCCGACGGCGGCGTTTAGCACTTCGGCGAGCCGTTCCAGCGGCTTGAAGCCTTCGGCGCTCTTCACGCCGCGGCCGCCGGAAACGACGATCTTCGCCTCGGTCAGGTCGACCTTGCCGGACGTCTTGCGGACGATCTCCTTCACGGCCGAGCGTAGATCCGTTAGCGGCGTTCCGTCAGAGTAAACGACTGGGCCGGGAGAGGGAAGCGGCTTCGCGACGGAAAAGTTGTTGGGCCGAACGGTTACGATCCGCGCTCCGGGGCCTTCGACGAACCGTCGGCGTTCGAACGCTTTGCCGGCATATAACGGTCTGACGTAGACGGCGTCGCCGTCATCGGATCTTTCGATCGCGATGACGTCGGAAATTTGCCCCGCGTCCAAGCGGGCGGCGATCATCGGCGCCAGATCGCGGCCGATCGCCGTGTGGCCGAGGAAGACGGCGTCCGGATTCAGCTCGTTCAGCGCGCCGAGAGCCACCGCGAACGTCGCCTCGGCATGGTAGGACGCCAGTTCCGGCCGGTCGGCGACATACACCGGGCCGTCGACATAGCGCGCCAGCTCCTCCGCCGGGTCCGAAACTTGGTGCCCGATCAGCACCGCGGCGATCCGGTCGCCCTCCCCCGCGGCTTGCCTGGCTGCTTCGATCGCCTCGTACGTCACTTGCCTTATCTTGCCTTCGCGCGTTTCCGCGATAATCGCATAGGTATGGTTCATAGCTCGTTCCTCCTTTTCTATTGGATTGAATCGATTAAAGAACTTTGGCTTCCGTGCGCAGCAGCCTGACCAGCTCCGCGGCCTGCTGTCCCGGATCGCCTTTCAGCAGCTTTCCTGCTTGGCGGGCGGGAGGCAGCGCCAGCGACTGCCGCTCCGTCCTCGGCGCGACATCCGCTTTCGTCAGTCCGACGTCTTCCAAGCTCAGCGTCCGAAGCGGCTTCTTCTTCGCTTTCATGATGCCGGGAAGCGAGGGGTAGCGCGGCTCGTTCAACCCTTGCTGCGCCGTGATCAGCGCGGGCAGCGCCAGCTCGATTGTCTCGGCGTCCCCTTCGGCGTCTCGCAAAGCGACGGCACGGCCGCCGTCGACGGTCAGCCGCGTAACGGATGCGACGTGCGGAATGTCCAGCAGCGTCGCAAGGCGGACAGCCACCTGCCCGCTTCCGTTGTCGATCGAGAAGTTGCCTCCAAGGATGAGGTCGAATTTCTGCGCACCCAAATAAGCGGCCAGTGCTCTGGAGACGGAGTATTCGTCTCCGCTTATGCGCTCGTCGGAGAGGAGCGCCGCTTCGTCGGCCCCCATCGCGAGCGCCGTCCGCAAAGCCTCCGCCGCGCGACCCGGGCCGACGGAGACGGCTACGATCGTGCCGCCGTGGCGGTCCTTCAGCCGAATCGCCTCCTCCACGGCATACTCGTCGTAGGAGTTGATGACGAACTTGACGCCGTCCTCCGCGAGTATCCCGTCCCGCAGCACGATTTTCTCCTCGGTGTCGAAGGTTTGTTTCAAAATGACGTAAATGTTCATGCGCGATTTCTCCTTTCTTGATCCAAGAGGCTTAGTGCCGCCCCGCGAGCTTATTCCATCTTCATCCACCATATTCCGAGCAATAGTACCGCCCCGCGAGCTTATTCCATCTTCATCCACCACATTCCACACAATAGCGCCGCCTCGCGAGCTTATTCCGTCTTCATCACCCATATTCCGAGCAATAGTGTCGCCTCGCGAGCTTATTCCGTCTTCATACGCCACATTCCGAGCAATAGTACCGCCCCGCGAGCTTATTCC
>JAEZZE010000363.1 GCA_023418755.1 Bacillota bacterium | reverse complement strand
GAATATCGAGAACATCTATACCGCTCACAACGGTTACGAAGCTTTGGATTATTTGAAAATGGAATCGATCGACTTGCTCGTGACCGACATCCAGATGGGCGCGATGAGCGGCATCGAGCTGATGCAGCAAGCGAAAATCGTCAAGCCCTGGGTTCAGGTCATCGTCATCTCCGCTCACGAGACTTTCCAGTACGCGCAATTGGCCATGAGGCTTGGAGCTCGCGACTATCTGATCAAGCCGATTAACAGCGAGCAGCTGCTCAATTCCGTCCGGCACGTGCTTCTGCACATGGACCGGCCCGAGCAGAATCAGGCGGAGCTGATCTCGGACTTGCGCGAGCATTTTCGCATGGAGCAGCCGCAGCCGCAGCGAATGGACATTCTGAATCGCCTCGTGAGAGAGCCCGAATCCGCGGGCGAGCTGCTTCGGATGGCGCGGGAGCAGGGCATCGACCTAAGAGGCCCTTACTTCGCCGTGCTCAAAATCCGGCTCGACTTGGAGGGCGGAGGCAAGACGATCGAGGAGAAGGACGCCTTGCTGCTGCAATACGCCGTGCTCAACATCGTGAGCGAGCTGCTGGGCAAGGATTGGAACTACCACATCTTCTACTCCGCCGACAGGGACGTCGGCATCATCGTGCAATGGGACGAGGCCGCCTACGGGAACATCAGCTCGGACAAGGTCAATCAGCTCGAGATGATCGGGCGTAGCCTGCATTTCAACATTCGCAAATATTTGGGTTTTCAGTGCGTCGTCGGCATCAGTCAAATCTTGAAAGGACACGAATTCCTTCCCGAGCTGAACGACCAGGTGGGCAAGGCGATCGTCTGGAACCGCCAGCATCGGGACCATCACGTGTTCTTCTTCGGCGATTTCAAATGGGGGCTTCCGACCGAGGACCCGACGGACGAGGACCTGGCCGCGCAGAACAATCTGATCGTCGAGAAGGCCCAAGAGTACGTGCACGCGAATTACGCGCAGAAGGGGCTGACGCTCAATGAAGTGGCGCAGAAAAACCACGTCAGTCCGAATTATCTCAGCTACTTGTTCAAGAAGAATACGGGAACGAATCTGTGGGAATACGTCATCAAGCTTCGCATGGAGGAAAGCAAGCGGCTGATTCTGACCACCGACCTGCGCAGGTACGAAATTTCGGAGAGGGTCGGGTACGAATCGCCCGAGCATTTCAGCAAAATATTCAAAAAGTATTTCGGGATAAGCCCGAGCGAAATGAAGAAGTAAGAATGCCCATGATCCGCATAGATACGCACATGTTCACGCCTCATTCCTTTTCCTACAATAGAGCTTATCGATAAGATATTCTAAGCGCGAATTCCGAAGCCGGGTCCGGCTACGGCAACGACCGCTGGAGGAATGAGGGAGACCTAATGAATCAAACGACAACAGTCCCGATCCGTCCCTTGGACGCTCCGCCCAAGCGACCTCCCGCGAAGTGGAAAAAGCACCTATGGGGCTACCTGTTCCTGATTCCCGCGATCGGCATTTTCTTTACGTTCTTGTGGCTGCCCATCGGCAAAGGAATCGTCTTCAGCTTTTACCACATCGATTTCGTCAAAGGGGACACCTTCGTCGGCTGGGACAATTACGCCAGAGTGCTGAAGGACCCGGACGTTCTCGTATCGGTAAAAAATACGCTGTATTACATGTTTCTCGGCCTCGTCATCGGCTTCTGGGTTCCGATACTGTTCGCCATCGCGATCTCCGAGATGCGGAGATTGCAGGGCTTCGCGCGGATCGCCGCCTATTTGCCTTACGTGGTGCCGGTCGTCGTGCTGTACGGCCTGTGGAGATGGCTGTACGACCCGGTAGGTCCGATCAACGCCGTGCTGACGAGAGTCGGCTTCGATTCGATCCTGTTCTTGACGGACAAGGCCTGGTCGATGATCTCTATCGTCATTATGGAGACGTGGCAGAGCTTCGGTTCGGCGCTGCTCATCTATATTGCCGCCATTCTGAGCATTCCGCGCGACTGGTACGAGGCGGCCGAGATCGACGGGGCCGGCGTCTGGAAGAGAATTCGTTATATTACTCTCCCGGCAATCAAAAATCAAATCGTGCTTCTGCTTCTGCTGCAGCTGATCGCGACTTCGCAGAACTTCCAGACGCATTATGCGGTGCTTGACGGCGGACCGAACAACGCGACGCTGACCTATGCCTTGGTGGTCATCCGATACGCGTTCACGAGGCAGGATTACGGCTCGGCCTCGGCGCTCGGCGTGCTGATGTTCATCGTGCTCAGCGTGCTGGCCATACTTCAATTCCGGATGTCCAACAGGAAGGAGGCCTGAGCATGAAAGCGGTCGAGAGAGGCATTATATCGGATTACGATCTGAAAAGTCCGGGAAAACGCGCGCTGTATTACTTAATGCTGCTTGTCGTGCTTGCGATGGTCTGCACGATGCTGTACCCGATGCTCGTCATCTTCTTCAACGGCGTCAAGCTCAATACGGAGGTCAACTCGTTCCCTCCGACGTTCCTGCCCAGCGAGTGGCATTTCGAGAACTACCAGAAGGCTTGGGGATATATCAACCTGCCGCAATTCGCGCGCAATACGCTGTTTATTTTCGCCGGCAACATGGTCATGACCGTGATCGTCGTCGGGTTCGCGGCGTTCAGCCTCTCGCGGATGAACGTTCCGTACAAGAGAGTGATTCAGTATTTTTTCCTGCTGACGCTGTTTATCCCGCCGACGACGTACATCATTCCGAATTTCGTCAACCTGCGCGATCTCGGGCTGATGAACACGTTCTGGGCGCTGTGGCTGCCCGCGGGCGCCAACGCTTTCTTCCTGCTGCTGCTGAAAACGTTCTTCGACGGCATCAACATGGAAATGTTCGAATCGGGCCGGATCGACGGCGCTTCGGAGCCGCGCCTCTATTTTCAAATCGCGTTTCCGTTGTCGATTCCGATCTTCGCGACGCTGGCGATCTTCGTATTCTCGTCGGCCTGGAACGATTGGTATTGGCCTTCGCTGATTCTGTCGAGCGACGAACGTTATCCGCTGGCGACGGCCATCTACAAGTACGTTATCAACGTAAGGCGCCTGGACTTGAATCTCAGGTTCGCCATTCTGTCGATGATTACTTTCCCGCCGGTCATCGTGTTTCTGATCTTCCAGAAATACATCGTCAGAGGCCTATATATGGGAGGCGTGAAAGGGTAAGGCGGATTTTCCAGCATGCGTAAATCTGCACATGATCGAAATAGGAATACACATCGCTTTAAGAATTGCGCCTCCATTATGATGAGCGTGTAAGCAAAACCAATACGAAAAGGGGATTAACACAATGCGCAAGATTTCAACGGTAATCGCTTGTCTTCTCGTGTTCAGTCTGGTGCTGGCCGCATGCGGCGGCAACGACAAGAACAATACGTCGTCGCCATCCGCTTCCTCGCCGTCCGCAAGCCCATCCTCGAGTCCTTCGGACACGCCGGCCGACAGCGGCGGCGACAACGGCTCCGGCGGCTTCGATCCCGCGACGTTGAAAGCGACGATCAGCATCTACTATCCGACTCCGGACCAAGTGGAGAAACGCGCGCTTGAAGACGACAGAATCAAGCGCTTTAACGAAGTGTTCCCGAACGTCGAGGTCGTGAAGAGCGACTGGCAGTACAACCCGAACGAGATCGGCATCAAGATGGGCGCGAACGAAGCGCCGACGCTGTTCAATACTTACGCGACCGAGGGCAAATTCCTCGCGGAGAAAGGCTGGGCGGCCGACATCACCGAGCTGTTCAACGCTTACGACAAGAAGGACCAACTGAACCCGATTCTGCTGAACCAATTCAACCTCAACGGCAAAATCTACGGCATTCCGCAGCAAGGTTATGTCGTCGCTACCGTAATCAACAAAAAAATGCTCGACGATAAAGGGGTGGCCGCTCCTCCGCTTGACTGGACGTGGGAGGATATGCTGAACGCCGCGAAGGGCGTAGCGGATCCGGCCAAGGGCATCTCGGGCGTCGCGCCGATGGGCAAGACGAACGATGCCGGCTGGAACTGGACGAACTTCCTATTCCAAGCAGGCGGCGATATCCAAGCGATCGAAGGCGGCAAAGTCGTCGCGAAATTCAATTCCGACTCCGGCCTGAAAGCGCTCGAGTTCTACAAGCAACTGAAGGATGCCAACGTGATTCCGGCCGACTGGGCACTCGCTTGGGGCGACGCGGTAGGCGCGTTCGCTCAAGGCAGAACGGCAATGGTATACGCGGGTCCGGACGGCCCGCTTGATCAAGCCTTGAACCAAGGCGGTATCGCGCCGGAAAATCTTCTCGTATATCCGATGCCGGCAGCGGCGAAAGGCGGCAAGCACACGGGCGTTCTCGGAGGCGACTTCCTCGTCATCAATCCGAACGCTACGCCGGAAGAGCAATACGCCGCATTCCACTACGCCGTGTTCGACTACTTCACCGACAAAGGGCTGGAGTCGTTGGAAGCGAACATTCAAGCGCGTAAAGAGGAAAACAAATATTTCGTACCGCCGGTCATCCAGTACTTCAGCCAAGATTCCGAATACGGCCGGAAGATGAAGGACGTATACGCCAAATACGACAACGTCTACCAATACAGCGACGAACTGATGACGCTGCTCGACGGCAAGCCGGAAGCGCAGTTCAATACGCAAGAATACTACGGGGCAATGACGAACGTGATCCAAGAGGTGTTCTCCAAAAAAGACGTAGATCTGAAAGCGCAGCTCGACGCGGCGGCGAAGACGGTGCAAGAGCAATTCTACGACAACATTAAAGTGGAATAGGAAGAGAAAGAGGGTTGCCTTGGGCGAACGAAAGTTTGCGAGGGGCAACCCTCTACAGTATCCGGGGCGATGACCATGCCGGTCTTCAACAAGGTAAGGAGGCTGGAACGCCATCCCCTCAACCATTATGTAAAACGGGAGGACGGGTTCGGTGAAGCGAATTCGGCAATCGAAAGCGATAGGGATATCGGCCGGGGCGCTCGTGCTGGTGCTGGCGGCAGCGGCCTACGCGCTGCTTGTCTCGCCGCCGGGAGCCAAGGCCGGCTTCAAGGACAAGGACGGCCTGCTGATCGTCAGCCGCGCCGGAGCGGAGATCGCGTTCCGGGCCGACAACGGCGCGATAGCCCATATCCAAAGCAAGGGCTCGGAGGAAGCACTGACGCTGGGCAACCGCGAGAACGCGCTGTGGTGGGCGTTCTTCGAAGACGACTCGTCCGTGAACGGACGGAAGGCGGAAAGCTTCTCGTACGCTTGGAATTCGCGCAAGGGCGAGCTTACGCTGCGTTACGGAGGCTCGATTGAAGTCGACGTTACGGCGAAGTTCGAAGAGGACGACCGCATTTACCTGCAAGCGGAAGTCGATAACCGGGCGGGGAAGCCGATCAAGTCTTTTCGGTTTCCGTACGAGCTTAAGATCGAGTCGGATGGCGTCAAGGACGCGCTGCTGCCGATGCTGCCGGGCGTGAAGCTGCGCGACGCGTTTTTCAAGGAAAGCAATTCGTTCCAGGACCAATACCCCGGCGCTCTGTTCGCCTCGTATTTGGGCGTTCGCACGGGAGGCGGGGAACTCGCCGTCTACGACTTGAGCGGCGACGTCGCGCCGATGACCGAGTTGGGGTTCAAAAACCAGGTGGACGATAAGGG
The DNA here is from genome assembly GCA_023418755.1 of Bacillota bacterium. Classification (GTDB taxonomy): domain Bacteria; phylum Bacillota; class Bacilli; order Paenibacillales; family Paenibacillaceae; genus Cohnella. The sequence continues at coordinate 985 of JAEZZE010000363.1, read as the reverse complement.
CAAGTCCGGCATCGTCCACAACTACAAGACTTGGATCGCGGCCGGGACGAAATGGAGCAGTCCGACGATCGTGCTGGAGTTCGGAGATTACGAGAAGACGATCGCCGGCTACCGGGAGCTGAACGGCATCGCGGAATACCGCTCGCTGACCGACAAGCTGGGCGCGGAGAAGACGAAATACTTCGAGCTTCCGTTCTACAAGACGGACATATCCGCGATCAAGGACGGCAGTTGGAGCCAGTTGACGACGAACTACATCGGCAAGATGAATTACAACGGCGTTATCCATCTCGTCGGCTTCCAGAAGGGCGGGCACGACGAGAACTACCCGGACTTTATGCCGCCGGAGCCGCAATGGGGCGGCCAGGAAGCGTTCGCGGCGTTCATGCAGGCGGCGAAGGACAAAGGCAATCTCGTCATTCCTTACACGAATATGAGCTGGTGGGGCGTCAATTCCCCGACGCTGGCGAAGCTTCCCGAAGGAACGGCGATGGAAGATTTGATCGTGATGAAAGACAACAAGCAAATCATGAAGGAAGATTACGGAGCGCACAGCGGTTACGTGGCCAATCCGGGCCATCCGTTTTTCAAGCAGCGCACGGCCGAGGAGCACAAGAAGCTGCTCGAGGGCGGGTTCGACGGCATTTTCGAGGACCAATGGGGCATTCGCAATTCTCCTTACGTCTATAATGCGACAATTCCCGAAGGAACCGATCCTTCGACGGCCTACTTCAAGGGGCTGCGCGATTACGTCGGGTCGGTCGGACACAAGCTGTACATGGAGGACGGAACGGACGTGCTGGCGGACGGGGCGGGCGGCTTCATGGGCTCCACTTATTTGTGGGATCTGCTCGGCTATCGCAAAAACACGGCCAGTTACGCGGACTATTATCCGATGTCAGGCATGCTGCTGCGGGACAAAGTGCTGCAATTCCAGCACGACCTGGCGGCGGAGACGATGACGGACGATCCGGATATGCTGAGG
>JAEZZE010000332.1 GCA_023418755.1 Bacillota bacterium | reverse complement strand
GAAGAAGAACATCGGAAAGCCGGATGAGGGAAAACCTCACGTCCGGTTTGATGAAGGGGGAGCTGGAAAAGTAAATGGAGGGCTTTCGCCCTCCAAAGAAATTTCAGTTCTCTACTCTACCAGAAAGAATAAAATCCGCTTTGGAGGGCCGATGGGTAACGGGACAGATACTCGATGCAACCGGCGGATCGCACCTGTAAGCGGGGGCGGGACCGGATATTCTTCGCGAGGAAAAGGAGGCGCACCCGATGGCCAAATGGGATAACATGCTGTCCATGCTATGGATGCTGCGGTCCGGGAGGAAGCTTACCGCCGCGCAGATCGCGGACAGCTTGGAAATTAGCGTACGCACCGTGTACCGGTATATCGACGCGTTATGCGCCAGCGGCGTGCCGGTCGTGGCGGAATCGGGCCATGACGGCGGCATCCGCATTCTGGAAAGCTTCAAGGAGACGCCGTTATTCTTCAACTCCGTAGAGCTGAAGGCGCTTGTGGACGCCTATAAATTCGCGCAAGGCGCCGGCTATCCGTATACGGAGGAGCTGGAAAGCGCCTTGAAGAAGGTGGAAAGCGGGCTGCAAGACGAGCAGCGCCACGATCTGTTTCGTCTGACTGGCGGCTTGGACGTCATTGCTCCGGCGCGTCCGCCGTCCGTTATTCCGTTGCTGCGGGATTTGGAGCAGGCGTCGAAGGACGGCCGAACGGTAAGCATCGCCTATCGCAAAGCGAATGCGGAGCAGGCCGACGAGCGCCAAGTCGATCCGTACGGGTTGGCTTACGACCGCAACGAATGGTACGCCGTCGCGTTCTGCCATCGGTCGCAGACGTTGCGGACGTTCCGGGTAGATCGAATCGAGCGTCTGGAGCCGACCGAAGCGCGGTTCGACAAGCCGGAGAGTTTCTCCGCTTCCGCCTATTTCCGCAATCAGTCGGAGCGGAAGCGAGAGGCGGACGGACCGCTGACGGTCATCCGCGTCGAAGGGGAGCCGGATACGCTGAACGCGGTATGCGACCACTGGCATCTGCGCCATTATTTGTCGGAACGGACCGACAGGGAGGCAAGCTTCCTGCTTGACGTCCCCACGATGAACAAATACCTTCCGATGTACTTGATCACGTTCGGCACGGCCATTCGCGTTCTGGAGCCGCCGGACCTGAAGAGAAGAATTCGGGACATGGCATGCGGAATCGCAAAGCATTACGAGAACGATTCCGATTGAACTTCGCTGACAGCGTTTGTCAGCGAACCCGGTATACGATGGAGACAGGGCTGCGGCCAAACGATGACGAATAAGGAAAGGTGATCCCCCTTATGCTTCAACACCCTAATCAACTGTACGATTATCATGTTTGGGCTAACGATCGGCTATTCGACCACCTGGAGCGGCTTCCGGAGGAGGCGTTCCATGGGGAGGTGACGAGCGTGTTCCCGTCCGTATCGCATACGCTTGGGCATATTTACTTGTTCGATAAGCTCTATATGTCCGTGCTCGCGGAAGTCCCGAACAAGGACATCTTTCCGATGCTCCCGATCTGGACGGAGGAAGCGCAGGGCGTAAACGCGGACGGGATGCGCCGGTTGTTCGCCGGCGTCTCCGAGCAGTTCCGCGATTTGCTGGCGCGTACGCCCGACCCGGACAAAGCGATGACGATCGAGCATCCGAAGTATGGCAGTCTCGATACTCATTTCTCCGAGATCCTGCGGCACGTGGTTAACCATGGGACGTATCACCGGGGCAATGTGACCGCGATGCTGAGGCAGCAAGGGTATGCCGGGGTCCCGACCGATTATATGTTCTATTTGGTGGAGCAGCAGAAGGGTCGCCGGTAAACGCGGATAGTTTCTACATCTTCAATACCGGCTTCGAAGCGCGGCCGGAGGCGTAGAACAACGCCAAGGCGTCTTTCCAATCGTTCAATCGATACGGGGAAATATCCGGCAGCCGGCTCCGTGCCAAACGCGGCCATATTTCTCGGAACCAATTCCGCCATTCGGACGCCGCGGCGGTTGCGATATGATCTCGCAAATGGAACCGCTGGGGGGCCGGCCCGGAGGGACCGACCGCGAACGGGCTGCCGGACAGCAAACCGTAGGAAATAAAGCTCGCGCCGGGTTTCATGCAAGTCAGCACGCGGGACGCGAGCGTGCCGCCGACGGCATCGAATGCGGTATCCGAATGGGCCGCAACGGAAGCAATCTGGCCGAAAGCCTCGGCATCGATCGGCGTGACGCCGATTTGCAGCAAGCGCGGAACGTGTTTTGCGGAGCGATAAATCCCCGCAACCGATCTTGCCCCTTCGGCGAATGCCCATTGCGCCAGGAGATTGGCGCAGGACGAACCGGCCGCCGTCAATAGCACGTGCTTCCCCCGCACGGGCCACTTCCTTAACATGAGCAGAGCGGTCAAGGGGTTGATGTACCCTTGAACGGCTGCGGCATCGCTCGCGTGGTCGGGTACCGGGATGATCCATTCCGGATCGGTATCGATATAAGTTTGCCAGGTTCCGGGTCCTCGCAAGGGCAGGATACGCTGACCGACGGTCAGATTCGCATGGCCGGCGGCATCGACGACCGTTCCGACTCCTTCGTAGCCGGCAATGCGCGGCGGCGCTACGCGATGGCGGTAGGCGCCCGTGATAGGAATAAGATCGGACGGATTGATCGGGGCAGCGTTCATGCGGGCGCGAACAACTCCGTCCGCAAGAGAAGGAAGCTTAGAAATTTCGAGCTGCAACGTACGGACGGGGTCTCCGAATTGGCGATACCATAGGGCGTAATTTTGCACAAAGCACCCACTCCTGCGCGTAGTTATCGGCATTCACATTTCCTTAGCTGGCTACCAGGCAACAGAACCCGAGTATGGAGGTCAAAATATAAAAGAGATAGCCTCGTTTCATTCCGCATCCTCCTCATAAATAAAGATCTCCTCAATGGACATTTTGAAATATCGCGCGATCTTGAATGCCAGCATAATCGAAGGGTTGTATCGCCCGTTCTCCAACGAGCCGATCGTCTGCCTGGAGACTTCCAGGATAGCCGCAAGCTCCTCTTGATTGATCCCTCGCTGCTTGCGCAATTCTTCCAATCTATTTTTCACACCCTCACCTCGTCGGGGAAAATGTAAAGTGAACTTTCCATTTTAGCATAACGCAGAGAAGGGGAGATGTAAAGTTTACTTTCCATTCGGCCTTCGGCAGTCGGCGAAATCAGCCATTCGATTCCGTCGAGGTAAGCGGAAGATCTGCAGCCCGACATTTCCCTGACACGAATCAAGAGTATATTGTTAGCAAAAAACGACGCGTGTGATAAAGTAATAATTAATCATAACGGAGCGCCGGCTAGGAGAGGGCGATGGACAAGATCCTGCTCGTCGAAGATGAAAAAAGCATCTCTATGGTACTCAAAGCCTATCTCGGAAGAGCCGGCTACGAAGTAGAGCAAGCTTACGACGGCGATCGGGGGCTGGCTCTGTTCGAGCAAGGAAAGATCTCGCTAGTCCTCCTGGATCTCATGCTCCCCGGAATGGACGGCTTGTCCGTTCTGAAACGGATCAGAGAGCGGAGCGATTGCCCGGTGATCATCCTGTCGGCTCTTAACGGCGACGAGCATAAAGCAATAGGGCTGCAAGCCGGAGCGGACGATTACCTATGCAAGCCCTTTGCCGGGGAAGAGGTCGTGATTCGAGTGCAAGAAGTACTCTATCGTCGAGGGCAGGTATAGCCATGAACGAAATCCTGATTGTCGAAGACGATGCAATCATCTCTAGAGTATTAAAGGCGTATCTCGTTAAGGCGGGGTACGCGGTCGACCAGGTCTATGACGGGGAGGCGGCCATCCGGGCGTTTCGGCGGCGGAAGCCCGCGCTCGTGCTTCTGGACGTGCTCTTGCCGAATCAGGACGGATGGGAGATTCTTAGAACGATCAGGGAAAGCAGCGCCTGTCCGGTCATTATGCTGACGGCTTTGGACGATGTAGAGCAGCGTTTGAAGGGACTGCGGGAAGGGGCGGACGACTACTTGTGCAAGCCGTTTGCCGGCGAAGAAGTCGTTGCGCGCGTGCAGGCCGTGCTGAGGCGGCAGGCTCATGTCATAACGGAGGATTCGGCGATATTCGGCCGGCTCAAGATCAACTATGCATCTCGGGAGGTCTTCGTTAACGGAGCGGCCGTAACCCTGACTCCGAGAGACCTGGATCTCCTTCTCTTCTTCTCGCGGCATCCCAACCAATCGTTCAGCCGCGATCACCTTATCGACGCCGTGTGGGGAGCCGATTACGAGGGCAGCGACAGAGCCGTCGACTTATCCGTGAAGCGGATTCGCCAGTGGCTGAGGGATTGGTCCGGAGATGAAGGGGAGATCGCGACTATGAGAGGACTGGGGTATCGATTCCGTGTCAAATAATCCGCGAAAAAGCTTGCTCTATTACTGGTCGATCCGATATTTCATCGTGCTGTTCGTCAGTATCGCGATTGCGAGCGCGGCGATCATTTTTTTGATCTACTGGGACGCGAAGACCAAGCAGCGGAACGGACTGGAGCATACGATCCGGGATATCGTCGCCGAAGCGGTCGACCGGGGCGGGAAGCTCCCGGAGGGAGCGGAGCTTGGGCGTTCGCTGGATCGGCATGCCCGCGAGAACGACTTATGGGACCGGTCGTTCGTCTTTGTGTTCGATCGGGATTGGCGACCGATTCAGCAGTTCCCCTCGTACGCTCCGTTCGACGCCGGGCGGTTGGCCGAGCAATTGCCCGGCATGGCAACGAGCCGCGCCGAAATCGCGGAGCTTCGGTCGGATCAAGACCGAATGGCGTATTTGGCGGCGGTTCGGCCGATCGAAGACGCGGCGGGGACTACGGGTTACGTAGCGTATTTGGTGCAGAAGGAGACGATCCTGAAGACAACGCCGCTGGAGCACCGGGTTTTGCGGCTAAGCATTGTGGCCGTCGCGTTGATTATCGGGTGGGGGGTTCTGATCCTGCTGACCCGGCGCCTGTTGAAACCGATTCAGGAAGCGGCGGATGCGGCCAAACAAATCGTCGCGGGCAACTACCATATCGAAATCGACAATAGCCAGGACGAGAAGGAAGTTTACGAATTGATGGTTTCCTTTAAGGAAATGGCCGAACGGCTGGAGCATCTCGAGTCGCTTCGCAACCAGCTGTTTCTCGGGGTGACGCACGAGTTGAAAACGCCCATCGCTTCGATCAGCGGTTTGGTCCAGGCCGTGAAGGACGAGGTAGTAAGCGGCGAAGAGGCCAAGGAGTTTCTGGACATGAGCTTGAAGGAAACCGGTCGGCTTCAGAAAATGGTAGAGGATTTATTGGATTTTAACCGGTTTGCCGCAAATACGGTAACCGTGACGCATCGGCACGTGGATCTGCGAACAGAGTTGAACGAGATGGTCGTGCGCTGGAAGCGGGCGCAGGAGAACAAGGATATTCCTCTCGCGGTCGAGCCGGCGGGAGAAGGGGATGGCTGGCAGGCGTTGACCGATCCGGTTCGGTTGGAGCAGATCATGATCAATTTGTTGAACAATGCCAGGGACGCGACGGACGAGGGCGGCCGGATCGCGATTCGCTTGTTCTCCGAGCCTTCGCGATATCGGATCGAAGTCCAAGATACGGGGGAAGGGATACCGGCGGAAGAGCAGGGGGAAGTGTTTCAATCCTTCTATCGCGGGAAAAGGAAGCGAACGCGTACCTACGGACTAGGCATAGGGCTGCCCTTCAGCCGGCTGATTGCAGGCTCCCTGGGAGGCGATTTGGTTTTGTCCCGAAGCGGCCCTGAAGGCACCACTTTCACAATAAGCATCCCCGCGATCCATCAATCGCATAGAGAATAAGACCGGATCGCGAGGCTCGATCGTTCCGTGCGCGAGAGGGTCGAAACCTCCCTGTAGCGGGCAATCCTGCAATATCGTGCAAGAAATGTCGGACGCATCCCGCGGAACCTTGCTATTCTATCCTGAAGGGAGGTTAAGCGAATGGGTTGGCTCGCGAATCTGAACGGCGCCTTGCAATACATCGAGGACAATCTGGCGGAAGAGATCGATCTGAAGGAAGCGGCGAGATTGGCTTGCTGCTCGGAATACCATTTCTCCAGAATGTTCTCGTTCCTTGCCGGAATTCCGCTGTCGGAATATATCCGCCGGAGACGGCTGACTTTGGCGGCATTCGAGCTTCAAGCGGGCGATCGGCGAATAATGGACTTGGCGGTGAAGTACGGTTACAGCTCGGCGGACGCCTTTTCCAGGGCGTTCCAGGGCCTGCACGGAGTTCCGCCCTCCTCGGTCAAGGCGCACGGATCCTCGGTTAAAGCCTACCCTCGCATGACCTTCCAACTAACGATTCAGGGAGGAAGCGCGATGAATTACCGTATCGTCGAGAAAGCTTCGTTTCGCATTGTGGGCCTGATGAAGAGGGTGCCTATCCAATTCGAAGGGGTGAATCAGGAGATCGCATCCATGTGGAAGAGCTTGACCAAAGACGACATCGCTCAACTCCTCGAGCTCTCGAATGCGGAGCCTTCGGGGCTGATCCAAGCGTCGGTGAACTTTTCCGAAGGGCGAATGGAGGAGAAAGGAGAACTCGACCATTTCGTGGGCGCGGCAACGACCAAGGAATGTCCCGCCCGCTGGAGACAGTTGGAGGTTCCCGCAGGCGCATGGGCGGTATTCGAAGCCGTCGGGCCGTTTCCCGCAACCTTGCAGAATACATGGGGACGCATCTATTCGGAGTGGTTCCCTTCGGCGAATTACGAGTTGGCGGCAGGCCCGGAGATCCTGCGGAACGAAAGTCAAGACGTCTCTTCGCCGGACTTCAGAAGCGAGATTTGGATACCGGTGGTACAAAAACAATAAGCTTTGCGGACTCGCCGGCATGTCGCGACGGGGTCGTCCCTTAGGCCGGATTGAGGACCTTCGGGACGGCCCCGTCGTCAATGCGCGCTTGAAACTTCGAGAAATTGCTGCCTAACCAAGGTTGCATACAGTTCATGGGATTGCAGCAGTTCGGCGTGCGTCCCCGCCCCCGTTACGCTTCCTTCCTCCAAGACCACGATTTTGTCGGCATTGCTGATCGTGGACAGTCGATGGGCGATGACAAGGGTAGTTCTTCCCTTCATTAAGCGCTGCAGCGCTTCCTGGACCTGCTTCTCCGCTTCGCTGTCCAGATGGGCCGTTGCCTCGTCCAGCAACAAAATGTCCGGATTCCGCACGATCGCCCCCGCGATAGCCAGCCCCTGGCGTTGACCGCCGGACAGCTTGACCCCGCGCTCCCCGACTTCCGAGTTCAGGCCGTCCGGCAGCGAATCGATAAACGCGATCAAGTTCGCTTGCTCGATCGCATCCCGAAGAGCAGCCTCCTCTACCTGGTTCTGCAGCCCGTAGGTCAGGTTGTGCCGGATCGTTCCCGACATCATCGGACTGTCCTGGGACACGTAGGCGATCTTGGAGCGCCATTCGTCCAGCGTCATATCGGAGATAGGACGCGAACCGTAAGCGATGAGCCCTTCCGTAGGCCGGTAAAATCGTTCGATCAACGAGAACAGCGTCGTCTTGCCGGTACCGCTCGGTCCGACGACGGCCGTCATCTGATTCCGTTCGGCGACGAACGACACGGAGCTCAGAACCTGCCTTCCGGGCGCATAGCCGAAGCCGACTCGATCAAACGCGATCGCCCCGTCGCGGTCCGCCCCCGCCTTGACCGCCGACTGCGGCCGGCCGCTATCCGGCGCGGCTTCCTCTTCGCTTCGTTCCTCCGTCAGATCGACGATTCGTTGGGAGGCGCCCATCGCCTTCTGGAATTGCGTGAAGAAGGAGGCCATCTGCGTGAACGGCATAATAATTTGGAACATATACAGAATGATCGCGACAAGCTGTCCGGTGCCCAGCGACCCTTGAGCGACGCGTACGCCGCCGTATCCGATCAGCACGACGAGAATCAGCAGCATAACGGTCATCATGAGCGGCGTCACAATCGCCATGATGCGGGCTTCGTTCAGCCCGTACCGGAACAGCCGGGCGATCCGCGAGCGGCCTTGCTCTTCTTCGACGGATTCGGCGAGCGAGGCTTTTACCAACCGAATGTCGGACAGCACTCTGCCCAGGTCCGCCTGGAACAGCGCCGTCTCGTCTTGCATCGACTTGGAAATCTTGAACATGCGGCTTCCCAGCGGCCACAAGATGAGCAGCGCGGCGGGTACGCAGACGAACATCAGCAGCGTCACCCGCCAATCGATCCAGATCAATACCGCAATGCCGCCAATGATCGATACGACGCCTCCCAGGAAGGAGATGACATGTCCGATAATGAACTCCTTGATCACGTTCGTGTCGTTCGTTATCCGGCTCATCGTTTCTCCGGAATGATGCTTGTCGAAGAACGGGATCGGCAGCTTCAGTACCTTGCTCCATATTTGTCTTCGCAGCCCCTGAATCGCATACTGGCCGACATACGACATCAGATAGATCGATCCGCCGGAAATCGCGGTCTGGGCCAGGAATACGGAGGCCAACGTCACGAGGGTCGCCGTTCGGATCGCGGAAGCGGAAGCTTCATCTACCAAATTCATGGTGAGCAGCGGAACGATCAAGGATAAGGAGGTCTCGGCAAGTCCGAGCAGCACGGCGCTGACGATAAGGAATACCGACGGCTTATGCCGGTTGATCAGCGCCAGGAATCGGGATACGCTGATCGCGGAACCGGATTCAGGAGGAGGAATCTTGGCTGGGCGGCTCTGCATGCCCGGCACCTCCCATCCAGCGATGGACGACGTCCATTTTCTCCAGCACTTCCAGGAAATAAGCTTCTTCTTCCTTAGTGAGGCCCGAGGGCAGCAGACCGGGAGGGGCGGACTCGTCCAACTGCTCCAGATGCTTAATATCCTCTTCGCTGAACTTCGCGGTCAGCGGACCGATGATATCCTCGATTACGGGAATCAATTTCCAACCGATGGCCTGTACGTCCGGATCGTCCGCTTTCTTGCCCTGCTGATAGCACTCTTTCAATTGCATGAGAATGATCGTCGTCTGGCGTTCGAGGTCGATTTTGACCTCCGGCGGCAGATCCTCCATGAGGAAATCGCGAACGAGGGAGGAGGACAGCTGCGTATTTAGCCATTCCTTGACATGACGTTCATGGATGACGTTATGAATATAAGCAAGCAGCAAGTCGCTGTCGATCGTGCCGGCGCCCTCGAGCAGTTGCCTCATTCGCTCCAGCGTCTGGATGACCCGGTTGATTTGCTCCTGTTTGAGCTTGAGCATCTCGTACTGGGCCAGCAGCGTCTCCTGGAGATTGGCCTCGGGCTTGTGCAAGGAATCGGCGATTTCCTCCAACGAGAAATCCAGAAATTTAAGCGTCAATATTTTTTGAAGTTGGATCAGGTCTTGCTCTTTATAGAAACGATGGCCGTGCTCGTTGCGAATGGATGGCTTCAGCAGGCCTTTCCGATCGTAGTACCGCAGCGTCCGCTCCGTCACTTGCGTCAGGCCGGCGAACTCGCCGATGCCGAAGATTTTCCCCCGATTATCGTTCATAACGGCTCCCCCCTATTTCCGGTATGAACCTAGCATAGCACTTGACGCAACGTCAAATGCAAGGGGGAAATAAGGGTTCGCGTCCAATAAGGTTTGCGACCGCTAACCTCATCGCTCAAAGGCTTACGGACTTCTTCGAATAGTTGGAGGGACGGAGAGGGCCGATCTCAGGTTCCGATATGATATCGGCCCTTGGGCACGACCATGGGGGAGCCCGACAGAGGGTCCGGGATCACCGTGCATTCCAGGCCGAAGATGTCTTTAACCAACGTGCTGGTAACGACCTCCGACGGCCGGCCCTCGGCCACAAGCTTTCCTTCGTACAGCGCGAAAATATGGTCCGCATAACGCGCGGACAAGTTAATGTCATGAAGCACCATGACGATCGTCGTTCCGAGCTTGCGGTTAAGGTCCGTGAGCAGGTCCAGAATTTCCACTTGATAGGTAATGTCCAGGAAGGTCGTCGGCTCGTCGAGAAACAAAATATCGGTTTGCTGCGCCAGGGCCATGGCGATCCAGACGCGCTGCCGTTGACCGCCGGAAAGCTCGTCGATAGGATGATTGGCGAATTCGGTAATGTTCATGATCGTCATCGCTTCGGCCACGGCCTCGTAATCCTTTTTCGACCATCCGCCGAACAGCGTCTGGTGCGGATACCTTCCTCGTCCAACCAGGTCGGCCACGGATATCCCTTCCGGCACGATGGGAGATTGCGGCAGCAATCCGACGATCCGAGCCAATTGCTTGGGCGGCATTTTGCCGATAGGCTTGCCGTCGATCGTAATCTTGCCGGAGATCGGCTTGATCAGTCTGGCCATCGTTTTCAGGAGCGTGGATTTTCCGCAGCCGTTCGCGCCGATAATGACGCTTATTTTATGGCTGGGGACGGCAAGGTCCACGCCATGGATAACCGTTTTGTTTTCATAGCCGGCGACGAGCCGTTCGGCTTGAAAAAGATGAGTCGATTTCATCACAGCTCTCCCTTTCGATTCATTCGGACGAGCAAGAAGATCAGATACGGCGCTCCGAGTAACCCGGTGACGATGCCTACCGGGAATCGGACCTCGAAAGCGAACTGTCCGATCAGATCTGCCGCCAGAACCAAATTAACGCCGACAAGGCCTGCCGGAACGACGTTGGAGAAGCCGATTCCGACCAATCTTTTGGCGATCGGTCCCGAAAGGAAGGAGACAAAGGCGATCGGACCCGTCGTAGCGGTCGCGATCGCGATCATAAGGACCGAGCTTACGATAAGCGCGATTCTTGTTTTGTCCGTGGACACTCCGAGAGAGGTCGCCGATTGCTCCCCAAGCTCCAATAGACTGAGGCGTCTCCCCAGCATGATCACGATTGGCGAGAAGAGCAGAACCGTCAGGACAAGGGGCGGAAGCTCGCGCATTTGAGAGCCGTTAAGGCTTCCGGCCAGCCATCTGAGCGCCGAGGGAATATCCTGCTGCGAGCTGATCAGGATCAAATAGGAGATGACGGCGTCCAGCATGGCCTGAATGCCGATCCCGACAAGAATCAGTCGTCCGATCGAGAACGCTTTGCCCCTGGATAAGAGATAGATGACGAAGACGATTGCTAGACCGGCGATGACCGAAACGATAGAGACGACGGCTCCGCTTGCGTGAAGAACCGTAATGCAGAATACGGCCCCGGCGCTCGAGCCCGAGGTGATCCCGATGACGTTCGGGTTCGCCAAAGGGTTGCGCAGCATCGTCTGGAAGACGTATCCGGCAATGCCGAAAGCGAATCCGGCGAATAGACCGGCCAGCATTCTCGGCAGACGGATCGTATTCACCGCGAAGGATACGCCTTTGGCCGATTCTCCCGAAAGCGCCCGGACGACCTCTTTAATCGGATAAATCGTGTTTCCCAATAACAGCATCGCGGAGCAAAGAAGGATGGCGACTATCGCGAGGCTGACCGTGACCAGTATCCATCGGCGGCGTCTTTGACGCCGGCCCGCCTTAATCCGCTCGATAGGTTCTTTTCTCATAATGAACGCACTTTCGATCTCATCGCTAGGATGATTAGTATCGGAGCGCCTATGAACGCCGTAACGACGCCGACTTCAAGCTCTCCAGGGCTGCCGATCAGCCTGCCGAATACATCGGATATCGTTAAGATGACGGCTCCCGATATCGCCGACATGGGAATGACAAAACGGAGATCGGGACCGAGCGCAAGGCGCATGACGTGGGTGGCCAACAGCCCGACGAATCCGATCGGGCCCGCCAGCGCGGTGGCCGCTCCGCACAGAACCACGCCCGCAAGGGCCGCGATAAACCTCAGCACGCCCGTACGAACGCCCAATCCGGTAGCCACGTCGTCCCCCAGAGCCAGCGCGTTGAGCGCCGGTGCCGTCACGATGGCGATCAGCATTCCGACGATCAGGAACGGAGCGAAAGTCTCGATAGAGCTCCAGCTTCCCGATCCGACGCTTCCGACCTGCCAAAACCTGAACTGATCCATGACGTAAGCGCGCGGAATCTGAATGGCGGAGACCAGAGAAGAAAGCGCGGCGCTCGTGGCGGCTCCGGCCAGCACAAGCTTAATGGGCGTGGCGCCGCCACGCCCCATCGAGCCGATTCCGAATACGAAAACCGCGGTAATCGCGGCTCCGGCCAACGCGAGCCAGATGTATGGATTGGCCGTGCTTATGTTCAGGAACGCGATTCCGGATACGACAAACAATGCCGCGCCCGTGTTGACTCCCAGAATGCTCGGGTCCGCAATCGGGTTGCGGGTGACCGATTGCATAAGCGCGCCGGACACCCCGAGCGCCGCCCCGCAGAGCAGGCTGAACACGGTTCGGGCGATTCTCTTGCGAACGATATTCGCCCCGTAAGAGTCGATGTCCGGATGAAACAAACCGTCGATCAGTTCGGGCAGCCTCACCAGACGGGAGCCCAGGACGAGAGAGGCGACCGCGCATACGCCGATCAGAACGATGCAGAGCGCGAAAACCATCG
>JAEZZE010000316.1 GCA_023418755.1 Bacillota bacterium | reverse complement strand
ACATCCTCGGCAAGGACACCGATTACGACCAGTTTGCCGAGACGTGGCTCAAGAACGGCGGCCAGAAGCTGATCGACGATGCCACGGGGCAATTCAAGGCGCTCGGATTGGTGCAGTAACAACTGGTTTTACGGATGACGCGGAATGGGGTAAGATGGAAAAAAACCGAATGGAAGCGTTTTTATGACAAACGTGCCGGGAAGCCTCATCCGCTTCAAATCATGGCCGCTGGCCCTGAAATTGACCGTCGTCTTCTCCGTTCTGATGACGACTGTCATCGTTTCGATCGGGGCCGGCTCTTACCTGTCGTACCGCAATTCAATCCGCGAACAAATTCAGGAGTTTGTGCCGCAGACGCTCGTGCAGGTCAATCGCCACCTGGACACGTATATAAGCCAGATGATCAGTATTTCTCAGGAAATCTTAAAATCGCCCTACTCCGAATTATTCGAAAGTTTCGAACGTTCTTGGCAGGAAGCCGGGCGCAAACCGACAATCGACAACTCTCTGCTGCTCAACCAAGCTATCCAATTCGTCAGCCGCGGCTACGACCACAATTTGCTCGGTATCATTTTTTACAGCAATGACGGTTATGCTTACATTCGCAATAATAACGGCGGCGGCAGCTGGATGGAACGGGACTACCGCAAGGAGGACTGGTACGAGCAGGGCGGAGGGACCTCTCTGTTCATACTTGGGACAAGGCGGGAACTGCTGTTCGAGCAGGAATTGAAGCCCGACAAGGCGCCCTACGGCTTTACGATGATACAGCCGATTCCGGACAAGTCGAAGAGCGGCGTAAGCGGCATTCTGCAAATTACCGGAGACCTGGAATCGGTGAGCAAGATTTTGCGCGGCATGGATATGGGGACAGGATCCAGTGTCTATGTCGTGGACGACTACGGCAAAATCGTGTACGCCAACGACAAGGAACTGCTCGGTCGTAAATGGAATTCGGCGAACGGCATCGATCTGGGCGTGCAGCGCGGCGACATGGGCTCGCAGGTGATCGACATCGGCGGGGACAGCTTTCTGGCCAGCTTCAGCCAATCGGCCAATACGGGGTGGACCGTCATTAGCATGATCCCGATGCAATACTTGACGAAGGGCATAAGCAGCGTAAGCGCCTGGACGATCGGCATGGTCATCATCGCCGTCCTCGTCTCGGCGCTGCTCGCCCTCATGATCGCCTACGGCTTCACGAATCCGATCCGATATTTGAGCAAGCAATTGAACAAGCTTGACGAGCACAATATGCGGACGATTCGCAGATCCGAGCGGACCGACGAAGTAGGCAAGCTGTGGAACGCGTATGAAGGCATGGTCAGCCGCATCCGGGTGTTGATCGAGGAGGTGCTGAAGAGCAAGCTGCTGAAGCAAGAAGCCGAGATTAGGGCGCTTCGCAGCCAGATCAACCCACACTTCATCAACAATGCGATGGAGAGCATACGCATGACCCTTGTGCGCGGTCGAATCGAAGAGGCGGAGACGGCGATCGTCAGTCTCGGCGACATTATGCGCTACCAATGCATGCAGACGGAGGAGCTGGTGACGGCGAGGCAGGAAATCGAGATGGTGCGAAACGTTCTGCTTATTCAGAACATCCGCTTCGGCGATGCGCTGCAAGCGGAATACCGGATCGATCCCGCCGTCTGCGAAATGCTGATGCCGAGCTTCGTCATCCAGCCGCTCGTGGAGAACGCGATCAAATACGGCGCCTCGCCGGACGACGGCTGCATCCGCATTTATGTGGATATCCGAGTGGAGGACGGTTTCATCGTCGGGAAGGTAGTTGACGAAGGCGAGGGGCTGGACAGCGGGGAGCTTGAGCAAGTGATCGAGCAGATGCGCAACCCGCGAGGCGGCGGGAGACAGATCGGCTTGTCCAACATTTACGAGCGTATCAAGCTGATCTATAACGGCGATGGCGATCTGTCGATCAACAGCGCCAAGGGGGCGGGAACGATCGTGACGTTCCGGATGCCGGCAGCGCCACGCGGCGAAACGTTGAGACGGGAGGCTGACGCAGGATGATGCAAATTATGATTGTCGACGACGAGGTCGAAATCCGCGAGGGATTGCGTTGTTTGATCGGCGGCATGACCGGGGCGGGGACTGATTTCGCGGTGGCAAGCGTCTGCGAAGGGGCGGAGGAGGCGCTTGAGGCGCTGTCGCGGCACTTCATCGACGTGCTGATCACCGACATCCGAATGGTCCGGATCGACGGCTTGCGACTGACGGAGATGGCGAAGTCGCTATACTCCGCGCTCAAGGTTGTCATTCTGAGCGGCTATTCCGACTTCGCTTACACGCAGCGCGCCATTCAACTGAGCGCCAGCGACTATTTGCTCAAGCCGGTCAAGAAAAGCGAGCTTGAGGCGGTGCTGCGCAAGCTGCACGGTCAATGCGCCGAGCTGAAGGAAGCGCAGTTGCTCCTCGACGCGGAGGAATTTGGCCGCCGGCGCAGCGCGTACACCGCCATTATCGCCGTCGATGCCGACGCCGCCTCCGGTCTGCCGGAAGATTCGCCGCTGCCGGAGCTGCCAGCAGCCGCGAAGGAAGCCGTCGTCGGCTTACCGGACGCCTATGTGCTCAAAGGCTTCGTGACCCGCACAAGCAGCAATATGGTTATCGGCATATACGGGGAATCGGCCGAGCAAACGCAAAGCGCGATCGCTGAGGTATGCGAGCGGCTGCGTGCTTATTCGATGCGCGTGGGTCGGGGGATCAGCGTCGGCATTTCCGAAATCGACGGCTCGGGTACATCCGTTCATTCCTTGTATTTGCACGCATGCATGGCGGTTTCCAACCGGCTGCTGCAGGGAGGAGACGGCGAAGGCGGCATGTGGACGTATACGCCGCGCAGCTTTGACGAATCCCGGTTTCAGGTTGAGTTGAGCCGAATCGAGGCGGCATGGGAGATGCTCGATTTCCCGGCGATCTATGAGGAGGTCGGCTTTGCCGTGTCCGCGGCCGCGCGGAAACGGGATATTGCCCTGCTCATCTGGACGATCAATACGATCATGCTTACGCTTAACAACAAGGTGAGGAAATTCAATCAGTTCAACGAGTCGATCCCGTACGACTTATCCGGCATCCTGTTTAAGCTGCTGTGGTGCCGGAGCATGGACGATCTGCACGACTATTTGCTAAAACGGGTGAAGGAGTTACTGAGCGAAATTTCCCCCGAGCGAAGGGAAGGCCAGATCGTCTTCCGGGCCAAGCAATACATTCAGAACCATCTGCATGAACAAATCTCGTTGTCCGACATTAGTCGCGAAGTTTGCGTTAGCGTCAGCTACTTGAGCCGCATGTTCCGCGAGAAGACGGGCTGCACCTTCCTCGAATATTTAACCTCCAAACGAATTGAAAGCGCCAAAGAACTGCTCGCCGAACCCGGCGTCAAGGTGTACGAGGTCGCAGAGAAGACGGGGTACGGGAGCTGGAAGCATTTCAGCCGTACGTTTAAAGAAGTAACCGGACATACGCCTGCCGATTATCGGCAAAATGCGTGCCAGTCGTAAGATCCTACCGACCACTTGTTGGGACTGTTGAATAGTTCGAAAGAGGGGCCCCGAAGTCCTAGAAGGACGGAGGACACGCTCTTTATCATGAGAAAACGAGTCATGCATATTTCAGATATTCAGGTAAAAAGTAGGTGGATTCAGGGCAAACGATCTCTATAATGGAAACAAGATACAAATATTGTGAGCGATTCGGAGCTTATGACTGAAACAGGGGGAGTAACCATGTACATCGTATCTCGGCCCAAGTCGCTATCTGACGGTCAGAACCAAAGGCTTGCGATGGAAGACGCCGCTATTTATCCGCCGGGCTACCTTCGGTTTTTGCGGCGATTCGGCGAAGGGACTTACAGGGGGTGGATGAATGTCCAATTGCCTGACCCAGAGGTGCTAAAACCGTTTGCCGAGTATGGGTTATGGGAGCATGACGAAGACAGCCCTATTACAGAGGAACAGATCGGCGAGTGTATTGCCATAGGCACTACGGTGGACGGCGATTTTCTTGCTGTACATCCCCAGACGGCTGGGCTGCTCTGGCTGCCTCGGCATGCAGAGCACATAAGGGCGATCTCCCTGCAGGCATGAGAGCCGGAAGATGAAGGCACATTTGCCTCGGTCCTGGATGAAATATACCTTCAGATGTATGGAAGGAGCCAAGAGGAAGCCGTCTATTATGAACCGTGGACAGGCACTCGGAGCCATCTCTTTTTACGTTTGCCGCCAGGACAGAACCAGCTTTCGCTACCCGAGCTGGCCGAAGCGTGCAAAGCGGATTTTCCACCAAATTTGTCCATTGAGACCCTGTATACCTGCTTCCTTTTCTATCAGCAGCTGGGGGGCTATGTGCGATTGAATTACGCCTATCAGCAAGAGGTGGTTAAGAGATCGCAGGCGATCGAGGAAGAGAACTGGGATGCCTTGTTGTCGCTGATGACCATGGAGGAGAAAGCGGGCCAAATGCTGATGCCCGATATCCGCATGTGGCAGAACAAACCTACGACAACTGTGAACGCCGGCATTACGTCGACGATCCGGGACCACAAGCTTGGGGGACTTATTTTATTCGATAAAAATATTGAGGACATAGAGCAACTGACCACTTTTAATCATCAGCTGCAATTGCTCGCCGGCGATATTCCCTTATTTCTGAGTATCGATCAGGAAGGCGGCAGCGTCGGAAGAATACCCGGGGGGACCAATCTTCCCGGGGCTATGGCGCTCGGCGCTGCCGGGGACTCGGCATTGTCGTTTGAAGCCGGCAAGGTCACCGGAGCCGAGCTTAAAGCGCTTGGCGTGAATTTGAATTTCGCGCCGGTGCTGGACGTGAACGTCAATCGCGACAACCCGGTTATCGGCATTCGTTCCTTCGGCTCGGATCCCGGGCTTGTCTCGGAACTGGGGACGGCGTTCATGAAAGGAATGCAGCAAGAGGGCATCATCGCTACGGTCAAGCATTTCCCCGGACACGGGGATACGGATGTGGATTCCCATCTCGGTTTGCCCGTTGTCGCCCACGACCGCCAACGCCTGGAACAAGTAGAACTGCGGCCGTTTCGCGATGCGATTAAGCAGGGGATAGACATGATCATGATCGGTCATATCTCCTTTCCGGCTCTGGAGGATGAAACGGTCGCCTCCAAGAAAGACGGTTCAAAGATCGTTCTCCCGGCCACGCTATCGAAGAAAGTCGTCACGGGATTATTAAGAGAAGAGATGGGCTTTCAGGGCGTCGTCGTATCCGATGCATTCACGATGAAGGCCATTGCGGAGCATTTCGGCGAGGAGGAAGCCGTTGTACGCGCCGTATCCGCGGGCGTGGATATCCTACTGATGCCGCGAGATATACCCGGAGCATTCGATGCAATCGTGCAGGCCGTGAAAGAGGAAAGCTTAGCCAACAGCAGATCAATAAGTCCGTAAAGCGCATTTTACAGCTGAAGCAAGCCTATGGATTGTTCGAGCCGTCCCGATCGCTGCAGGCGAAGCTTGAGAAGGTCAAGCCTATTATCGGTTCGGACCCCCATCTTGCGGTGGAGCGGGAGATCGCGGAGAAGGCCGTTACCTTATTAAAAGCCGACGGTGGCCAGCTTCCTTACCCCGCAACGACCGATCGTACAATTGCCGTTGTTGCATCGACTTCCGAACAGGCGCAACGGATGTGCGAGTCAAATGAAGGCGCTCGGATTACCGCAGCAGGTCAGCGTGAAGACGGTTGTCCAAGGTAAAGCAAGCCGTGAAGAGATTGCGCAAGCGACCTCCAAAGCGGACTTTGCGATCGTGTCGTCGTATCATTCCCGCGCTGTTCAGAGCAGCTACGATTGGTCGGGTTATCAAGCGATCGTGGATGACCTAAACACGCGCTCGAAACGGTATGTTCTCCTCTCTCTCGGCAATCCGTACGAGCTGCTGCATCTTCGCGGCGTAAAAAATGCGATCGCGGTCTACGGTGCCCAGGAGCCGAACATCACGGCAGGTTTAAGAGTGATTATGGGTCGGAACGAGGCCCGGGGCCAGCGGCCGGTTAATCTGCCTTCGGTAGAAGAGAACGGTTAAGAACATGAAAATGAAGAGGCTCAATAATGCCTTAACCGAGCTGCGGTCTATAAGGGAACGGGAACTTACCGTCATTAGTCGAGTTCCCGGGGGATAGGATGCAGGTGTTCCTGATGGATGACTTCGTTGAAAAGATTGTCGTTTTGTTTAGGCTGTTGCGGCAGCTTCGCCTGCAGTTGAGCTAACGCTATCTCCAGACCCCCGACCGTAACGGGTTTGGCATGCCGCATCAGTTCATACCCGATTTGTCCGCTTATTTCAATGGTAGCGGATTTGACATCGTTGAAGGATGAGATCCCCTTCTCCCTTAATTTGGCTTCCAATTGATCGACGGACAGACGCAGCCTCTTCAGGCTTTCCGGGAGTATTTTTCCGTCTTGAATAACAAGAGTCGCCTTGCCCATGAAAAATTTCTCAACCCAATCCCATTTAACCGCCAAAAATTGAACCGTAATCAATAGCGACACGAAAATGCACAAGGTAATAAGGGTCTTCCATAACCCATCTCCGGAAATCGCATGGCCAATCATGGATGCCATAGCCAGCAGGGTAATGATTTCAAGGCCCGTCATTTCCCCGGCCGTCTTTTTGCCTACGATTCGCAGCAAACAGAATCCGACGAATAATACGGTCAAAGCTTCCCAGATAAAATGAAAATTCATACGAACCTCCCATTTCCCCATTTCCCGCTGGCGGTGGTCATTTTACTTTCATGATAAGGGAGGGGTCCACCTCCTGAATGGAGCTTCGTCCGGATATAGCTAATTGTAGTTCGGTTTCGGCAACAAGGTGCTTAATCACCGCTTCTACCCCGGTTTCCCCGGCAACAGCCAGGGCGTAAGCATACGGGCGGCCGATGAGGACCGCAGTAGCGCCAAGAGCGATAGCCTTTAGGACATCCGCTCCTCTGCGAATGCCGCTATCCATGAGGATGGGAATCTTCCCCTGTACCGATTCGTTAATGGAAGGCAAGACGTCCAGTGTAGCCACGGCTCCGTCAAGCTGTCTGCCTCCATGGTTCGAAACGATGATCCCGTCAACGCCATGTTCCAAAGCCAAAATGGCATCGTCCGGATGGGTAATTCCTTTAATAAGCAGGGGCAACCGGGTATGTTCGCGGATAAAGTCAAGCTCCTTCCAAGTAAAGCAGGTATTATTCCCTTCCTCTAAGGCTTTCAAAGCCGCTGCTTTGACGTTTTTATCAGGCGCTTCCTCGAGATTTGAACAAAAGACCGGATCGGAGAAATAATTTCCCATCCCATGTCCCGATAGGAACGGTAAGTATGCGTTGCGCAAGTCGGTCTCGCGCCATCCAAGAAGCGTCGAATCCACTGTGACGACGATGGCCTTGAATCCGGAATCTTCCGCGCGTTTGAGGAAACTTTTCGTAAGTTCGTGGTCTTTCGGCGGATAAAGCTGGAACCATCTAACGCCATCTCCCGCCGCTTTGGCCACTTGTTCCATAGATACGCTGGACACGTTGCTAAGAATATAAGGAACTCCCCATTTCGCGGCGGCTTTAGCGGGGGCAAGCTCGCCATCGGGATGGAGAATGGTATTGACTCCGATCGGTGCTAGTAGGAAAGGAACGGGGAGTGCGGTTCCGAAAATCGATATCGAAAGATCGCGTTTTGTAATATCGCAGCACACTCTCGGTCGTATTCGATATTTTTGGAAAGCATCTACATTGCCGCGATGCGTATCCCCTGCCCCTGCCGCGCCGTAAACGTAGCCGAATGGCGCTGCGGCGAGCAATTCCTTTGCCCGGTTTTCCCATTCGTCGAACGATACGGGTAATTGCCTTGCAGCCTCGTCGCCGCATTGGTAGATGTCCATTTGTATCGTTTCGCTATGGAAAGCCATTCAAGTACCCCCTCAATATTTGCGTGAACCTTTTCCCTACGCGGATCACTTCCGTCCTAGCTTGGACAAACGGTTGGGAAATTAGTCGTAAGCGGTTGTTGACAGTCTAATTATAAGGGGTTAATATGATGATGCCAGTCACCACTGACAGTCACAAGCGGAAACGAGGTGTGTAGACATAGACATCAACAAGCTGGGAACGAGCGACAGACTTTTGCTGGCTGCAATCGATCTTATCTCGGAGAGAGGCTATAAAGGCGTCACTACCCAAGAGATCGCCGAGGCTGCCGGCCTAAGCGAGAAGACCTTGTTCCGGCATTTCGGCAGCAAACAGAAGCTCCTCGAAGCTGCCTTCGACCGGTATCATTATGCCGATGAGATGAGGAAGATTTTCGCGGAGAAGCTGGTGGGGGAGCTGGAGGAGGATCTTCTTACCATCAGCCATACGTACCACGAGATTATGAACCGCAATCGCAAATTGGTCCAGATCAGCATCAAGGACGAAGCTCAGATGCCGGATTTTAAAGAACGGTTACAGCAGCATCCGCTGCAATTGCTCGAGTTACTTACGAATTACTTCGAAGCCATGAGCGAGAAGGGCAAGCTGCGGTTAACGGATTCGAGGATGCAAGCGTTCACGTTCATGATGTCGCAGTACGGGGCGTTCGTGAACGATTTGGAAGCGGGGAAGAACTATCCGGATATGGCGCTAGAACCTTTCATCGAGGAAAGCGTTAAGCTATTCGCTAGGGCTTTAACTCCCTAGCTATTTTTACAACTATAATGTCAGTAAGTACTGACAGACAAAGGGGAGATGAAAATGACAGGTCTTGAAAACCGGTATGATGTCGCCGTAATCGGCGGAGGACTGACAGGCCTTACGGCTGCCGTTTATCTGGCAAGATCGGGAAAGTCGGTTGTATTGATCGAGAAAGATAGCGGATTGGGCGGGCATGCCCGAACGGTACGGATGAATGGCGCAGATCTTCAATCTGGTCGTGTACCTCGGGGCGGTTCAAGTCGTCACCGCGCTGATGGGCAACTACTAGCAGGGAAAACATTCAAGTATACATCGGAAGGCCCGGTCGGGCTCATTTATTGCCGATGGAATCGCACATGCCAGAAAAGCGGCTGTTGGCTTCTAGGGAAGTTGAAACTTCCTCATGCAGGGTTTACGCTTAGGAGAGTCGAACAGCGAACCGATGTTTAAGGCAGGTGATCGTGGATGACCCATAACTCTCTCCTTACGAGCTCCCAGAGCATGGCCATTCAGCATATCAGACAGGTTTCGGCTTCGAGAAGGGAGTCCGCGCAGGCTTCAATCCGAGAAATTCTCCAGCTGTCGAATATCCCTTGGAATCGTTATGAAGAGGCTATCTCCAAACTCCGGTCCCATGCCAGAGTAGCGTTGCATTTCCATCCGGATCGTCCGCTTGCGGACAAGAGAAGCGTGGCGCAAGCATTGCTCGAGCAAGGGGCATACAAGAGCCAGTTTGAGACGCTGATCTCTAATGGCAGCGTGTCGGCTCACCCCGGCGGCGCTCGGGATCTTTGGGAGATGAAGCTATTTGGAGGTGCATATCAGTTAGAGAGCAGCTCCAATAGCGAGAGGCCAAAGTACGGGGCATTGGATTTAATGTTGCCTTCCGATGGCCCGTCCCCGAGGTTTGGCTCATGCTATTTCCTTCTTGCTCCGCAGACATCCTATCGCTGTACCTTTACTTACGGCGGTTCCCAGGATGATCCTCCGGAAAAAGGCACCTACGAACAATTCGATGACATTGCGGCCGCCGTTCTTACGGATGCTTTCTTCCGGGAATATGCCCTTGGCGAAAAGGATCTGTCGCCCCGAAAAGTGATAGATCAGCTCTTGTATCGCCTAGATCTGCCCGTTACGGAGCGCATAAAACAGAAGCCAAGTCGAAATCTTAATCACTATATCGAAGCTCAAGTCCACGGTAATCTTTCTCTTCAAGATGACGTGGAGATCTTGGTGGCCGACCCTTCTTTTCAAGGAAAAGACATTGGGAGAACTCTAGAGAAGCTATGCTCAAAGTATGCAATAGAACTTCATTGGCATAAGGGCTATGCAATCCGGGCCGATGAAGTGCCATCGGATTTTAGGGGGCCAACCATGCCCTCGCTCGCTAGACGGATAGCCATCGACAATCGTATAGACGCTAGCGGGGTCGGAATTGCGGTCAACGATTTGCAATGCAATCCGGATCTTTGGAGCGACAGAGGAAATTACGAAGAGGTGCTTCAGGAATTAAAATTCATGTGGCACGTGTTGGTGAGATTTGGCGAGGCTGTTCTAAAGAAAAAAATACCGTAAGTTTATAATAAAACACGAGGCTAGATGTCCCCAAAACTTGCCGTTACAGACAGCGCGGAGAACCGTACCGCAGTAACGGCAAGTTTTTGTATGTCGGTGTAAAGTTAGACAGGCACTTCGCTCATCAGGGCGTGCACGTTTCGGTCGGGGTCATGGAAGAACGCCATCCAAGTTTCTGTTGAACCCCTTTCCGCGACTTTATGAGGCTTGTCCAAAAACTGCACATTCCGATTCACTAAGGTTTCGTATGCTGAGTTAATGTTATCAACGTTGAAATAAAATACGGAACTGGGATGATCGAATTGGGGGCCTTCGGGAATGCCGAGTAAAATTTGAATGCCGTTACAATCGAAAAACGCCATGTTTGGAATCCGAAACAACAGGTTCAATCCTAGAATCTCTTGGTAGAATCGAGTAGCCACTTCCATGTCATGCACACGAATGGACAATTGACCAATCCCTTTAATCCGAAAATCCGAACTCATTGGTATCTCTCCCGTTCTTTTTCAGATCGCTTTCTATGTCAAAATTCTACAATAGCCTTGCGAATTCCTTTTCGTAAAATCGAGCCCAATGCTCTAACCGGGATGATTTCCCCGGGCTTAATGAAACAGCGGGGGATTGGTAAAGCTAATGGGAGCGAAGGGAGGCTTTGTTATGGCTGAAAAACCGGTCATGGTTTACTTTAAGACACCAGAACAAGCAAGGAAAGCGCTGGATCAAATGAAAAGCGAATTCGGAGTGATCGAATCGGAGATTGATCGATTTGATGGGTATCCGGGAGGCGGGTACGACCCCAATAACCCGATTACGGGCGATATTCCGAGTCTAGGTTCGATAACGCTCAACGGGAACTTCGGCCGAGATTCCGGCATTCTGGCTGCCGCTAGCGCAAGCGCAAGCGGTATGAGCTCAGGCGGGAATATGGTTTCCGGCTTTGATATCCTCCTCACTGCCATCGTCGACGAAAAAAATGGCGATCGGGCTATGCAGATTGCACAGGAATGCGGTTGTTTATGAGTAAATCCAAAGAGCAGCGAGGCGATCCTCCTGCTCTTTATTCGAATACGCAGTCCTGAGGCGGAACGTTGACGAACGCTTGAATGCTGGGCTGCCGCATGGTCCTTCCCTCGTGCCGGCGCCATTCCGAGAACTGGACCTTTGCGGTTAATAGAGGTTGGCACCAGTGCGCGCCGCGCATGTCGGGATGCCGATCGGCAAAGGGGCATTCCGCTAGGGCAATCCCCTGCAGCGTGGCCGTGAGCGTCCGCCAGTCCGCAGCCGTGAGTTTCCCGGTTCCGACTTTGCCGATAAACCGCAGCTTTCCTTCATGATACAATCCGGCCAAGATGGCGTTAACGACGCCGTCCCGCAAAGTAAATCCTCCGATCACCGCCACGACATCCCCATAATTTTTGACCTTAACCCATCGCCCGTCTTTTCGCCCGATCTCGTAAGTGCTGTTAATGTCTTTGCAAACGATGCCCTCCATGCGATTCTGCTTGACGACGTTGAACAAGGACGCCCCGTCGGGATGGGAGGCAACCAATTGCACGTTGGGATTCGGAATAACGAATTCCCGCAATAGCTTAAGACGGTCGGAGAGCGGCCGGTTATTGAGCCATTCCCCGTTTAAATAGACGGCATCGAAGATCATGTAAGTGATCGAAACTTCTTTTTGCGCGATGGCTACGTGTTCTGGCCGGCGAATTCCGTCTCGGCGCATGACTTCGTGAAACGACGGCTTTCCGTCAGCCGCCAAGGCGATAACTTCGCCGTCCAGGATGAAGGAGGAGGCCTTGCAATAGCCCCGGTCGGTCAACTCCGGGAACTGCATCGTCCGTTCGTTTAATTTTCGGTTGTACAGCCGGAATTCACCGCCGTCACGGTACGCGAGAATGCGCACGCCATCCCACTTGACCTGGTAAATCCATTTAGCGCCTATCGGGACATTGTCCGTGCGTAGCGGTTCGAAAGGGAGGATTGGTTTCATGATTATAGGATGCCCAACATTGGAGGAATAAATGGGGGTGCCGTCTTGAGCGAAGTTCATTATGGATTGCTTAATGGTGCAGTCTTTGGATGTTTTAGTGCAATCCATATGTTGATATACTACCGTTATCTAACAAGGGAATGGAGCGATTTTGAAATGGATCCGGTTCGTTACAAGATCAGGGAATGCAGGGATCAAGAGAAAATTGAAGGGTTCCTGCAACAAGCGAGAATTGGGCATCTTGGGCTGGTTGACGGGAAGCTGCCCTATGTCGTACCGCTTAATTATGTGTGGACGGAAGGTAAGCTCTATTTTCATGGGGCAGGGGGCGGAAGGCGTAATCATGTCATGAGCGTGAATGCAGAGGTTTGCTTTACGGTATGCGAGGAATACGGAACGATCACGGACCCGGTACCTGCCAAAACGGATACGGCGTATATGAGCGTCATGATATTTGGTCAAGCGGAGCCGATCGCGGATCTGGACGAAGCCACCCATGTCCTTCAGGAAATGATCCATAAATACGTACCGGGCTACTATAACCGCCCCTTGTCGAAGCAGCATGTGGACAAGTATAGATCGGCGGTATTCGGCGGGCCGGTTCAAGTTTACCGGGTTATTCCGTACCGCGTGACGGCTAAAGAAAGTCCGATTGAAGCAGAAAAAATGTATAGATCGGCCATAAATACCGGACGAGAGATTTAAATTTCTATACTGAAAGCAAATGTTCATGAAAAGGCTGCCGGAATCGGCGGCCTATTCGGTTATCGATCAGTTATCTTCAATAAATAATGTTACAATAGGATGGATACGGATGGACTTTTACCGTTTCCGGGAGGGATTGTGCTTGCTGAGCGGCGAGACCTTCCGGTTATCTTTTTGACGGCCGTCGACCATCCGGTCAATGTCATGATGGGGCTGGAGCATCAACTAATCATGAATGGGGATCAAACTTCCATGCATCACGAATTGTTTATTATCGGCGCAGGCGCCGCAGGATTAATGGCTGCCGTTACCGCGAAGGATCTGGGCGTCGACACCGCGATTCTGGAGAGGAACGACCGAATCGGAAAAAAAATATTAATGACGGGCGATGGCCGCTGTAATATAACCAATGAATCGACTGTGACGGGCGAGGATGAAGCGGTTGCCACATCGCGCAAGTTTCATAGCGCCCAGGCTGGATTTCCGCAAGCGGTACTGCAGCAATTCGGAATCCGTCAAACTATCGATCATTTCTTCGTGCTCGGGCTTCCGCTCACAAGATTGAAGGAAGGCATGATATATCCGATGTCTCTGCAAGCTGCATCGGTGCTCGATAATTTTCAGCTTGCGCTGGAGGATCGAGATGTTCCGGTGTACTTCAATAACCAAGTGGTGGAGGTTATCGTCTCGGCGGATCATCCGCGTTTTACAATCGTATGCCAGACGGAGACGGAGGAGCGGGCGGAGCGGGTGGTTTACACCAGCGAATACTTGTTTCTATGCGCCGGCGGCCTTACCGCTCCGAATACGGGATCGGATGGTTCCGGTTATACGCTTGCTCAACGTCTGGGACATACCTTGATCGACCCCGTACCGGCCATTGTGCAATTGAGGCTGCAATATCCGCATTTGAAGGCGCTGTCCGGCATCAAATTGCAGGGCAAGGCCCATATCTCCGTCAATGGGGAAGTCGTTCGCAGCGAATCCGGCGAAATTCATTTCGCGGAATACGGCTTATCCGGTCCGCCCATTCTCCAGCTAAGCCGGAATGCTGCGTATCATCTTGCGAAAGGGGATTCCGTGACCGTAACGGTTGATCTGATGCCGGGACGCACGGACGAACAATTGGTTGATTTTTTGGAGACGCACTGGGGGATTTTCGGACACCGAACGATTGTGGAATCCTTTATCGGCATCTTGCACAAGAAGCTGGTTCCCGTATTGTTGAAGGAAGCAGGGATCGATCAGCAGCCGCACCTGCTTTGTCAGGATCTATCGTGGAAGACGAAGAAAAAATTTTATCGGCTATTGAAACATTGGGAATTTAAAGTGACCGATACCAACGGCTTCGCGAATGCGCAAACGACAGCCGGCGGCATCGATACAACGGAGCTAATAGAAGGAACGTTGGAATCGAAGCTAGTGCCCGGGCTTTATTTGGCCGGCGAGGTGATGGACGTGGACGGGGATTTTGGCGGCTATAACCTGCAATGGGCCTGGAGCTCCGGCTATGTAGCCGCGACGTCGCTTGCTCGACAAATTTCAGAAGGGAAAAACAAGTGATTCTTGGACAAAGGGTGCATCGACTAAATGAATAATAACCAAACTTCTAAGCATCACCAGCTGATGATTATCGGTGCAGGCGGTGCCGGCCTCATGTCTGCGGTTACGGCACGAGACTTGGGAATTGATGCGGCAATCATTGAAAGAAACGACCGGATCGGAAAAAAGGTATTAACGACGGGTAATGGACGCTGTAACATTACGAACGAATCGACTGCATCGGGTACAGACGAAGCGATCGCTCTATCGCGTAAATATCATAGCAATCAAGCCGGATTTCCGCTGCCCGTGCTGGAACAGTTTGGCGTCCGTCAAACCATCGATCACTTCTTAACGCTCGGGCTTCCGCTGATCAGTTTGGAGGATGGCCGGATGTATCCGATGTCGCTGCAGGCGGCATCGGTGTTGGACATTTTTCAGCTTGCGTTGGAGGATCGGAATGTTCCGGTTTACTTCAAAAACAAGGTGCTGGATGTGATCTATTCGCCGACCCATCCGCGCTTTACGATAATATGCGAGACAGAGACAGAGGAGCAGGCGGTTTATACCAGTGAATACCTGTTTTTATGTACGGGAGGCCTTACCGCTCCGAAAACAGGAACGGACGGTTCCGGTTATGAGCTTGCCCAACGTCTGGGACACACCCTGGTCTATCCTGTGCCTGGGATCGTGCAATTGAAGCTGGAATATCCGTATTTGAAGGAACTGTCCGGCATCAAATTCGAGGGGTGGGGCCATATCCTCGTCAGAGGCGAAGTCATCCGAAGCGAATATGGCGAAATTCTCTTTACGGACTATGGCATCTCCGGCCCGCCGATTCTCCAACTCAGCCGGAAAGCTGCATACCAGCTCGCAAAAGAGGAATCCGTGATCCTATCGGTTGATTTGATGCCGGGCCGCACGGAGGAGGAGGTCGTTGATTTTCTGGAAACGCGCTGGGGGATCTTCGGACACCGGACCGTTGCGGACTCCTTTGTCGGTATCTTAAACAAGAAGCTCATTCCTGTCCTCCTGAAGGAGGCGGAAATCGATCAGCAGCCGCAGCTGCTTTGCCAAGATCTATCGTGGAAGACGAAGAAAATATTCTATCGAATATTGAAGCATTGGGAATTTAAAGTGACGGATACCAACAGCTTCAATAATGCGCAAACGACGGCCGGCGGCATCGATACGACGGAGCTAAAAGAAGGGACTCTTGAATCCAAGCTGGTACCGGGGCTCTATCTGGCTGGCGAAGTGATGGACGTGGACGGGGATTGCGGAGGCTATAACCTGCAGTGGGCCTGGAGCTCCGGCTATGTCGCGGCTACGTCCCTTGCTAAACACCTTTCCGAACAGTTGAATCCATAGCCCACCCGCTGATCCGCCCATTCATCTAATAAATCCATGGCCTGTAATCGGAGAGGCCATGTTCGTTCCATAATAACTATCATGCTGCGGCTTCTCGGGCTCTTAGGGAACCGAGCGGCATACCAAGCTTCCCGAGGCAGACGATATAAGGAAGAGATCGTTGTACGCTCGATCGGGTCTAAAGGGCGAAGTTCTTCGTACCCCTTTAACAACGCATGGATGAGGACGGGATCAAAGCGAGTCGTGTTCATGAGGGCGGTTGCTACTTCGGCATAGATCGATCCTAGCTTAATGCGATCCCAATCAATGATGAATAGCTGTCCATCGTCGGCGATAATGGCATTCTGTGAAGTAATATCGCTGTGTATCAGTGCGGGACGAATCCTTTCCTTCGCCAATAGGTCTGCAATTCCCGGGCTCCTTAATTCGGTCCAGGACCGATCGGAAAACCGGTTACAGGTTTCTCCGAACCATTCATACCATCCGCGGGTCCAATTATTCGTTTGATTTGCTTTTGCCATCCGTCTGCGAAAGAGACGATCTTTGTTCTGCCATAATCGAACATGATTGAAAACGGGACCTTGAATGGGGTAGGAACGACTGGATATGAGATGCAAGGAGGCAAGAGCTCGTCCGAGCTTTTCGAAATCCTCTTGATTGTCTATGCTTCTCCCATTGATCCATGCGGTTACATAGAAGGGCCTTCCTTGATTTAGAGTCCACAATTTCCCGGAATGGGTCGCAAGCCATTTAGGCATGAAGTTGAAGCCATTATTCATCAAATGCTGGATATAGTTTGCAGTTGTTTTTATTTGATCGATTGTACTTGAGCGGAATAAAGCGCTCCGGAAGAAGGGCTTCATCGCATAGGTTCCGCTTTCCGTCCGGACTCGGACGATGGCGTTCTTTCGATAAAGAGACGCGATCGAGTCGGAACGCAGCGGAATAAGGCCGAAGCGACGGACGATTTTGCGTATTCGGGTTTTGGAGCAGGCATTGACCATGGGCAGCATCGCATCCTTCAAGAGAAAATGTGGGGAATAGTTCTATTCGCTAGGTTATTCATAGAGGGAAGAGCGTGCATGGCCTAGCGTCTAAGAAGCCGTTAAAAACTTGCCTTCGCAGACAGCGCGGTGAACCGAGTCGTACCGCAAGCAGCGGCAAGTTTTTTGGTGCGGGTGGGCATAATAGGCACATTGCGTATGCAAGGAAGGAGTTGTACGACAAAGAAATGGATCATCCCTTCGTAATCTTACCTGAAGAACAAGCGCCCGAAGGCATAGAACATTGCGAACTATGCGAACTTTCCAAGCAGCGGACTCGCGTCATCTGGGGCGAAGGCAATCCGAAAGCCTCGGTTATCATGATTATGGATAATCCCGGAGCCCGGGAGGATCGGCAAGGCAATTCGTATCTATGCGGTACCCGAGAGACGCTCCAACTCGGGATGAGGGAGGCGGGTTTAGATCTAAATGCCGTGTACGTCACTTACTTGCTTAAGTGCAGACCGATTCGCGCCTACGATAAGCCAGAGGCTAGAGCGGCATGTCTTCCTCACCTACGGATGCAGATCTTGCAGAAACGACCGCTTGCATTGTTCGGATTCGGCAATGTCGTAGCGGAGGCCGTTTTCCCGGATCGGGAAAGCGTCAGCGTCAAGGAATTGCGAGGCAGCTGGCAGGAGTTCCAGGGTACGCCCATCGGCTTCACCTACCACCCCCTTGCAGTAAGAAGGAGACCCCATTTACTAAGGTTTTTCGTAGAGGATTTGAAAGCTTTGAAAGAGAAACGGGAGGAACTTCAACTCCTTAGCCCATAACTTTCTGATAAACTGGATGTATTAAACCCTCCGGATTAGATGCATGGATAGGGTGATATCAGTGAGGTCGAATTCGCTATGAGCACTTTCAATTTCACGATTATACCACCGCCCGAAGCGCTAAAGCGTGACATCGAATGCTTGCGCATTTCGACGTATCGGGGTTACGAACCGCTGGACGTAAAGGTCTGTCCGAAAGGATTTCCCGGCATTGTATTCCAGTTTGCTATCGATGGATCGTCTGCCATCGACAGTATTTCGGTTCGTACTGCCCGGATTCCCAACATCCCCTCCTTCTTCCTGCATGGACAAGGCTCCGAACCAAGCATTATGCGTTTTAAGAACAAACCGTTCACATCGATACAGGTCGTGTTAAAGCCGCATGCCCTATATTCTGTGTTCGGTTGGCAAGCCAATTCCCTCCATGGAGGCTTCCTGCCTTCCGATCAATTCGGTGCAAGCGAACTCGAGAAGCAACTAAAATCGGCATCTTCGGACGAAGAGCGTACTTTCTATCTTTGCGCATTCTTAACGAGGAAAATGGAAGAAACGAATAATCGGGATGAATGGATCGAACGCATATTGGAATTTATTCGAGAGCGGGTTTCTTCCATTACGGTGAAAGAGATCGTGGCTGCCTTTCCTATCTCGGAGCGGCAGTTGCAGAAGCGATTTGCCCGCGTTGTAGGGATGTCGCCGCAATTGTATATCAGAATTGTACGCGTAAACGAAGCGTTGCGGTTGATGAAATCGGGAGGCTTTGAGCGGTTTGTGGATATTGCCTGCGCGCTTAATTATTTCGATCAATCTCATTTTATCCGCGACATCAAAGCGTTCTCTTGGGTAAGTCCCTCAAGTATAAGAATGAAGGTAAGCGAATTTCATAATGACGAAGCGGGCGCTTCTTATTTATAGCATAATGATGGTTTTCTAAATGGACGGCTTTTTACAAGTATATACGGCGAACATAGATGTACAATTTGATCAACTTGAAGCCAAGGAGTGACAACGAATGAGGAAAATCAAAATGTTAAACAGGGTTTCGATTGACGGCTATTTCGCCAGCTTGAATAACGCCAATTTCGGAATGGATTGGTTTGTACACGACCCGGAGGTGGATAAAGCGGTTCATGCAAGCGGCGGCCGCATGGATACGCTCCTGCTGGGAGGGATCACTTATCGGGGCTTTGAGCGCAGTTGGGTGCCGTTTTTGAACGATCCCAATGCCCCTGCTCAACTGAAGGCCGTTGCCGAAGAATTGACACAAATGAAAAAAATCGTATTCTCCGAAAATCTAAAAGAAGCGAACTGGGAGAATACGAAGATTATGAATGGAGATCTTGAGAATAACGTCCGCCGTCTAAAGGAGGAAGAGGCCGGTACGGACATTCTGATCATGGGAAGCGGGTCTATCGTTCAGCAGCTTGCCAAAGCCGGTTTGATTGACGAATATCTTTTTATCATGACACCTGTCGTCGCCGGTGAAGGTAAACCGTTGTTCCGGCATGTGCATCAATTCGGTCTTTCCCTTGTAGAGGCGAGAGCCTTCCCATCAGGCAACGTCGTGCTCCATTATGAGCTCAAGAAATGAACGGTAAGCAGCACGGAGAGCCGGATTGTCATCGGAGGAGACGGCTTTGTTGAAATTACAATCGGCGGTCAAGGTGCGAATATCCTCGGATGTATATCGTTAGCCTTGAGCTTGTTGAGTCCGCGCTACTCCAATTATTAACGGATACATCTGCCGACCTTTCTAAAGCTTCAATACGCGCATCAGAACGGTGGCCAGAAGACCGGCGATGATGCCCCATATCGCGTTGGTAACGAGCATGCTGACGATGG
Organism: Bacillota bacterium; assembly: GCA_023418755.1. Lineage (GTDB taxonomy): Bacteria > Bacillota > Bacilli > Paenibacillales > Paenibacillaceae > Cohnella. The sequence goes on along the minus strand of JAEZZE010000316.1, from coordinate 41,124 downwards.
CGAACGGATTCGCGATCGGTCCTTGCAAATGACCGGTCAGAATCGGCGACAGAATGGCGCTCAGAACGAATAGCAACCCGAAGTTGCGAACTTGTTGCGATCGTTTACGGTCCCTGTGAAATTGCGAATAAAATCCTTTTCGCCTATTGCTGACTAAGAAAGCCCCTTCCGCTGGCCGTATGGCGGAAGGGGCTTAGCTTAGAAAAGCTTAAAGCGACAATCGGAATTTATATCAGGGAGCGAAGCTGCCTGGAAGCGAGGGCGCTCGGGTTAGCGACGATCCCGCCTTCGTTCTCGAACGGATAATCGATCACGATCCGGCCGGCTTCCGTATCGCCGATGCCGCTGTACAGATCGGCTTTGCCGTCGGAACGCATCTCGATGCCGGACGTGAAGGCGCAATCCGCGAGATGGGGCATCTTGGCCGGTCCATCCGGATAACACGAGCGGGTTCCGATGATTTGGAGCTCCGAGAATTGATGGGTGCGCGGGTCCAGAACGAAAGACATATTCATGTAGATCAGCGTCTCCCGATTGGCGGAATCGACGGATTTATAGCAGATATGTCCGATCACGCCCACCTTCCCGCTCTCCAGCAGATAAGCTTGGTTGCAGCCTCCCCATTCGTCCTGATTGAACAGCCCGGCAATGATGGGGGCGTTCTCGATGATCTCCGCCGACAGATCGTCCAGACGGTCGATTACCGTAAACCCGATCAGCGATTCGCTTCCGTATTTTTGACGTACGGCTTCGCCGCGAGGCCTCGAGAATACGCCGATTTTGCCTTCCGGAAGCTCCACGAGCCGAATGTCCTTCATGCGATCCGGGCCGGTCGTAAAATAGACGAGGTCGTGAAGATCCGTCCCCCTGTAGAAGTAGCCGTAAAACGTATCCAACTGTCCCCGGTCGTTGCGGACGTGCGTGCCGCCGAGAACGAGTTCCCCGCCGATCAGGCTGACATAGGGGTCTTCCAGCTGGTAAATCATCGTGTTCTGCACGACGGTCCATTCGTCCGGGCCGCTATTCTCGAACAAGCGTACCCAAGAACGCGCCCATTCGTGCCGTTTTTCCACGCGGCCGTAAAGATATCGCTTTCCGTTCCATTCGAACGGGATGGACGTATTGTAGACGTCGAAGCCTTCGACGCCGAGAAAGCGAAGCTTGGCGCTGTCGTAAATTCGTTTGTTCGTTTCGAATTGCCGGCGCAACTCGGCCAGTTGGCTGGCTTCGAATGGGCGGGCCGGTTCGAGCAAGGTCATAGTGGAGAGTCCTCCTTGGATTCCGTTTCGTATTCGCTCCTATCATAAGGCAAGGAGGGGACAAAATCTTGTTTATTTTTCAATAAAGTTATGGTATTTTGACCTTGAGCAAAATCCGCGATCGGAAGCGAGGAGGTAACGCCCATGATGAAGCTGTTCGCTGCGGACGGCATCGATCCGCGGATTCAAGCGCATTATCGCCTCATCACATCCGTCAGCGACACGATCGGGATGCACACGCACGACTTTTTTGAACTGTTTCTCATTTTGAAGGGGAATGTCATCCACATCATCAACGGCACGCGGCAGCTGCTGCAGGAGAACTCGCTCGTCTTCATTCGGGATCGGGACGTTCATTATTACGAACGGGCGGACGATGGCGACTGCCAGTTTATCAATCTGTCCTTCTATAGAGAAGTGGTCGACGATTTGTTCGCCTTTCTCGGGCAAGGTTTTCCCAGCGGGAAGCTGTTCGAGCCCGAGCTTCCGCCGACGATCCTGTTGTCCAAGACGGAGAAGGAGTACGTACGCTATCGTCTGGACCAACTGAACTTGATTCCGCTGGACCAGAAATACGCGATCAAGGCGCAGGTAAGGGCCTTGTTGACGGACCTGTTCTCTCGTTACATCAGCATGGCGGAAGCCGACTACGGAGGGAACGGGAGCCCGGAATGGCTGGCGGCGTTGTGCGCGGAGGCGAAGAAGAAGGAGCATTTCACGCGGGGAACGATTGCTCTCGTGGAATTATCTCTTAAGTCGCACGCCTATTTATGCCGCATGTTCAAGAAGCATTTGGGGATTTCCCCGACGCGGTTCATCAACGAACTGAGATTGTCCTACGCGGAGAATCTGTTGCTGAACACGGATATGACCATCCTGGATATTACCCTGGAGATCGGCTTGGAGAATGTCAGCTACTTTTACGACTTGTTCAAGAAAAGACACGATATGACTCCGTATCGTTATCGCCAATGCGGGAAGATCGTGCCTTCGCATTAGCGGCGACTACAAGAAAGAACCCCGATTCCGGCTACGCGGATCGGGGTTCTTTCTTGCGCTTATATCTTTTTGACGGAATCGCGCAGAACAAGCTCGGTGGAGATCAGAATCTTCTTGTTCGCGGGGGAGGCGATCTTGCTCTTCTCGAACAGGAGCTTCGCTCCTTCGTAGCCGAGCGCCTCGAAATTTTGCTTCACCGTGCTCAAGGGCACCCTGGCGAATTTGGAGCTTTCGAAGTCGTCGAAGCCCATGACGGAGATCTGACCCGGAATTTGGACGCCTTCCTGCGTCAGACGCTCGATCACTTCGAGGGCGCGCCGGTCGTTGGCGCAAAATAGAGCCGTAAGATTTCCTTTGGCGATCTCGTCCGCCAGCGCGGAATAGTCCAAGTCGTGCTGGAAAAACGAAAGCTCCTCCCGCGGGGTCAGCGAGGCGTCGAGCATCGCGCGGCGGTAGCCGTTATACCGTTCGACTTCCGTGCTCAAATAAAAATCATAGGCGGCGAAGCCGATCTTCCGATGGCCGTTGGCAATCAAATGTTCGACAGCCTCATAGGCTCCATCCTGATTGTTGCACGTAATGCAGTCGACCGAATAGCCGGAAGGGATGCGGTCGAGCATGACGAACGGGATCGATTTTTTCCGCAGTTCGTTCAAGTATCCCTTCGCTGCGTTCGGGTTGGCGGAGTAGATGAGCAGACCGCGATGGTCCGACTGGATCAGGTTCCCGACAAGCTCCTGCTCCTTCTCGAAATCGTTCTCCACGAATTCGACAATCAGCTTGCAGTCCCGCTGGCTCAGAAAGGACTGAATGCCCTTAATGATCTGCATGTAGGAGCTGTTGTACATTTCATTGCCCGAAATTATAAAAGTGACGTAACCGATCGCTTTGTCGGCAGCGGGTTCCTGGCGATCCGAGACGAAGCTGCCTTTTCCCCTGACGCGATAAATGATTCCTTCGTTGACCAGATCGTTCAAAGCTTTCCGCACCGTGATCGAGCTGACGTCGAGCAGCTTGGAGAATTCGGATTCGCTAGGAATCCGGCCGTCCTTGCCAAGCTCGTTATTTTTTATCTGCGCGAGCACATAGTCCTTGACCTGTTGATACTTCGGCAATGTCGAATCGTTCATGCTCCGCGATCCCCCCATCCGCAAATATTCTCTCTAAGTTATACTATAAAGCACTTGGACAATAAAGTATACTAACTTATTCAGAAAAAAACGATTATAAAATCAAATTGACCTCTAAAATAGTATGTGTTACATTCTGCGTATAGTATGATAACTTAAAGAGGATAGACGATGAGAAATCATATAAATATACAAAAAATGTATGAGTTAGAGCGGGAGTTACCGAAAAATTGCCTAATTACATTCGTTTAAGCGTTTTTTAAGATAGAAAGTCGCAAATTTAGAGTTGAACAAATGAATTTAAGCAGTATAATTTTAACCTAAACAGTATACTATATGCTGCCGCGAACGAAGAGGGGGATTTTGGTTGCAGACAGCCAATCGCAAGGTGATGTCGCGAATCTGGAAACATCGCTATCTTTATTTGATGGCCCTTCCCGGATTTTTGACGGTGTTGGTTTTTAGTTATTTTCCCATGTACGGGATCCTGATCGCTTTCAAGAACTTCAACGCCGTCCAAGGGGTTTGGGGGAGTCCGTGGGTCGGTCTGAAGTATTTCAATTCCTTCTTCCATGATCCAATGGCCTTCAACGTCTTGAAGAACACTTTGCTTCTCGGGGTGTACACGCTGTTGTGGTCCTTTCCGGCTCCGATTATTTTGGCCCTTCTGTTCAACGAGCTGAAAAGCAAGCGCTTTAAAAGGATTGTTCAGACGGTCTCTTACTTTCCTCATTTTATCTCGATCGTCATCGTCGCGGGCTTGATCCAGATGTATACGTCCAGAGACGGCTTCATTAACGACATCATCGTCTTTTTCGGCGGAGAACCGATCTCGTTCCTGCTCGATCCGAATTGGTTCCGGACCATATTCATCTCTTCGGGCATCTGGCAGGGAGTCGGGTTCGGGGCGATTATCTATTTGGCCGCGATGAGCGGGATCGACACCACGCTGTACGACGTCGCGGAGGTGGACGGAGCCGGCCGATGGAAGAAGGTTCTCCACGTGACATGGCCGTCGATTCGGCCGACGACCGTCATTCTGCTCATCTTCGCCATGGGGGGCGTTCTGGGGACGGACTTTCAGAAAGTCATCCTGCTGTATAACCCCGCGACGTACAGCGTGTCGGACGTCATCGGCTCCTACGTCTACCGGCAAGGCATTCTTGGCGCGCAATACTCGTATACGACGGCCATCGGCCTGTTCATGTCCGTAATTTCTTTTATCATCCTGTATATTTCGAATTTGGTAAGCCGTAAAGTCTCGGAAACGAGCTTGTTCTAAGGGGGGAGAAAGTTGAGGAAAGAAACGTTGGGTTCCAGGGCGTTCGACGCGATTAATATTCTGATCATGCTCTTCATCCTGGTTGTCGTGCTGTATCCCGTTCTGAATATTATCGCGACCTCTTTAAGCGGTTCGCGCTTCGTGTCCATGGGCAGCGTCACCATCTGGCCGCAAGGCTTTAGCCTGAAGGCATACGAGGGCATATTCAACGACCATTTTATTTTTACGGGTTATCTGAATTCCATTGTCTACGCGATTGCTTCAACGTTCATCATGCTGCTGTTTACTTCCTTGTTCGCTTATCCGCTCACCGTTTCGGGGTTCGTGGGCAAGAAGTTTCTAACGATCTTCCTGATGATCACCATGTTTTTCAGCGGGGGCATGATTCCCACTTACCTGCTGATCCGCAATCTGCACCTGCTGGACACGCTGTGGGTCATGATCATTCCGGGAGCGGTAGGCGCGTATAACGTGTTTCTATTCCGCACCTTCTTCATGAATATCCCGTCCGAGCTGAAGGATGCCGCGCATATCGACGGAGCGAACGAAGTCGGCGTGCTGTTTCGGATCATTCTGCCGTTGTCCAAGCCGCTGCTTGCGACATTCGCTTTGTTCGGCATCGTGGGAAGCTGGAACAGCTGGTTCGAAGCGCTGATTTATCTCCAGAGCCAGGACAAGTATCCGCTGCAGATGATTTTGAGAAATTACTTGTTTACGCTCGATACGAACGCGATTCAAGGAAGGGTCGGGGCCGGCAACGTCGCCATTAACTCGCCTGGCTCCGCGCTGGATCCCAAATCCGTCCGGATGGCCGTGATCGTCATCACCATGTTTCCGATTATGATCATCTATCCGTATTTCCAGAAGTATTTCACGCAAGGAATGTTCGTCGGATCAATCAAGGGCTAAAGAGATCGGCGGGTATGGGATGTTCAAGGTTCGACGGGCGGGGAAGGAGGAACGAGACGTACGGCCCGTCATTCTTGTCGTCTTTATCATAATATTCAAAAAATTCGGTTAATGGGGGATAGACATGAACAAAAAAACCAAATCGATTGGCCTTCTATCGGCAGCCGCCATTCTCGCCTTGTCGGTCACGGCCTGCAGTAATTCTAACAGCGGCAATTCGGAAGCGACGGCAAGCGGCTCGGACAGCCCCGGCGGCGCTCCGCTGAGCTTCTCCGTCACGCTCTCCTCGGATGGCGTCGACAATAGCCAAAGCATGATTCAGAAAGAATGGCTGAAGCTGATGGAACAGAAAATGGGCCGAAAAATCGACATCAAGTGGAACTATATCCCATCATCGGACTACGACCAGAAAGTGAAGCTGATGATCGCGGGCAACGACCTGACGGACTTCTTCATGACGCCGCTGTTCTACGATACTTCCGAAATGGCCAAGAACGGGCAGATCATCGACTTGATGAAATACAAGGACGACATGCCTAACTACATGAACTACTTGAGCCAGGTGAAGAACGGGTTGACCAACGTCACGAACGCGGACGGTCAAATGTATGTCTTTAAGGAAACGTCCTACCCGAGGTTCGAAAAAGACAAAGGGATGCTGATTCAGAACGTATCCGCCTACCGATACGATCTGTTCCAGCAAAACAACATCAAGATTCCGACGACGCTGGACGAACTCTACGACGCGGGCAAGCAGTTCAAGCAGTTGTATCCGAACGAATATCCGATCAATACGAGATGGAACGACTTGCGTTCTCTCTTCAACGCCAATCATGTCGCCAACGACATCTACTGGGACGGAAGCAAGTACGTGTACGGAATTCTCGAAGACGGCTACAAGGAAGCCCTGCAATTCGCCAACAAGCTGTATGCGGAAAAGCTGCTGGACCCGGAATACCTGACCGATACGGACGATACGTTGAAGCAGAAAGCGCTGAACAGCAAGAACTTCATCTGGATGGCTCAATGGTTTACGGACCCGGCGAATTATACGAGAGAGGCCAACGACGGCAAAGTGTTCGCCGTGTCGCTGTATCCGGACAACCCGAAATACGGAAAGTCGTGGCAGAACGTGGCCAACGGCAATACGCCTGACTTGGGCTGGGGACAGTACAGCATCAGCTCCACGGCGAAGAATCCCGAGGATATCGTCAAGTTCGTCGATCTGCAGTACGATCCGGAAGTGATTCGGCTGGTCACTTGGGGGATCGAAGGAACGACCTATCAGCTGGTCGACGGCGAGCCGAGCTTCACCGACGAATTCAAAAACGCGGACGACCCTTGGATGGTGGGAGACCAATACGGCATTCGCGCCAGCAAGCATTACCGGCCGGGCCTGCAGATTTCGGCCGATTCCAAAGCGTTCGTCGACTTCGCGGCTATGGATTACACGTACTTCGACGGCAAGTATGAAGAGGCGCCTATCGAGAAATCCACTTACCTGAGAAGTCTGCCGATGCCGGACAACGACTACGTGCCGTCCAGCTATACCGCTCCGGCGATTCAGTTCACGCAGGACGAAAGCCAGCAGATCTCGGAAGTCATGACGCCGATCAAAACGTACATCCAATCCGAAGAATCCAAGTTCGTCGCAGGCAAGGAAAGCTTCGACAACTGGGGCAAGTTCATCGATAAAGTCAAAGGAATGGGCGATATCGACAAGGTTCTGAAGATCTACAACGACGCCGCGCAACGAGCGATGAATTAATCGTCGGGAGCCTTCGGAACCCTTCCGGGAGCCGTAGGCCCGACAAGTCCGGCGAACCGCCGGAGCCTACAAGCAAGAAGACGTCCCGCCGCCATGGTGTTCGCCTGCGGCGGGATCTCATTATTGCGAGGGATGCAAGGGGAGGAGAGAGGATGAAGAAAGCTTATTTCGTGGACGGCTATCATGGCGGAATCAAAGGGCACATGCCTCTGGGCTCGTGGGCGGACGTGCTGAGACGGCTTCGTCAAAGGCCGGAATGGAAGCTTTGTCTCGACATCGAGCCCATCTCCTGGGAGGTGCTGCGGAGAACCGACCCCGCCTCGTACGACGAAATCAAGGAGCTTCTGGCCGAGGAGGACGCGTCGCGGTTGGAGATGGTAGCGGCGAGCTACGCGCAGCCTTTCGGATGGGTCATCGGCGGAGAAAGCAACATTCGCCACCTGACTCGCGGCCAAGAGATCGTTCGCGAACATTTTCCCGGACTCGTCGTCGATACGTACGCGACCCAGGAACCGTGCTGGAGCAGCAGCTATCCGCAGCTTCTTCGGTCGCTCGGCTATAAGCGAGCCGTTCTCAAAAACCCGGGGACGGCATGGGGCGGCTACGCCTCCGGCATCGATCGCGAGACGGTGCTGTGGACCGGGCCGGACGGAACCTCGATTCCTTGCGTGCCGAGGTACGATTGCGAGGAGCTGGTCAACTGCTGGGAGACCGAGGCCGGACATATGGAGCCCGAGTTCGTGGACAAATGCCTCGCTCGCGGCATCGCCCATCCGGTCGGCAGCTTCCTGCAAGATCTGGGATGGCCGGCGCATCCGCGGCTGGATCGGGAAGAGATTCGGTATGTGACCTGGCGCGAGTATATGGAGACGATTGCCGAGAAGCCTTCGGAGCCCTGGCGCTTCACGCAGGAGGACATCCGCTGCACGCTGCCGTGGGGCGAAGCCGTTCTCCAGCGAATGTCGCGGGAGGTTCGGGCGGCGGAGAACAAGATCGTCGCGGCCGAGAAGCTGGCTTCTCTCGCAAGCGCGCTCCGCGGAGACCGCTATCCGGAAGAGAGGCTGCGCGAGGCCTGGGACCAGCTGCTGCTGTCCCAGCATCACGACGCCTGGATTTGCGCGACGACAAGGGACGGCCGCGAGCAATGGGCCTGGCAGGCCGGCGCGCAAAGCTGGGCGGCCGAGTCGATGAGCGACGAGCTGCTGGATCGGGCGGCCGATCGCTTCCGTCGAGAGGAAGGCGGAGGCGCGGAATTCGCCGTCCGCGTCTTCAATCTGTCGGGTTTCGGCCGGAAGGAACTGACGGAAGTGGAGATTCCGGTCGCGGGAGGCACGAGCTCCATCCGGGTCCGGGACGAGGAAGGGAATGAGGTTCCGAGCCAGATCGTACCGACGCGGATCAATCGCGAAGACGGCAGCCTCCATGCCTGCAAGCTGATCTTCGAAGCCGAGCCGCCCGCCATGGGCTACAGGACGTATGCCATCGAGCATGTTGCTTATTCGAACGATCCGCTGACGGATGCCGCCGTGCCGGAAGAGGAGCGCGTTTCCGTATCCGTTCACGGGGATATCGCGAAGATCGCGACCGACCATTACGAGATCCGCATCGACGCCGCCCGCGGCGGGGTCATTACCGAATGGTTCGACAAGACGCACAACCGGTCGATTGTCTCGTCCGACCGGCCCTTCAACGAATTCGCCGGATTCCATATCCGGTACGACCGGCGGGTCAGCAGCATGGAATCGCCGGTCGAACTGACGATCAAGGAGAGCGGTCCTTTGCGGGCCGTCGTCGAGATGAAGGGCCGATTCGCGGATATCGATTATGTCGCCACCTTGTCCGCGGCCCGGGGACAGAGAAGAGTCGATTTTCATATCCGGTTCCGCTACGAGTCCGAGACGTGGATCGGAGATCCGTGGGAGATGGCCCCCGAGCATCGCGCGACGGAGAGAAGAAAGTCTCATCACAACACCAGGTTCAAATTGCAGGCCCGGTTCCCGGTGCTGCTTGAAGATCGGCGGATTTATAAGAACGCCGCCTTCGACGTCGCCCAAAGCCGTCACGAGGACACGCATTACGAGCGTTGGGACGAGATCAAGCACAATATCGTTCTCCATTGGGTCGATGCCTACGATGACCGTCATCGCTACGGGCTGGCGGTATTCTCCGACCATACGACCGATTACTCCCACTCGAAAGAAGAGCCGTTGGCGCTGACGCTCGGCTGGGGAGGAGAAGGCGGCTTCTGGTGGGGCAAGCGTCCGTTGAAGGGCGTTCAACAGATGCGTTATGCCGTCCTGCCGCATGCCGAACGATGGGACCGCGCCGGCCTTCAACGGGAGAGCGCCCGTTGGGCGGAACCGCTGCTGCCCGCGTACGGCCGACGTCTGGAGACCGCCTCCGTCTCGCTGCTTCGCGTAACCGATCCTTCGATCGAGGTTTCTTCCGTTCGAATGGACGGGAACGATCTGTTGGTCCGGCTCTATAATACCGGTTCCGAAGCCGCACGCTTCTCGCTCGTCGTCTCCGCGGCGATGGAGACCGGGCAGATGACTCTCGTCGAGCTGGACGGCAAGCCTCGGGAGCCGCTGCCGCATGCGGCGCTGCCGGACGGGGATTGCGAGGTTCGGCTTTCCCTGCCGCAGCACGGCTTGGCCACGATTCGAATAAGCAGCGCTCGAGCAGCTTTGAGCAACTCATAGGATAGGAGCAGAGACTTGAAAACGAAAAAAGAGATCCTCTTTCATGTCGAGAAGTTGTTGAAGAAAAAACACCAATTCATATTTACCAAAGTCGAATCCCTAAGCTTCTCCGGCTTTACGACCCAAGAGCAGCTGACCGTCGACGGCTTGGAAGGCAGACCGTTCCGGCCTTTCGTTCCCGGCGAACGATGGGGCGAGGATTGGGCGTACGCCTGGTTCCGGTCGGCGGTCGTCGCTCCGCGGCAAGCCGAAGGCAAACGGCTGGCCGTCATGCTGGATTTCGGCTCCGAGGCCACGATCTACGTGAACGGCGCCGTCGGCGGAGCGATGGACTTGCAGCATCACGATCTGACGTTGACTCGCAGCGCGCAGGCCGGCGAGCGGTTCGAGATCGTCGCGGAGGCCTATGCCGGCCATTCGGGGCGGCAGCCGACCTTCGGGGAATCTGTCCTATATATCGTAGAAGAAGAAATCTATCAGTTTTTTATCGACCTGGAGTGTCTGTTCGATCTGCGGAACCACCTCGACGCGGACTCGCTGCGCGTCGCCGAGATCGACCGCGGGCTGACCCGCGTATTCTCCGTCATCGATCTGACCCTGCGGGAGGAAGCGTTGACCCGCAATATCGGGCAATGCAGACAGATTCTGAAGCCTCTTCTCGAGTGCGTCAACGGCTCGACGGCTCCGACGCTCCATCTTATGGGGCAGTCGCATCTGGACATTGCTTGGCTGTGGCCGATCGCGGAAACGAAGCGGAAGATCGCCCGCACGATGTCGAACCAGCTTGCGCTGATGGAGGAATACCCGGAATACCGCTACGTCCAGAGTCAGCCGTATTTGTTCCAACTGGCTAAGGATCTGTATCCGGAGCTGTACGAGAGGATGAAAAAAGCGGTTCAAGAAGGGCAGCTCATTCCGGAAGGCGGCATGTGGGTCGAGCCCGATACGAATCTGCCGAGCGGCGAAAGCTTGATTCGGCAGGCTGCGCACGGCAAGCGGTTCTTCAAGGAGGAGTTCGGCAGGGACAACGAGATGCTGTGGCTGCCGGACGTATTCGGCTATTCCGGGAACCTGCCGCAGATCATGAAGGGCTGCGGGCTGAAGTACTTCGCGTCCGTGAAGATGTTCGGGACCTACGACAATATCGGCGACCCGTTCCCTTACAATACGTTCGTCTGGGAGGGAATCGACGGATCGCAAATCCTGTCGCATCTGCTGAATTACGGCGATTATTACCCGATTCGGATCAATCCGTCGTTCCTCATCCATCAGTGGAAGGAACTGGTGCAGAAAGAGGGCGTCACCACGAGGCTGACGCAGTTCGGTCATGGAGATGGAGGCGGCGGAGCCAACCGGGACGATCTGGAATTCATGCGCCGCCTCGCCGACCTGGAGGGCGCACCTAGAACGAAACACGGCTCGCCGATCGACTATTTCGAAGATCAGATCGGGAGAGGCGTTCCGGATGCCAAATACGTCGGCGAGCTGTATTATTCGGCGCACCGGGGAACGTATACGACGCAGGCCTTGATCAAGAAGCTGAACCGGAAGGCGGAGATCGGCTTCCGCGAGATCGAATTGTGGGGAGCCGCGGCGCGGCTGCTTCGGGACCGGGCTTACCCTTACCGTGAGATGGACGGGCTGTGGAAGACGCTGCTGCTGCACCAATTCCACGACATTCTGCCGGGCTCCTCCATTCATCGCGTGCACGAGGAGGCCCAGGCGGAGTTGACCGCGTTGAACCGGAAGATTGACGTTCAGGCCTCCGAAGCGAGAGAGGCGATCGCCGGCGGAGGCGAAGAGAGCATCGCCGTGTTCAACTCGCTGTCCTGGGAGAGAACCGGGACGGTCGTCTTGCCCGAAGGCGTGAAGACCGTCTCGGACGCGTCCGGCAACAGGCTGCCGGTACAATGGCATGAAGGCGTCGGCTACGCCGAAGTCGAGGCGCCTTCCATGGGCTGGGCGACGTTCAAGGCGGGGCGCGAGGAGAGCGGGCAGGAGGCGGACGTTCCGTCCGCCGTGCAAGCGACGGCGAGCCGTCTCGAGAACGAGCTTCTGTCTATCGAGATCAACGAACGGGGCGAGCTTGCGCGAATCTTCGACAAGACGACCGGAACGGATTGGGCGGAGGGAACCTGCAACGTGATGAGGATGTACCGCGACCAGCCGTCCGACTTCGACGCCTGGGAGATTGACCGGCGGTACCGGTCGGCGGAGATCGAGCTGGATACGAGCGCCAAGGTAACCGTGACGGCAAGCGGTCCGTTGTTCGCGAACGTCCGGGTCGAGCGGGAGTTGGGCCGTTCCGCTTTGATCCAGGACATTCGCCTTCGGGCCGGCAGCCGGCGGGTGGAGTTCCATACGACGGTTCACTGGAGAGAGGCGAACAAGCTGCTGAAGGTGGATTTTCCCGTCCGCATTCGCGCGAACGAGTCGCTGCACGAAATTCAGTTCGGGCACGTCAAGAGGCCGAACCACGCTTCGCGTCCGCACGATGCGGACCGATTCGAGGTCAGCCAGCACAAGTGGTCCGCGCTGGCGGAAGCGAACCGGGGCTTCGCGCTGCTGAACGACTGCAAGTACGGGATTTCCGTCGACGGCCATACGATGAGCCTTACGCTTCTGCGGGCGCCGACGTATCCGGACGAGACGTCCGACCAGGGCACTCATCAATTTACCTACGGCTTTGTCGCATGGGACGGATCGTTCTTCGACAGCCCGGTCGTTCGGGAAGCCTACGACCTGAACTATCCGCTGACGGCGGCGCCCGGAGAAGCCGGGGGCGAGAGCCGTTCTCTGCTTCGCACGGACAGAAGCAACGTGATCGCGGAGACCGTCAAGCTGGCGGAAGACGGATCGGGCGACTGGATCGTCCGGCTGTACGAGAGCAAAGGGGCTACGGTAACGTGCGAGGTGCAGACGGCCTTGCCGTTCGCGAAGGCCTACGAGACGAACATGCTGGAGGAATCGCCGGCCGGGCTGGCTTGCGCCGACGGAACGATCCGGCTCGACTTCCGTCCATTTGAGGTGAAGACGCTGCGGCTGGAAGTCCGGTGAAATCGGTAAAGCCATCTCTTGAGGAACGAAATGGACTTCCTCTTCATGGCTTCAACCTATATAGCAATCGAAATAGAAAGGCAACGAACAGATAAGCGTTCAACGAAAGGGGTGCTGGGGCAATGAAGCTGACGGCAGGACAAAGACTGGTGATGATCGGCGATTCGATCACCGATTGCGAGCGGAAATTTCCGCATGGCGAAGGGCTGTTCCAAGGGGTGGGCAAGGGCTACGTCGCGTTTGTGGATACGCTGCTGCAGGCGGCTTACCCGGAGCTGGCGATCCGCGTGACCAACATGGGAATCGGAGGCAATACCGTTCGCGAGCTCGAGAGCCGTTGGCAGACGGACGTTCTGGATCTCAAGCCGGACTGGCTGTCCGTCATGATCGGAATCAACGACGTCTGGCGGCAATTCGATCAACCGGCCATTCCGGAGTCGCATGTGCTGCTGGACGAGTACGAGACGAAGCTGGAGCGTTTGGCGGCATCGGCCCTTCCCGGGCTGAAGGGACTGGTCATCCTGTCCCCGTTCTATCTGGAGCCGAATGCCGACGACCGGATGCGCCGACGGATGGACGAGTACGGCCAGGCGGCCCGCCGGGTGGCGGAACGCTGCGGGGCGTCCTTCGTGGACATGCAGGCGGCGTTTGCTCCGCTGTTCGAGCATATGCATCCCACGACGATCGCTTCCGATCGCGTGCATCCGAACTGGACGGGGCATCTGCTGATTGCCCGCGCTTTCCTGCGGACGATCGAATTCGACTGGGCGCGTATGCAATAGGTTTTCCGAAGCCCGAGTTGCGCTATTAAAAGCTGGAACGGAAGGAATGCGACATGGATAAGGTCATTCGAATGCGATGCGAGTACAACCATAATCCCCTTGGCGTGCAATCCCGCGAGCCTCGCTTCGGTTGGGAGCTGCTTAGCCCCAAGCGCGGCCGAAGGCAGGCGGCCTATCGGGTAGTCGTGTCCGAGCGCGAAAGCGATGCTCTTGCCGGAGTCGGCGAATTATGGGATTCGGGCAGAGTCGATTCCGCGGAAACCTTCCACGTCGCCTATGCGGGCAAGCCGCTGGCCAGCGGGCAGCGCTGTTACTGGACGGTCCGGTGCTGGGACCAAGACGGAGCCTGCTACGAGGCGGAAGAGGCTTCTTTTTTCGAGATGGGAATTCTCGATCCGGAGGAATGGACCGCGCGGTGGATCGGCGCCGACGAGGCGATCTCGGCTCCGTTATTCAGGAAGACCTTCCGGCTGGAGAAGCCCGTCGCGCGCGCCTCCGTCGCGATATCCGGACTTGGCTACTTCGAGCTGCATCTTAACGGCCAGCGGATCGGGGACGATGTCCTCGTTCCGAATTGGACGGATTACGACGATCGCCGGATCGAAGGCTTGTTGTACCCTTTCGACGATCAGACCTCCAAGAGGGTCCACTATCTCCAATATGCCGTAACCTCCGAGCTTCGGCGCGGAGAGAACGCGATAGGCGTCATGCTGGGGAACGGCTTCTACAACCAGACGGAGAGAACCGTCGAAGGAAAAATGGGCTACGGCTCGCCACGGTTGATCTTGCAACTGCTCCTTGTCTACGAAGACGGTACGACGGACTGTGTTCGAAGCGATGAAAGCTGGAAGTGCGGCTCCGGGCCCATCGCGTTTAATAACGTCTTCTACGGAGAGTTTTACGACGCCCGGCTCGAGCGGCCGGGTTGGACGGAGGGCGGCTTCGACGATTCCACGTGGGATAACGCCCGCGCGGTCCGCGCGCCGACCGGCCGGCTGACGGCCCAACTGTCTCCCCCGGACCGGATAATCGGCACGATCGCCCCTATCTCCCGGTGCGAGCCGCGACCGGGCGTCTATGTATTCGACTTCGGCCAGAATTTCTCCGGCTGGGTACGCATTCGAATGCAAGGCAGCGCCGGGCAGCGGGTGACGCTCGGATTTGCGGAAAATCGCGGAGCGAACGGGGAGCTGGATCCGGCCAGCTGCGGAGGAGAGTCCCAAATCCAGACCGATACTTACGTCCTGAGCGGGCAGGGCAGGGAGCAATACGAGCCCCGGTTCGTCTGGCACGGCTTTCGCTACGCGGAAGTGGCCGGATATCCCGGAGTGCCGGATCTAGCGGATCTCGACGGCATCGTCGTTCACGCAGCCGTCGAACACGCGGGCGAATTCGCCTGCTCCGACCCGCTGATCAATCAGGTGCAGCGCGCCTGCCGTTGGTCGCAGCTGACCAATCTGCATGGCGGCGTGCCCAGCGATTGTCCGCATCGCGAGCGGCTGGGATACACGGGAGACGGACATCTGACGGCCGAAGCGGCGAGCTTCAATTTCGATATGGCCGCGTTTTATGCCAAGTGGATCGCGGATATCGGCGATTCGCAGAACCGACGAACGGGCTTCGTCCCCCACACCGCTCCGTTCAACGGAGGCGGGGGCGGCGTGGCCTGGGGCTCCGCTTACGTCATCCTGCCTTGGACGATGTACCGGCTATACGGGGATCGGCGGTTACTGGCCGAACATTACGACGGGATGAAAAGTTGGATCGCTTATCTGGGCACTCGGAATCGCGGAGGGCATCTGGTCGAGTTCGAAGAACCGGACAGCTGGTTTCTGGGGGACTGGTGCGTCCCGGGAGCGAACGAGCTTCCTCCCGTGCTGGTGAGCACGTTCTATTATGCCTATACGGTGGGGATGATGGCCAAGATTGCCGAGGTTCTCGGCCATGAAGAGGATCGCAGGCGATACGCGGAGCTGTATCGGCTCATCTGCGATTCGTTTAACGAGGCATTCTTCGATCCCGATACGGCCAGCTATTCCATCGGGCGGCAAGGCGCGGACCTGTTCCCGCTCGTTCTGGGCTGCGTCCCCGACGGCTATGCCGATCAAGTATGGCAGCGGGTTTTGCGGCATTATCGGGATCGTCTCGGCGGGCGATTGGATACCGGCATCTTCGGCACCTTCTTCCTGTTCGACGTGCTAAGCGAGCGAGGGGAGACGGATTTGGCGTTGGAGATGGTGCGGTCGCAAGATTATCCCGGATACGGGTACATGATCGATAGCGGCGCGACTACCCTGTGGGAATCATGGGACGGGCACGACTCCCACAATCATCCGATGTTCGGAAGCGTAAGCGCGTGGTTCTTCAAGCATCTGGCCGGATTGGCCCCGCATCCCGACGCCGTCGCCTTCGGGCGCGCGGTGTTCAAGCCGTTCCGGGCGGAAGGCCTGAGCCATGCGTCGGCCTCGATCCATACGATTCGCGGGCCGTATGCCGTGCGCTGGTCCCGGGCGAGCGCCGACCGCTGGGAATGCGAGATTCGAATACCGCCGAACGGCAGCGCGGAGGTCTATTTTCCGTTGCGAAGCCGCGATGCCCTCGTCTTGTCTATCGCCGAGAGGGGAGGTCGGGAGACGATCTGGTCTCGATCCGATCCGACTTCAACGGCCGCCTCTCTTCATGCGAGGGTGGAAGCGGGCGAGGCGGTCGTCTCCCTCGGTTCGGGCAGCTACGCTTTTGAAGTGACGGTCGGTCCGAATTAGGTCCGGGTTATGATTACCGCTAACGGCTTATGAGACGGCCCCACCCCGCGAGAGTACCGAAATTGAGGTACTCTCTTTCTTTTTCCGCGGACTTCGCTTTTTACTTCTGTCCTGAGATTAAACCCATGTCACATTTCGAATTGCTGCGTCGTCTTTAAGGTGTAAAGGATCAAGGAAGCGAGGAGGAACGGAATGAAGATTTCGATCGCCGACTGCATGAATACGGGGGGAAGTTAACCATGAACGAGCCTTATGGATTAGCGGATTTGCGCAATACCAACAAGAACATGACATTGTTGCAGGCATTTGAAGCTCAAAGATCTCGACTGCTGCGGGTAGCTTATGCGATTGTAGGCTCCGTTGCCGAAGCGGAGGACTGCGTGCAGGAGGCATGGCTGCGGGTGCAGCGATTGAAGGATCCGAATGGAATTCGCGACTTGTCCGCCTACCTTACGACGACCGTCGGCCGGCTGGCTCTTGATGTGCTTGGCAGCGCCCGCGCCCGCCGGGAGCACTATGTCGGCACGTGGCTGCCCGAGCCGCTGGTCGAAGAAGTCGGCTCCGGAGATCCGCAAGAGCGGGTTGCGATGGACGAAACGGTCAGCATGGCGCTGATGGTGGTGCTCGAGCGTTTGTCGGCGGCGGAGCGGACCGCATTCCTGCTGCATGACGTATTCGGGCTTTCCTTCGACGAAATCGCCGGGGTTGTGGGTCGCTCGACAGCTGCGGTTCGCCAGCTCGCCTCCCGCGCGCGCCAGCATGTCGAAAGCGGCCGGCCGCGATTCGTGCCCACTCAGGCGGAGCAGCGCGAGCTCGTCGGCGCGTTCGCGGCCGCCTGCCAGGATGGCGACCTGGAAAGGCTCGCCCGCATTCTTGATCCCCAGGTGGTATGTCGCGCCGACGGCGGGGGCAAGGTCCGAACTTTACCGCACGTCCTTCAAGGGGCGGAGGCGGTGGCGCTTGGATTTCTCGCCTTTACGAATCGGGCTCCTCTGGCGGTCGTTAGGCTGGCTCTCGTCAACGGCGCGCCGGGCATAATTATACGCGGCTCCGACGGCATGCTATCGGTGGTGTCCCTTACCATCGATAACCGGCGAATCGTAGCGATCGACGTGATCCGCAATCCCGATAAATTGACAACCGTCCGGATGACGGACGAAGGTAAGATTGAAAGCTACAGGATAAGGAGAAGAGGTTAAGATGACAACGAATTCCGCCGTCTCTTCCGCTGCTGACCAACAGCCTTTTTCTATCAAGACCATTCTCGGTCCGATTATGGCGGTTGTGGTGGGGATGATTATGGTCATTCTCGACAGCACGGTTATCAACGTTGCGATGCCGAATTTGATTGACTACTTTGATACCACGGTATCCACCATGCAATGGTCGATCACCGCGTACACCCTTGCGCTTTCGGCCGTGATTCCGTTAGCCGGTTGGCTGACCGACCGGTATGGAGCCAAACGAATCTTCCTGATCACCATTGTCTTGTTCACATTGGGTTCCGTGCTCTGCGCTTTGGCGCAAACGTCGGAACAACTCATCCTGTACCGCGTCATTCAGGGCTTGGGCGGCGGGATGGTATCCCCGATCGGGATGGCGATGATCTTCAAGCTTGCTCCCCCCGATAAGCAAGGCTCCATCATGGGCGTGCTCGGCGTTCCGATGATGCTGGCGCCTGCCATCGGACCGACGTTATCGGGATTCTTGGTCGAGTACGCAAGCTGGCACTGGATTTTCCTGATCAATTTGCCGATCGGAATCATCGCGCTGCTGATAGGCATCAAAAAACTGCCCAAATTCGAACAAAAATCGGTGCCCGCTCTTGATATGTTCGGCATGGTGCTCGCGCCGATCACATTCGCATCGCTTGCGTATGCCGTCAGCGAAGGCGGCAAGGACTGGGGCTCTACGCAAACGGTCACGGGACTGATCGTCGGGGGAGTTGCGTTGCTTTTGTTCATTATTGCGGAACTCCGCCATAAGCAGCCGCTCTTGGAGCTGCGGGTATTCGGTTCTTCCGATTTCACGAGGGGCATGCTTACTTTCTGGCTGTCCATGATGGCGCTGTTCGGGTCGTTCCTGTTCGTCCCGATGTATTTGCAGACCGTTAAAGGCTTTTCGCCAATGGAATCGGGATTGATGAGCATCCCGCAAGTCCTCATGTCCGGGTTGTTCATGCCGATCGGGGGAAAGCTGTTCGACAAGATCGGAGCAAGACCGCTCGCGGTTATCGGTCTATGTCTGGTCGGAGGCGGCTTGTTCATGCTGTCCCAAATTACGGTCGACACAGGCACGTTCTACGTCATCGGAGCGTATATGCTGATGGGCTCGGGCATGGGGTTATCGATGATGCCGATCAATACGCATATTCTGAAATCGGCGCCGCGGAGACTGGTCAGCCGTGTAACTTCGCTCACGACAGCCTCCCAGCAGGTGGTCGTTTCCTTCGCCGTCGCGGGTCTGTCCGGATACTATTCTTCGCGAATCGCGCATGAAATGGCAGCGGCCAAAGGGGACCAAGCAGGAGCCATGACATCCTCGTTCGCGGATACGTTCTTGTTCGCGGCATGCCTCGCCGTCGCAGGCGCCGTGCTTGCCCTAATCTTGCGGAAGCCCAAAGCCGAACAGGAGGCCGAGCGACCAGATAATCAGGCAAGCGCCATGACGACGGGTCATTAAGAAGCCTGCGAGACGGAGGGTACAAATAGCTTCTTCTATAGAAGAATAATCGGTTGTACGCCGTTTGGAGCTGTTGTATAATTACGCTATTCGTAGGGATGGAGGGATTGGTCTTGATGATGGCCGTTTTCTTGACAGTTAGGATCGGATAACGATCTAACTGAATAATGAGAAAGTCATGCGCGAAGACGCCGGGAACCCGAGTTCCGGGTTTCGTTTTCCATGGAATTCCGCATGCTTTCGCTGTCAAGGAACGAACATTCAATCCTGTCAATCCGAGAGGCGCTCCTGTCGAGAGGACGCCTTGCGCATAGAAGACGCGAATGGACTTTTGTTCATTCGCGTCTTTTTTATGCTCCAACATCCAAAATACGAAGGGGTAAAAAGATGGCGCTTTATTTTGCGACGGTTTTACCGGGGCTTGAGTTTGTGATGGAGAATGAAATTCGGGTCAAAATGGCCGATGCCCTCATTCAACGTACGGAACGAGGGAAGGTTTTCTTTCATTCCGCTCAGCCTATAGAGGCTTTGATGGCTTTGCGAACGGCGGACAACCTTTACAGCCAAATTCACCGCTTCCGGGTTGGCCCCAATAGAATGCACCTGGCCGGTATCGAGCATGAAATTTCCCAATCAGACCTGCCTCGGGATTGTATAGAGAACATCGGTATAGCCGGTTATAAAGTAAACGCCAGCCGAACGGGGAGGCATGCCTATTCCCGGTTCGACGCGGCGGAGGCGGCGGCTCGAGGCATTGCGCGGCGTTATCCTCGACTGCGCCATAATACATCGGGGAGTCATGAAACGGAGTTTCGGCTTGACATCCGCCATGAGGATGCCGTTTTCGCTTGGCGATTGACGGACGCCTCCTTTCGTTATCGGGAGGGACAAAGACGATTCACTCATGCCGCATTGCGTCCTTCCGTCGCCCACGCTCTCGTCTGGTTATCGAATCCCGAGAAAACGGACGTTTTTATGGATCCGTGTTGCGGTTCGGGAACGATCCTGTCCGAGCGTCGCGCTTATCCGCACTATCGAATCCTTGGAGGAGACTTATCGGCAGAAGCGGTAGAGGCATCCGTCGAAAATGTCGGATTGCACGACCGGGTAAGCATTCTGCAATGGGATGCCCGCGATCTGCCGATCGATTCCGGTCACGTCGATAAAGCGGTGACCAACTTGCCCTTTGGCCGTCAAATTTCCGCTAACGAAAACATACCCGAACTCTATTGCGATATGTTCAAGGAGATAAAACGGGTATTAAAGCAGCAAGGGACCTTCCTATGTCTAACGGATGCGGATGCCGCCTTGCGGTCGGCGGCCGAGAAGCTGCGGTTCGGTTATTCGAAGATGGCCGTCCTCAGCTTGAAGGGGCTCAATCCGTCTATTTATAGGCTTAACAAGCAGTAGCGGCTTGCCTTACGGACGCCGCGGAGAATCGCGGCGTCTACAGGCCATAGCCTTCATCGTTCCGAGCGGAACAACCCGACCGAAGCGACGCCGATCCAGATGAGGCTCATGAAGAAAATCAGCCTTTCCGTCAGTCCGAAATAAAACGGCGCTCCATTGGAGACGAAAATAGACGCGTTGGAGATCATGATCAGGATAAAACGTCATCGCGAATAGAAATGTATACAGAAATCATGTGTAGAACTTGTGGAGGACTTCCGTACTTGTTGTGTATTCGTCCCGATAGGCATAACGGGATGGTATAATGAGGCCAATAAACAGGCGAAAGGACAAAGGGGATGAAAATCACCTTGCTGATCGCGGAAGACGAACTGCGGATGCTGTCATCCGGGCAATCCTAAATACATTCCAGGTCGGCTGCTCGATTCCGAAAACAGCCGTAAACGATTGGTTGAGGACTAGCGCACGAGCTTCGGACTCCGTTATCGATCGTGCTGGCCCAATTGGAGTTGGTCCAGCAGTCCGCCTCGGAGGCGCAATTAACGGTTCATCTCCCCAGATGAGGGGAACGGTTCGTTCCATGGAACCATGAAAGCTATAAGGAGGTTCGAAAAATGCTCAAAACGGAATTAACGCGCATCCTCAAAATTCAATATCCGATTCTACAAGCGCCAATGGCTGGCGGACCTACGACTCCTCAATTAGCCGCGGCCGTGTCGAACGCCGGGGGAATAGGCAATTTGGGGGCCGGTTACTTAACGCCCGATCAAATTCGGAGCGCGGTCAAAGAGATCGGCCGATTAACGGATCGCCCCTTCGGAGTGAATTTGTTCATCCCCGAGGAACCGAATACGCTGAATGACGCGATCGACGGAATGAACGATCGCCTGGATCAATATCGGGCAGAGCTGGGCATCGCTTCAAGCCCGTCGGTCTCCAAGTTTGCCGAGTCGTTCGAGGAGCAAGTGAAGGTTTTACTGGAAGAGAATGTCCCGGTATTCAGCTTTACCTTCGGTATACCGCCGCTTGAGGTGATCCAAGCTTTCAAGCGGCGCGGAACATTCGTGATCGGCACGGCGACGACGGTGGAGGAGGGCATTCGGCTGCAAGCCGCCGGGGTGGATGCGGTCGTGGCTCAGGGAAGCGAAGCGGGAGGACATCGCGGCACGTTCGCGACGAACGCCGCCAACGCGCTTATCGGCACCATGGCTTTAGTTCCCCAAATGGCGGATCATTTGTCGGTCCCCGTTATTGCATCGGGAGGAATCATGGACGGACGCGGGTTAGCCGCAAGCCTTCTATTAGGGGCTTCTGCCGTGCAGATGGGCACCGCGTTCCTGACTAGCGCCGAGAGCGGAGCCCACGCGGCGCACAAGCGGAAGATCCTGGCCTCGCAAGAGGATTCCACCGGAATCACAACCGCTTATTCAGGCAAGCCCGCGCGCGGAATTCGGACGAAGTTTATGGACGACATGCGTTCCTATACCGGAACAATCCCCGATTATCCGATTCAGAATGCATTGACGAGAGACCTTCGCCAGGCGGCAGCCCAGGCGAACAACCCGGAGTTCATGTCGCTTTGGGCAGGCCAAGGCCTTAGAATGGCTAAAGATCAACAAACGGCTGCCGAAATCGTGGAGCAAACGATTGAACAAGCCCGAGAACGGTTATTCTCTATTCGTTCCTCGTAATGGATTCTTCTCCGTTACTCCCCGGATCGTTCGCCTCTTCGTTCTGCCTGTCCCGCAGAGCTTCCTGCGGCCACAAATAAAAGTGAAGCATATCGACAGTTCCCTCGATTAAACGCTCCCGGTCGATGTCCGTACTGCCAAAAGCCACGGCTTCCACCACGCCGTGAGCAGCCAGAATAATGACCGTCGCCGCCGCATCCGGGTCCTTGATCCGGATTTCCGGCTGCCAAGAGCGAAGCAGACGGGACATAAACCTATAGAAGAACCGCATTTCCTTATCCGCCAGGTCCTTAATCTCGGGATAAGACAGGGCCATGATGTCCATTTCCTTATGAAACCCGATATCCACTTCATGGGCCCTGATCATGGTCTCGATCACGTCCCGAATAAACTCCCGTTTGCTCTGGCTGGTATTTAGCTGAAGGGCGCCATGGCCTCTAAGAATCCCTGTGAAACGTTCATGGAAGAGAGCCAGCGCGTCCTTGAAAATCTCCATTTTATCCGCATAGTAGGAATAGATGCTGCCAACGGCCACTTTCGCTTCCTTCGCGATTTCCTTCGTATTCGTGGCGTGGAAGCCTTTCTCCGAGAACAGCTTCATGGCCCCGGCAACGATCCTTTGCTTGGTTTCCATGCTTCGCTGCTGCTGGGGCGTCCGGGTCTTGTCCTGATCCTTCTCTGCCATTTTCATCACCTACCCCTCATTTTATTGGGTCTTCCCCTCCCAAGTCAACGGAATATGCGAAAAGAAGTTCATATTTCCGGTTGACAAAAATGAACTATAGTTCATATAATTATGGAAAAAGTGAACTTTAGTTCATGTTGTAAAGGGAGAGGATACCTATGTCGCAGCTTACCGGCTTTCGACGCGCAATTGCATTCATGGCCATTATCCTGGGGTACTTCATGGCGCTCTTGGATACCACTATCGTCAACGTCACCTTGCCGGAGATGACCCGGCATTTCGGCACCCCCATGGACGATATGTCCTGGATCGTCAACGGCTATAATCTGAGCTTTGCCGTTTTCTTGATCACCGCCTCCCGGATCGCGGATCAGTTCGGGCGCAAGCGTCTGTTCCTTATCGGTACGGTGCTCTTCGTCGTGACTTCGATTCTGTGCGGACTGTCTACGTCCGTGGAAGCGATGGTCGTCTTTCGGGTGATGCAAGGATTATCCGCCGCCATTGTCGTACCGGTGACGATCCCCTTGGCTGCGGATCTGTTTCCGAAGGAAAAACACGGCATGGTTCTCGGCATCTGGGGCGCCGTCGCCAGTCTGGCGGCTGCCAGCGGGCCTACGTTAGGCGGTATACTTACGGATTCCATCGGTTGGGAAGCCATCTACTTCGTGAACGTGCCCATCGGAATAGCGGCGATTGCTCTTGCCGTCCCGCTGATTCGGGAATCCTTCGATTCCTCCGCGGGACGGAAGATCGACTGGCTGGGCATGCTGACGCTATCCGCCGCGATGTTCTGCCTGACCTACGGATTGATTAACGCCAACGATTGGGGCTGGGATTCGGCGAAGCTCATCGGTTACATGGCGGCGTTTCTCGTCTTCCTTATCCTGTTCTTTGCAGTCGAGTTTCGCACGAGCGAGCCCATGCTGCCCTTATGGCTGCTGCGCATCCTTCCTTTCAACGGAGCCGTGCTCACCCTTGTGATGATCGGCGCGGGCATTACGGCTTCTTCCTACCTGATGTCTTATTTTCTGACCGGGGTCATGGGCAAGAGCATCCTTCAAGCGGGCGTCACCCTCTCCGCCATGTCTCTCGCGACAATGGTGGTCTCCGCGATAGCCGGAGCCATGTCCAACAAGTTCGGCAGCCGCTGGTTCGTCACCGCGGGCATGGCGGTCCTGGCCGTCTCCGTCTATCTGGACGGATCGTTGAATGCGGCATCCTCCGAATGGAGCGTGATCTGGCGGCTGATCTTGACCGGCGCGGGCATTGGCCTCTCCGTGGCACCCGTAATGGGAGCATCCATCCGCAACGTACCGGAGGAGAAAATCGGCATCGCCTCGGGCATCGCGAATATGTCCAGAGCGCTCGGCTCCGTTCTGGGCGTAGCTATTTTGGTTTCCGTGCTGAATACGGCATTGAGCCATTACAGTACGGATGCTGCAAGCAAAATGAGACTCCAAATAGAGAGCAACGCCGTGCTGTCGGCTGAAGTCAAGCAGGTCATGCTGGAGCAGGTGGGACGGATGGGGCGGGAGCAGTCCTCGGCCGGCGCGAAGGACGCGGAGAAGGCCTTTCTCCTTCGGCTGGACGCCATGGAGACGTCCCGGTTGTCCGACGCGGATGAATCGGCGAAGCCCGAGATCCAAGCCGCTTTCTCGCAGCAGCGGCAAGAGCTGGGGCAGCAGCTGTCCCGGATGAACACGGAAATGCAGGACGCGTCCGTCGCCTCCTTCCGCCGCACTTTCCATGCGGGCGGATGGCTCCTGTTGCTCGGCATCCCTTTCGCGCTGATCTCCGACCGTCGGCGCGGCAAGATCATAGCGTCCGAGCCGTCCATGAAGAACGCGAATCCGTCATCGCAGTCGAAGAATGCATGGGGGGTTGAATAGACTTGGCGCAACGAGTTTTTGAAGGGTTTTGATGCAGCTGCGTCGTATATTTAAAGGGGTGTCCGTGCGCGTGATAAAGGATTATTCGCCCGTCAAGGGAGGCTATAATGAACGTAAAAACAACAATAGAGCTTCAATTGTTCGAGAGCTTAAAGCCGGAGTTAACCTCGTTCTGTTACAGAATGCTGGGATCCATCGACGACGCGGACGACGCGGTTCAGGAAACCTATATTCGCGTGTGGCAAAGCTTGAGTTTATTTCGGCAGGAGTCTTCATACAAAACGTGGGTCTACCGGATCGCTTCGAACTTATGCCTGGACAAACTGAGACAGGCCAAACGCCGCACTCTTCCGGTAGACCTGTCCGACCCGGCTGTTTCCATCATCCAGCCCAACGAAACGTTGCCTGATACTTCATGGATATGGCCTGCTCCCGATTTGGAGGGAGATCCGGAGGATCTTCTCGTTCGCAGAGATACCCTCCGGCTTTGCTTTATTGCGCTCTTGCAAACTCTACCTCCTCGCCAACGCGCGGTTCTCATTTTAAAGGATGTGTTCGAATGGTCCTCCAAGCAAATCGCGGAAACTTTAGAAATGTCGCCGGCAGCGGTTAACAGCGCGTTGCAAAGAGCCAGGGAGACGATGGACCGAGCGAAGCTTCGTTCCGACGAACTCAGCACAAGGGGCGTCCAACCCGATCTCGAGCTCCTTTCCCGTTACGTGGAGGCCTTTGAACAATTCGATATCCCCGCGCTAGTCGCGTTGTTTCATGAGGAAGGCTGTATGTCCATGCCGCCTTTTACCATGTGGGTGCGCGGCAAGGACGATTTGTTTCGGTTTTTTTCGCTTACGCGCTGGCATTGCGAGGGGTCCCGGTTTGTGCCCGTCACGGTGAACGGCGGTTATCCTGCTTTTGCCCAGTATATGCCGAGCAGCGAAAAGTCCGTTTTGGTGCCTTGGGGAATTCATGTCGTTGAAATAAAAGAAAAGAAAGTATTCCATGTCCAAAATTTTATTAACGCCAAATTATTTTCCCGATTCGGGTTGCCTGAGACCATAGACCGATGAATATCGTCATCTTATTTCGTCTATATACATGAGAAACAAAACAAAGACTAATAAAAGAAAGGTGATCTTCAAAATGGGAACGAGTCATCCAACGAAAGTAACCGTACAGGCAGTCGTTCAAGCGCCTGTAGAAAAAGTATGGAGGTATTGGACGGAGCCGGAGCACATCACGAAGTGGAATCAAGCATCGGACGAGTGGCATGCTCCGAGAGCGGAGAATGATTTACGCGTCGGCGGCAAGTTTCTAACGAGGATGGAAGCGAAAGACGGTAGCATGGGCTTTGATTTCGGCGGCAATTACGACGTAGTAAAGCATCATGAGGAGATTTCATACACAATGGGCGATGAAAGAAGGGTCGAGATTACCTTCATCGATCAAGGAAACGAGACGAAGGTCGTTGAAGTTTTCGACGCCGAAAGCTCCAATCCCGTCGAATTTCAGCAGGCGGGCTGGCAGGCCATTATGGACAGCTTCAAAAGATATACGGAAGAATCCTAATCATGACCAAGGCGCCCGGCAGGGCGCCTTTTATTTTCGTTAGCGAAGTCGGTAGTCTCGAGCAATAACAACTATGGCCTGTTGTCCCCAATTCGAGGCTTCCGAGCCTGGCTCGTTCCAAGCGCAGGTGATGAGAGCTTTCCACAAAGCCCAACCGCGTGCGCGATTAACGGTATCCTGATCGAAATTCATGTGATCGAGGAATATTTTACGACTTGCGTCGTCAAAAAAGTTCCATGCCATCACAAGATCGCTTGAAGGATCGCCAACGCCCATAGTTCCGAAATCGATGACGCCGCATAGCCGGCCATTCTTCACGAGCAGGTTGCCCACGGCTACATCGCCGTGCAGCCATAACGGGGCCGACGAATAGGTCGTCGCAAGGGCAAGCTCCCAGATTTCCGTTAAGAGCTTATGATCGTATAGGTCGGATAGCGTTTCGATGGCGGATCTTGTTTCATGATCGTAAACCGCCAAGCTTCCTCCGCGATGAAAGTTTTGGACCCCTGCCGGTATGCCGAGGCTTGCATCGATCGCTTCCAGTTCTTTCAGAAACCCCGCCAGGTCCTCGGCAAACCCGTTTAGGCTAATTATGTTGGAACGCGTGACGGTGTCGCCTTCTATCCATTCGTTAATAGACCAGGGGAGGGGATATTCCTCCGTGGGCTCGCCTTTGGCAACGGGAACCGGAACCGGCAGGGACAGACGAGGCTTGAAAACGGGAAGCCACCGCAGTTCTTTCTCCACGGCCGAGGCGTAACGTTCATGACTCGGCAGACGAACGGTCATTTTGCTCCCCAGCCGATAGGTACGGTTATCGTGTCCGCTTTTTTCTACCGGATTTACCTCCAGCTCCCTCCACTGGGGGAATTGGCTACGGATGAGTCGGCGAACCAGTTCCGGGGTAATTTCAACTATTGTTAACGTCCCCTTTCACCAAAATGATGGATGACCCTGATTGCTCAAATCATAACAGTTCGGCCTAACCGCTTCCAGGGATAAAACAATTAAAGAAAACTTGTCGTTGCGCATAGCTCGTTGAATCGTGCCGCAAGCGGCTATTCGGATGGAACGCTCAAAAAATGTAGATGTTTTCCAAAAAAATATTGACAATTTCGTGACGCTCGGACTATTGTTAGGGCAGTAAACGGAGGCGAATACTAAGCGATATGGAAGGTGAACGAAATGGATAAAGTGGAAAACAATTTGCTTTCGGCTATCGAAACGAACTGGTTCAGCTTTATTGTTTCTGTCGCGGTTTTTATCGTTTTATATTATTTGGCCCGCAATAGGGTCGGTTTCGGTACGAGAGTGCTCGTAGGGATGGGCTTGGGCGTAGTCGCCGGGATTATTTTTCAATCCTTCGAGTTCGAGTTCCAGAGCGTTGCCACGTTCGGGACCATCTATGTCAACCTGATTCGCATGTTGGTTATTCCCCTGGTATTCGTTTTGGTGTTGAACAGCATCGCCTCCCTTACCGGCACGGGCCAGCTTCGCACGATCGGCGTGAAGTCGATTGCCTGGTTCCTCGGCACGACGGGAATCGCTTCGATAATCGGGCTGATCGTCGCTCTGCTTATCAACCCGGGTTCGGGTATCCAACAGGCTACCCCGGAGGGATTCGAGGCGCGAGAGGTTCCGACGTTCTCGCAGGTCATTCTGTCCCTCGTCCCCTCTAACCCGGTTAACGATGCGGCGGAAGGCAGAGTGGTGCCTATCCTGATATTCGCGATTTTCGTGGCGGTCGCGATCCTGAAGGTCGCCTCCAAAAACGCGGAAGCGGTACAGCCGCTGCGTTCGATCATTCAGTCTGCGGCGCAAGTGATGCACGAGGTCGTCAAATTCGTTATTCGGCTTACCCCGTACGGCGTATACGGACTGATCGGAGCCATGACCGCCCGCTACGGATGGGAGACGCTGCAAGAGCTCGGAAGCGTCATCGTAACCTCGTACGCAGCGCTCATCTTGCATTTCGTGCTGATTTTCGGCGGGCTGCTCCTGCTGGTGGCGAAAGTGAATCCGCTTCGGTTTTTCCGCAAAGTATATCCGATGCTCGCCGTCGCCTTTACGACCCGAAGCAGCTACGCGACGCTGCCCATCAATTTGGAGGTCATCACGAAGCGCCTCCATGTTTCGCCGCGAATCGCCAGCTTCGTTGCGCCGCTCGGCTCGACCATGAACTTCAACGGATGCGGAGGCATATGGCCGGCGATCGTAGCCGTGTTCACGGCCGAAGTGTTTAATATAAATTTGAGTTTTACCGACTACATCATTCTCGTGTTGGTCAGCATCGTTTCTTCCATAGGCGTGGCGGGCGTGCCCGGTCCGGCGACGATCTCGACGACCGTGGTGCTTACCGCGTTGAATCTGCCGATTGAAGGCATGGCGATCGTCGCCGGCGTGGAATCTTTGATCGATATGGGACGGACCGCGGTGAACGCCACCGGCACGACCGTCACCTCGGTGCTGGTTGCCCGGTCCGAAGGCGAATTCGACCGCGAAGCCTTTAACCGCGACGACGACGAGCAGCTTGAGCTGAATCCGGCCTAAGATGCGGCAATCGGATAGTCGGCCCCTTACGAAGGCGGGGTCGACTATCCGATTTTTTTTCTATGACAACAGACCGGTTCGCGTACATGGACACATTCTGAAACGAACGGCCAATCCCCAACTTGCAACCGCAGGGGCTCATGACTATAATAAATCGTGTATGATACATTAAAAAGCTTCGAGGGCGTTGACGAATGAAGAAGGGTTTAAGCCGCCATATGCTGGTTGACGAGATTTATGCGATCGTCAAAGAGAAAATAATCAATCATGAAATGCCTCCGGGCGAGAAGATCAACATCGACCAATTGGGACGCGATTTGCAGGTGAGCAACATTCCGATTCGAGAATCTTTGGCCAGGCTGGCGGCCGAGGGTCTGGTCGACACGATTCCGTTCAAAGGGATGTACGTCACCAAGCTGTCGCTGCAAGATTTGGACGAGATGTTCGAAATCCGCGTAGATCTGGAACGTTTGGCGATCAGGAAAGCCGCGCCTAATATCCCGATCAAAAGGATCGAGAAGCTTCAGGCGGATATGAGGAAGTGGGCGGACGCCGGGCTTCCGGATAACGAGGAAAGAATCCGCTTCGTGGCCAAGATGAACGAGAGGCTCCACGGCTTGATTTTGGAATATTGCGGGAACAGTCTGCTGCGAAGCATGATCCGGGCCTATATCGAGAAGGTTCAGAGGTACTTGAGCTTGTCCCGCTCGAACCTGGAACAGGCGATCGTGCAGTTGGAGTGGGAGGAGCATATGCGGATCGTCCAAAGTCTGGTTTTGCGGGATCCGGCGGCAGCCGAGCAGGCCTTGGAAGCCCACTTGAAGAACTCGCACGCCCGGACAAGGAAGTTTTTCTGAAGCTTGCGCAGGGTATAAGTCCTCGTATCCCGATTTCCTCGGCCTCATCGGAGCGAAGCTTCTTCGAGGTTCGAGGACGGCGGATTCTGGACCCAACGATTATTTTTTTGCGAATAATCATACACGATACATGATTAAGAGGGAGGTGTCGCTTATGGGTGTCGCCGGGAAAACCGCGATCGTAACCGGAGGCGCGTCGGGAATCGGCGAAGCGATCGTGCGTCTGTTCGCGTCGAGCGGGGCAAAGATGATGATAGCCGATCGGAATGGGGAAGACGCCGACCGCTTGGCGGCGCAATTGCAGAACGCGGGAGCCGACGTTGCGGCGATGCATACGGATGTCTCCAGGGAAGAGGAAGTGAAGGAACTCGTTCAGGGAACCTTGCAACGGTTCGGGCAGATCGATGTCGTGGTTAACAATGCGGCGTCCATTATGCCCAAATACTTGGAAGAGTTCCTAGAGGAAGAGTGGGACCGGATGTTCAACGTGAATTTAAAAAGCGTCTTTCTAGTGATCAAGCATTCGATCGCGGAGCTGAAAAAGACGCGAGGCTCCGTCGTCAATATGTCGTCCCTGAACGGCCTGGTCGGGCAGCGGATGAATCCGGCCTATGCGGCGACGAAAGGCGGTATTGTCGCCTTGACGAAATCGTTGGCGCTGGATTACGCGCCTTACGGCGTGCGCGTCAACAGTATTTGCCCCGCCGGCGTGGACACGCCGCTGCTGCAGCAATGGATTCGCCGGCAGGACGACCCGGCCGCGGTCGTACAGGAATTAAACGATATGCATGCGTTGGGAAGGCCGGCAACCGCCGCGGAAATCGCGCAAGCCGCGCTGTTTCTGGCCGGCGCCGAATCCGGCTTCATTACGGGCGTCGCGCTTCCCGTAGACGGAGGAGCTTCGCTCGGCTATTCATAGAGATTCTATTTACGACTTGAGGAGATGGAACCGATGAAGATCACGAAAGCGGAAACGTTTGTCCTGCACGTCCCGATTACGCCTCCGATCACCGATGCCATTAATGCGGCGAGCCATTGGGGGTTAGCGGGCGTTCGGATCTATACGGACGAAGGATACGTAGGTTACGGTTACACGGGCACTTGCGCGGAGGGCGACGATATGATCGTCGATACGATCGAGAAGTATTACGTGCCGCTCTTGATCGGCAAAGACCCGTTTATGGTCAAAGCGCTGTGGGACGAGATGCGCTTCGGCAAGATGCACTGGATCGGCCGGGCGGGCATTACGCATATGGCGCTGGCCGCGGTCGACATCGCGCTGTGGGACATTATGGCGAAGGCCTCGAACAAGCCGCTCTGGCAGTACCTAGGTGGGGCGAAATCGCAAGGCATCAAGGCGTATAACACGAACGGCGGCTGGTTGAACTGGAGCAAGGAGCGCTTGCTCAAGGACGTCTCGGAAATCGTGGAACAAGGCTTTACCGGCGTCAAGATCAAGGTCGGCAGGCCGGACCCGCGCGAGGATTACGACCGATGCAAAGCGGTTCGCCAAGCGATCGGCGACGACGTGATTTTCATGATTGACGTCAATCAGCAATGGAGCCTCAACACGGCCATGACCTGGGGTATAAAATTGGAGGAGTTCGATCTGTTCTGGCTGGAGGAGCCGCTCAATCCGGACGACATTCTGGGACATAAAAGGCTGGCCGACGAGTTGAACGTCCCAATCGCGCTTGGCGAGCATGTTTATCATAAGTATGCGTTCCGAGACTATATCCATCACGGGGCGGTCGAATACTGCCAGGTGGACGTGACCCGCGTCGGCGGAATCACGGAGTGGCTGCAAGTCGCGGGGCTGGCGGCGGCCTACGACGTGCAGATCTGTCCGCACGTCGGAGACATGGGGCAGATCCACCAGCACCTCGTCGCCGCTACGCAGAACGCGACCATGCTGGAGTATATCCCCTGGATCCGGCATATTTTCGTGGAGCCGGCCATCGTCAGGAACGGATATTACGCGCTGCCGGAAATGCCGGGCGCTTCTACGGAAATCATTCCCGAGCAGTTCCAAAAATATCGGGTGAGATAGAGAGGCGGGAGCGGACCATGAGAATCGATGCGCATCAGCATTATTGGCAACTGTCGCGCGGGGATTACGACTGGCTGACGCCGGAGCTCGGCGCGCTGTACCGGGACTTCATGCCGGACGATTTGGAGCCGATGATCCGGGAGCGGGGAATCCGCAAGACGATTGCGGTACAAGCGGCCCCGACGATCGAAGAAACCGAATTTCTGCTCGGATTGGCCGAGCGATACGACTCAATCGCCGGCGTGGTCGGATGGCTGGATTTCGAGAGCGGCCGCTTCGAGGATCAATTCGAAGCTTACCGGGAGCATGCCAAGTTCGTCGGCATCCGGGTAATGCTTCAGGATAGGGAGGACGCCGAATGGATTCTTCGTCCGGTCGTCGCGAAGCGGCTCCGATGGCTTGCGGATCGCGATGTCCCGGTAGATTTGCTGGTCAGGGAGCATCAGCTCCCTTGCATCGCCAAGCTGGTCGAGGCCGTTCCCCGCTTGCGGGGAGTCGTCGACCATATCGGCAAGCCGAATATCGCCGCGCGGTCGATGAGCTCCTGGAAGATATCGATGGAGAAGATC
Organism: Bacillota bacterium; assembly: GCA_023418755.1. GTDB lineage: Bacteria > Bacillota > Bacilli > Paenibacillales > Paenibacillaceae > Cohnella. The sequence continues at coordinate 8,525 of JAEZZE010000316.1, read as the reverse complement.
GCGGCAAATCCGAATATGTACTGCAAATTATCGGGCATGGTGACGGAAGCGGATCGAGACAACGTTTTCGGCCGTAACGCAGCCAGGTTTTATAAGCTCGAATTATAAGGCAAGATGGGCTCGGCATAAAGAGGCTTACCCATAAGCAAAGTTGCTTGAGATGATCGATAGACAAAGTAGCGCCTTGTTCATCGATTATCTTTTACAGAAACTTGAAGCGCTTATGGGACAGCCTCTTTTTTGCGCGGTTGGAGGGCGATTAGGGTCGGCCAAGACATGCAATCTAACGTTTGTTGACTACGTTCTAATGTTTGTTGTCTGGAACGAGGCCGGGCATTTTCTATACAATGACATCAATCAGACGCAGCAACAAGTGAAATGAATGCGTTTGCGGAACTGCTGGAAGCGTGTACATGCGGAACGCGAACTCATGCAAGGGGGGCTAACATGGACGTAAAAAGTGGACGTAAGCGCTTGCGAACCCGCTGGCGCACGCAGGATACCGAGCTAACGCTTCTGGCCTTGCCGACGACCATCTGGTATATCTTGTTCTGTTTCTTGCCGATGTTCGGCCTCGTGATTGCGTTTAAGAATTTCAAGATTCACGGGGGGTTTCTGAGCAACGTCATCCACAGCGACTGGACCGGTTTCAAAAACTTCGAATTTCTGTTCAAGTCGAACGACGCTTGGGTCGTGATCCGAAATACGCTCGGCTACAATATGATCTTTATCGTTCTGGGCATCGCGATCCCCGTCGTCTTGGCGCTGATGATCGGCCAGCTGCACAGCGGGAAGGCCGGCAAGTTCTATCAGACGATGATGTTTCTGCCGTATTTCCTGTCCTGGGTCGTCGTTTCCGCCATTGTGTGGTCCTTTCTAAGCTTCGATAAAGGGATCGTCAATCAATTCCTGGCCGGCTTGGGCGTGGATCCCGTGAACTGGTATATGGAGCCTAAATATTGGCCTTACTTTCTTGTTTTCATGAATGTATGGAAAGGATTGGGCTACGGGATGGTCGTCTATTTAGCGACCATCACCGGCATCGATAGCACGTATTACGAGGCGGCCGTCATCGACGGCGCTTCCAAGTGGCAGCAAGCGCGGTTTATTACGCTGCCTCTCATGAAGCTGGTCATCGTGATGATGTTCATCTTGGCCGTAGGCCGCATCTTCTACACGGATTTCGGTTTGTTCTTCCAGGTGCCGCGGGATTCCAACTCGTTGTTCAATGTCGCGACGACCATCGACGTTCTCGTGTACAAGCAGCTTAAGACGGCTACGGTAGGCATGGCTTCCGCTTCCGCTTTCGTCCAATCCGTGATGGGTTGCTTGACCATTCTGCTGGCCAACTGGATCGTCCGTCGCGTGGATCCGGACAGCGCCATGATGTAAGGAGGGAACGGGAAATGAAAACGAGAGCGGGATATGAGACGGGCCTCGACAAATTCAACCGGATCGGAACCGCCACGAATTGGGGATTCCATCTCATTTTTATCCTATTGGCGTTGTTATGCCTCGTGCCCGTCCTTGTGGTCTTGTCCATATCGTTGACCAGCGAGGATTCCATCCGCAATGACGGTTACCACCTCTTTCCGGCGGCCTTCTCCGGAGACGCCTATCGTTACATCGCCCAACAAGGGCAGATGATCACCCGGGCGCTCGGCGTCTCCGTGCTCGTTACCGCCGTCGGAACCGTGCTGGGCGTGGTGCTTACGACCTCGATGGGGTATGTCCTTTCCCGGCCGAATTACAAGCTCAAAGGGCTGCTGACCTGGATCGTATTCATCCCGATGGTGTTCAACGGAGGCCTGGTATCCAGCTATTATATCAACTCGAATATGCTGGGCCTCAAAGATACGGTTTGGGCGTTGATTCTGCCGCTGGCCGTCTCCTCCTTCAACGTCATTATTTGCAAAACCTTCTTCAGAAGCACCATACCGGACGCACTGATCGAATCCGCCGAGATCGACGGCGCGGGCCAGTTGCGCATCTACTGCTCGATCGTCCTGCCGATTTCGCTGCCGGTGCTGGCCACCATCGGTCTGTTCCTCTGCTTCGCCTATTGGAACGACTGGTTCCAATCGATGCTGTACATCGACAACCAGAACCTGTACTCGCTGCAGGCCTTGCTGAACAGTCTGATGAGCAACGTGGACGCCCTGGCGAAGAACGCCTCCAGCATGGGGGTCAGCTATGCGGAGCTTGTCGCGACCATGCCGAAGGAATCCGCGCGGATGGCCGTGGCTATCGTCATCGTGGTTCCCGTGGCGATCGCCTACCCGTTCTTCCAGAAATACTTTATTTCCGGCCTGACGATAGGCGCCGTGAAAGGTTAACCCGAAATAAGCCGGGATTTGTCCGGTTTATGATATCCGCCGCAAGCTGTAGACGGCGGGAAGGAAGAAAGACGACAAAGGGAGGAAAATGGGAATGAAAAAGACGAAGAAGAAATGGCTGGCCATCGGCGCCGCGGCGCTCCTGACGACCGCTCTTGCGGGCTGCGGCAACTCGAATTCCAAATCCGAGCCGAGCAGCAGCAGCACGCCTTCCAACTCCAACGCGCAGACGGAAACGAGTAAGCCCGCCGGCTCGGGCGAGGTGCCTACGCTCGTATGGTGGACGATCGGCGGCCAAGTGCCCGCCAACTTCGACAAAGCGATCGCCGCGATGAACGAATACACGGCCGAGAAGATCGGCGTGAAAATCGACATCAAGGTAGCCAGCTGGGGCGACTGGGACACGAAGATCAATACGATCGTGAACACCGGCGAGCCGTTCGACATCATGTTTACGAACAACAGCAAATACAGCCAGCAAGTGAACATGGGCGCGTTCGCCGACCTTACCGACCTGGTGCAGAGCGAGACGCCGGATCTCTACAACTTCATTCCCCAGAAGGTATGGGACGGAACGAAGATCGGCGGGAAAATCTACTCCGTGCCTACCTACAAGGACTCGTCTTTGACCCAATACTGGGTGTTCGACGATAAATACGTTCAGAAATACGGCATCGACATGGCCGGCATCAAGTCGCTGCGAGACCTCGACAAACCGTTCCGCGATATGAAGGCCGGCGAAGGCAAAAGCTTCTACCCGCTGCCGCTCACCCAAGGAGACGGGTTTAACGGATTCTTCAACGGCTACGACGACATGACGCTCGGCCTGCCGCCGATCGGCGTCAAAGTCGACGACGCTTCCCGCCAAGTCGTCTCCGTGCTCGAGCAGCAGGATATCATGGACGATCTCAAGCAGCTGCACCAATGGTACAAGGACGGCATCATCAATCCGGATGCGCCGACCAAGACCGAAGCGGATAAAGGCCGTCCATTCTTCGCGGCGCAGGCTTTCCCCGGCGCGGAAGCGAGCTGGCAGATCAACGAAGGCGTCGAGAAGTACGACATGTTCCCGATCTTCGGCCCGATCTACACGACGAGCACGATCCAAGGCTCTCTGAACGCGATCTCGGCCAACTCGAAATATAAGAACGAAGCTTTGAAGTATTTGCAGTTGGTCAATACGGATTCGAAGCTGCGCAATATGCTGGCCTTCGGCGAGCTGGGCGTCGACTACGACAGCGTGGACGGCGAGAAAGTAATCGAGCGTAAAACGGATACGTGGCCGCTGGCCGCCTATACGCAAGGCACGTTCTTCAACCTGGCCGTAACGAAAGGGGCTCCGGTCGATCAGTGGGATCAAGTACGCAAGCTGAACGATCAAGCGACTTCCTCCGCGAATCTGGGCTTTGCGCTGGACATCAGCGAGCTGGGTACCGAAGTCGCCAATACGAAAGCGGTATGGGACAAATATCGTTATGAATTGCACACGGGCGCTTCCGATCCCGAGACGATGGTACCGAAGATCGTCGCGGAGCTGAAGGCCGCCGGCATGGATACGCTGATGAAGGTCGCCCAAGAGCAGATCAATACGTATTTCAACTAAGCACCGCAAGCAATCCATACCGGAAAACCCGAACGGAGACAGCCGTTCGGGTTTTCTGGCACAAATCGGATATTGCTTTTATCGATCAAGACGGTATATGGTGAAGCGGTAGGGCGCGACAAAAACCTGTTGCAAAGGAGATGCCGCATGCTTTCCTTCATGCGAATCAAGATCTATCGCGGCAAGTTCGTTGCATATGCGGTATTTGTGGTGTTCATCGGCCTGGCGCTAGGCGCGCTTACCTGCGCGGTGTTGCTGGATCAATGGATCGGCAATTCCAGGAACGAGGCCGCCGGGGCGTTCTCCCGGGTCGAAAGCGCTCTTCAATACGATGCCGACCGCATCGAGGCTTTCATGCAGCGGGTGTACTCCAATAACGATCTGGTGTCCGACATTCGCAGCTTCTTGGGGAATAACGCGGAAGGCTATCTGACGAGCAGGCTGCAGGGCAGCCAGTTCAATCGTCCGCTCGTCTCCTTCCCCGACGATATCAGATCCTTCCTGGGCAACGGGGGCCGGGGGGACATCACCCAGATCAGCTTGCATACCGAGCGAGAGGGCAACGTCGTGAGCTTCGACGGTAACGGCAATATGAGTTTCTTGTTTCGTCTGCCCAATACGGACGAAACGTTTCGCGAGACGATCCACAAAGGATTCGTCTATCACAAGAAGCTTTCGGACCCGAATCAAATTTCCCGCCAGCTGGGCGAGCTTCGATTCCTGGTCAACAGCGATCGGATTTTTAAAACGGCTCAAAATTCCCGTTTGGATGAAGCGGCGGCGATCAGCGGTTCCGGAGACGTATACTTTATTTCCGGCGGCGATCGCAGCGCGGAGGAGCTGGTTCGCCGGGTCGCGGCGGATGAACGCACGCACGGCTATCTCGCGACGGGATTTGCGAACCGGGCCTATTTTGTGAAGTTCACCTCCAACGAGTTCGATTATCGGTTCGTCAGTATCGTGGACTTGTCCACGCTGATCCATCGTCAGGCGAACGTGCTGCTCGCCGTGTTTCTCATCGTGCTGGCTGCGATGATTAGCGTCCTGCTGCTGATCGTGTACAATTTGCGCGAGGACGCGAACTTCTTGCGGCGGATTATCGTGTCCATCGGACGCGCGAAAACGGCGGATTTCACGCCGATTAGCCCGGCGCGCTACAGAAGAAACGAGTACGGAATGATCGCCCGGGAGCTGGACGATATGATCCATCAGCTCGATCGGCATATCCGTACGAATTATCTATTGAAACTCAAGCAGCAGGAAACCGAAATGAAAGCGCTTCAGGCGCAAATCAATCCTCACTTTTTGTATAATACGCTCGAGGTTATCCGTTCCTCCGCGCTGGTAAACAGCGTAGACTACACCTCCGATGCGATTGCCACCTTAGGCGCGTTATACCGCGATATCGTAAAAAACGGCAATATCATCTCCCTCGACAGCGAGCTGGCATTGCTCCAGAAATACTTGAAAATCATGGAATTCAAATATCCGGGCCGGTTTTATTATCAGTTCAATGTGGAGGCGGCGCTGCTTTCCTTGCCCACCGTAAAGTTCTGGATGCAGCCGCTCGCGGAAAACTTCTTCGTCCACGGCTTTGACCGGGAGAGCGAGTTCAATCTGCTCATCGTGAACGGCTGGGAGGAAGATTCCCGCTTCGTGCTGGAGATCGTGGACAACGGCAACCGGATTCCCGAAGAGCGGTTGGCCGAAATCAGGTGGAAGCTGTCCAGAGGCGACGACGCCCCGGTGGACAACATCGGTCTGCGCAACGTGTATACCCGATTGCACTTTTTCTACGGGGCGGGTTTCTCCATGAAGATCGACAACAACGAGGAAGCCGGTGTTAAAATATCCGTAATCCTATCCAAGGAGGCGATTGGGGATGTACAAGCTGCTGATCGTAGATGACGAGCCGCAGATTCTGGAGGGCATGAAGCGAACGCTGGATTGGGAAAAATACGGCTTCGGCCGCATCGAGACGAGCGAAACGTACGAGGGCGCGATATCGAAGGCGGTGGAGCTGTTGCCGGACTTGGCTATCTTCGACGTATGCATCGGCAAGCAGCGCGGCTACGATGCTATCCACAAGCTCAACGAGCTGCGCCTTCCCTCGAAATATATCATCATGAGCGGCTATGGAGAATTCCAGTATGCGCTCGAGGCGATCCGCTGCGGGGCCAAGGATTACCTGCTCAAACCCGTCGATCGTACGAAGCTGCAGCATCTGGTCGAGAGGATTATCGTAGAAGACCTGAACGGGACGGTGGAGGGCGCGGATCGGGATGACCTGGACAGGGATCCGGTGCTCGGCGTGCGTTACGACAGCCTGTCCAAGCTGACCAATCGCATCTTGTTGATCGTCAAGGCGGAGTATGCCCAGAACTTGAGCCTGAAATCGGTCGCGGAACGATTCCGGATGAACGGAACGTACCTGGGGCAGCTCTTCCTCAAGGAGACGCACAAGAAATTCTCGGAATATTTAATGGCCTATCGGATGCTTCGAGCCCGTGAACGCATTCAGACCACGGACGAGAAAATCGTTTCCATCGCGCTTTCCGTCGGGTATCCCAATCTGAACTATTTTTATTCCCATTTCCACGCTTATTTCGGCAAATCGCCCTCAGAGCTTCGGAGAAAGGAATAACGCCGCCATGAGACATCAACGGAATCCGAGCCGCCCCGCTGCATTCTTCGCGCTCGTCCTGCTGCTGACGCTGTCATTATCCGGCTGCGTCTCGACATCCGGCAACGGCGGGCATGCCGCGACGGGCGGCGATACGGTGAATTTGATCTATTACACGATCGGAGATCCCGACAAAGACTTGCAAATGGTCACCGACAAGATCAACGAGGTATTAGCGAAGAAAATCGGCGTGACCGTTACCTATATTAAAGTGGGCTGGCAAGAGTATGAAGAGCGTCTGAATACCCTCGTGTCGGCAGGAACCCCATTCGACATCGCTTTTGCGGTAGAGTACTCGGCCTATGCGCAACGCGGCGCATTTCTAAAGCTGAACGACTATTTGACCAACGCGGGGAAGGAGATGTACGCTGTGATCGACCCCGTTTTCTGGAAAAGCGTGCAGATGGACGATGGCGGTATTTACGGCGTGCCGACGAATAAGGAATTGGCCGTTCGCGACCATTGGATGTATCCGGAGGCGCTGGTCAAGAAGTACGGAATCGACATCTCCGATTATACAACGCTGGCTTCCCTGGAACCGTTGTTGCGGATGATCAAGGAGAAGGAACCCGATTATCAGCCGATGGAACTCGACAAGGGTTCGCAGAACTTCTTCGCCCTGGACGGCTACCAGTACGTAGCGGAGAAAACGCTCCCGCTCATGGTCCGAGGCCAGGATCCCGTATCTCCGGTCGTGAATATATTCGAAACCGAAGAAGCCCGGAACGTGTTGGATCTTCTTCGGCGCTATTATGTGGAAGGCTACATCAACGAGGATGCGTCATTGCGGGAAAGCCCCGGGCTGAAGCGGGGCGATCTGGTATTCTGGAAGGCCGCGGGGGGCGGGCCGCTATCGGACAATAGCTGGAGCAAGGATCGCGGCTACAAGCTTGTGGCTTACCCCGTAACCCCCGCCTTGATTACGACCGAATCCACTCGGGGAGGGGTCATGGCCGTCAACGCGGATACGAAGCACCCCGCCGAGGCCGTTAAGTTTCTCAATCTGCTGAACACGGATCCCGAGGTGCGGAATTTGTTTAATTTCGGAATCGAGGGCGTGCATTACACGCTCGATGGTAACGGCCAGGTGGTACCGATCCCGCCAACGGACAACAACGGCAATCCGATCCCGGACGCTCAGCCTAGCTATGGAGGCGTACAGTATACCCAGGGCAATTGGTTCATCCTGAAGACCATGGGCGGACAGTTCGCGGATCCCTTGGACAAATGGGATCAGTTTCGCGCCAGCAACAAAGAAGCGGTCTATTCGGGCACGCTGGGCTTTACGCCGGACTTGTCCGGGATGCCCCTTCAGGTGAAGAACATCCAGATGGTTTGGGAGAAGTACTTTCCCGGTTTGATGACGGGCAGCTTGAACGTGGATTCCATGCTGCCGAAGTTTAATCGGGAGCTTCGGCAGGCGGGCATCGACGAGGTAAGGTCCGAAGTGCAAAGGCAGCTCGACGCCTGGCGAGCCGACCATCGCGGAGGGTCGGCGAGCCGTTAGAAGAAGGTGCTTCATCGGGTAGAGAGCGTATACGAACCGGTTCAGCGCAGCGGACGAGCGCGAGTGGTTGAAGTTATATTTCGGTTATTTCGAAGACGAGATGTTCCGCATTTTGCAGGGAATGTTATAATAGATATGGCAAAGATACCGAAGATTATCGGTATCTTTATTTTTGTTATAACAAGTATGCGAACGCAAAATGATCTTTTTATGCCGCAGAAAGGGGATGCTTTATGGGTTGGATAGCTTTTATTGCGATCATCTTGGTCGCTTCTATACTCCAGACGAGCACCGGATTTGGATTTTCGATTCTGGCGACGCCTTTTCTTCTCTTAATATTCGAACCGGCCGAAGCCATACAAATAAACTTGATATTGTCTTTAATGATATCCGGCG
>JAEZZE010000295.1 GCA_023418755.1 Bacillota bacterium | reverse complement strand
ACGAAGATGTGGTACCGAAAATACGGCAACGCGCTCGTCTTCATCGGATATTTCATTCCCGGAGTACGGCACGTGACCGGTTACTTCGCCGGGATCACCGGTTCGCCGTTCCGGACGTTCGCGGCGTACGCATACGGCGGGGCTTTGTTCTGGTGCGCCTTGTTCGTCGGCTTGGGCCATGCGTTCGGTCCGCAGTGGGAAGGCGTGCTGCACGCGATCGAGCATCATTCGTGGAAGCTCGCCATCGCGGTTATCGTCGTCGTCCTCGCGGTCTGGTGCGTCAGAAGGGCCGTTATTCACGGCAGGAAAAAGAGACAGGCGGTCCGTTCCGAATAGAAGGTCGCACGTCCGGGCCTTTGCCTGATTTTTTCATATTCAGTCCGCCGGATTAGTGGTATAATTCCCTTCATGTTTTGATGAACGGAATGGAGCGAGAAGGCAGAATGAGAAGCGGACTGTTTAACGCGATATTCGCCTATATTATTTGGGGGTTGCTCCCCCTTTATTGGAAGGTATTCGAGACGATGCCGGCAGGAGAGATTCTGTCGCATAGAATTATTTGGTCGTTCGCGTTCGTTGCCGGACTGATCTCGCTGCGGCGAAGGTGGAGAGAATTGGCCGGACTGCTGAAAAACCGCGCGACGCTGCTGCCGCTCGTCGCGAGCAGCGGGCTCATCACGGTCAACTGGCTCGTCTTCATCTGGGCCGTCAACAACGGGCACGTCGTCGAGACGAGTCTCGGGTACTACTTGACGCCGCTGATCAACGTGGCGCTGGCCATCGGATTTCTGCGGGAAAAGCCGACGGGAGGACAATGGCTGGCCATCGCCCTCGCGGGAGCCGGAGTCGTTCTCGTCGCGATCGACTACGGCAGCGTACCTTGGGTGTCGCTCGCGCTCGCGTTCAGCTTCGGTCTCTACGGACTCGTCAAGAAGCGGGTTTCGATCGATTCCTCGCTCGGGCTGATGACCGAAACCGCGATCGTCGTTCCCGCGGCGCTAGTCTACTGCGGCTATCTCGGCGTCACTCATTCGGCCGCCGCGTGGACGCTGCCGGCGTCCTCGCTCGCGTTGCTGCTGTTTGCAGGCGCGGCTACGGCGCTCCCCCTGCTGCTGTTCGCCAACGCGGCCAAGAAGCTGTCTCTGTCGCTGCTCGGATTCATCCAATATATCGGTCCTACTCTGACGTTGATCCTGAGCGTGACCGTGTTCGAAGAGACGATCAGCCATGTGACGCTGATCAGCTTTACCTTGATCTGGGCGGCGCTGATCGTATACGCGGCGGCTTCGATCCGGGATGCCAGGACGAATTCGACCTCGTTTGAGGCGCGCGGAGGAACTTCGACTTGAAGACGAACGCTGTGAAAATCAATTATTGGCTGCTCCTGCTCGTCGTGTTCGGAGGCTTTCTCGTATTCGGCTTTTCCGAGAACGTGAAAGGCCCGGCCATTCCGCGAATGCAAGCGGATTTCAGCTTAAACGAAACGCAGCTTGGCATGCTGCTCGCTTTCAATTCGCTCGGCTACTTGGTCGCTTGCTCGTTCACGGGCGCGTTGTCGGGGAAAATCGGCATCAAGCGGACGGGAATCGTCGCGTTCGCCTCGATGGCCGTCTCCGGCGTGCTCATGTACGTATCGGCGAACTACGTTCAATTGTCGGCGTCTTATTTCCTCATGTACATCGGCAACGGCATGCTGGAGATCGGCCTGGCGATCATGGCGGCCCGGATTTTCACCAAAAACACGGGAGCGATGATGAATCTCGCCCATTTTTTCTACGGCCTCAGCTCGGCGGTCGCCCCGATTATCGCCGCGTCGATGATGGGCTGGCGCCCTATCGGCGGGGAACTGGGCTGGCGGGGAATGTACGTGATCATGCTGTCGCTGTCGCTGCTGCCGATTCTTCCTTCGCTGTTGGCCAAGTTTCCCGGCGACGGCGGGGAGGAGCGGGGCGATCGCCTGACGCTTAAGAGCGTCGGCAAAGATCCGGCCGCCTGGCTGATCGTGCTCGTCCTGTCGATGGGCGTCGTCTCCGAGCTGGCGGTCGGCGGCTGGCTGGTCAACTACTTGGAGAAGGCGTACGACTGGTCGACCGGCGCAGCTTCCCGGATGCTGTCGATCTTTTTCGTCTTTTTCATGGCGGCGAGACTGTTCCTTGGACCGATAACGGACAAAATCGGGTATACCCTGTCGATCATTCTCCTTTCGGCCTTCTCGGGCCTGTGCAGCCTCGCGGCTATTCTAATCGGCGAGCGGGGCGCGATCCTGTTCGCGGTCGCCGGCATCGGCATCGCGCCGATCTACCCGACGGTGATGGCCATACTCGCCAAGCGGTATCCCCGCGGCACCGAGACGGCGATTACGTTTACGGTGACGTTGATGGGAATCGCGTGCGTCATCGGCAATCTGCTGATCGGCGTCATTATCGACGGCGTTCAGAAGCTGTTCGGGGCCGGCAAAGCAGCCAAGGAAAGCTTGACGCTCGGATTGCAAGCGGGTTACGGCTTCATCGCTCTGCTGGCGCTGCTCTGTTCCGTTAGCTGCATCTATCTTTACGGCTATCTGCGCAAAAGGAACGAGCTGGTGTAACGGATTCCGCTTACGGCTCCGTCCGGTCCGCGAATTGGCCGATCATCCCGCGTATTCGTTGTTCCTGCCCGGCCGGGGAGCGTCTCGCGCCCCTCGGCTTGCCGCCGGAACACCCCGGCAAATCGGATCCCCCGAACCCATCCTTCCATGTACCGTATCCATGCGTTCCCCGCTCCATGTGTATTTGCGGTCCGCCGTCCATCGCCCGGAAGGTTATCCGTCCGCCGGAAATGTTATAATCTTAATGACGGCGCCGGAGGTTCGAACCGGGCCGAAGGAGGGAAACGATGAGCTTTCGCAGGCATTCCACGTTCCTGAAGTACTCGGCGCTCTTTATCGCTTACGCGATCGCAGTCGCTCTCTACGCATGGTACACGATGCCGAATCAGGTTCCGGAGGCGTATCGGGGCACGCCGGCCGATCCCGCGACCTTTTTTACCCCCGGTCAGCTTCGCAATAGCGAATGGCTGAACGCGGCCCGAAATTGGATCTTCTTTATGAGCGGTCCTTGGGAGTGGCTGATCTATTTCATGATGCTGGCCAGCGGGCTTGCCCGCAGGTGGCGAATTAAGCTGGAAGAAAGCGGCTTACCGGGTTACATACGCTTCCCTCTCTATGTGCTGATGATTCAGGCGACGGCCTATTTGCTTTATTTTCCGCTGCGGGTAATCGGTTATAACCTGTCGAAGGCGTTCGGCATTTCGACGCAGCCGGTAATGGGATGGCTGAGAGACAAGCTGATCGCGTTCGGGATCGGCTACGCGACGATGCTGGCCGTATCCGCCGTCGCGTTCTGGATCGTCTCCAGAGGCGGACGCTGGTGGCTCAAGCTGTGGCTGCTGTCCGTTCCGTTCACCCTGTTCATGATGTACGTTCAGCCGGTCGTGATCGATCCGCTGTACAGCAATTTTACCCGTCTGTCCGATTCCCGGCTGGAAGCCGCCATTCTGGAGCTCGCCGACAAGGCGGACATTCCCGCGCATAGGGTGTACGAGGCCGACATGTCCGAAAAAACGAACGCCCTGAACGCGTACGTCAACGGCATCGGCTCCTCGCTGCGAATCGTACTGTGGGATACGACGCTGCAGCGGCTGGACGAGCCGGAGATTCTGCTGATCATGGCGCACGAAATGGGACACTACGTCATGCACCATCTGGAATGGAGCGCCGTGGGCGCGGTCGGATCCTCGTTCGCGCTGCTCGCCGTCGGGGGGTGGATTTATCGGACGGCGATTCGCGTTCGCGGCAGTCGCTGGGGCATTCGATCGCTGTCGGATATCAACGCGCTGCCGCTGGCCTTGATGATCGTGTCGATGATTTCCTTCGCGACGCTGCCGATAGCCAACTACGTGTCCAGACAAGCGGAGACGGCAGCCGACCGCTACGCCGTGGAGTTGATCGGAAGCGCCGAAGGGTCGGTGACGATGAACCAGAAGATGGCCGTGGCCGCGCTCAGCGACGTCAACCCGCCTTTACTGGTCAAGTGGTTCAGGGACACTCACCCTTCCGATATGGAAAGGATCGTCTATGCGGACAATTACGAGCGCGCGCGGGGAAAATAAAATCGAAATGTACTTTCTGGCCGGATTGGCGACGGCGCCTTTATTTATGGAAAATTTGCGACTGGCGCTAGAACGGAGGCTGCGGTATACGGCGCTGCCCTTGCGAGAGGGATCGATCGGCGGCGAAGGGATAGTGTCCGGTCTGCTGTATCCGTACGGAGACCGGAGCAGGAGCGTGCTTGCCCAGGTCCGGGAAATTCGGGCGGACATGAGGAGAAGAGACGATAAGCTCGGCCGATCGATCGGAGGAGTCAGGGCGTTGGAAGCTATCCGGCGCGAACGAGCCGAGGCCGGCGTATCGGGCGCGGTCGGAACGACGTTGCTCGTCGGCCATAGCGGGGGCGGCATCGCCGCTGTCCACGTTGCGGCGATGCTGATGGCGAGCGGGGCGAGCGCGTCCTGTTTCGCGGTCACAATCGGGTCTCCCCGCTGCCGCATCCCGGAACGATTAAAGCATCGGGTGCTCTCGATCCATGCGGAAGGGAGGCGAAGAGGCGGCTCGCTCGGACGGTCGCCTGACATCGTTTCCCGCATCGGCACCTTTGGAGGCTGGGGCATCAAGCGGTCGCTGCCCGTCTGGCGCAAGGACAAGCATGCTCCGCAAACCAGGATCGGCGTGCCGATCGTCGGCAAGCACGCGGACTATTTTCGGGACCGGGCTCCTTACTTGAACGCGGAAGGGAAATCCAACCTCGACTTGATCGTCGATTCGATCGCCGCTTGGTTAACTTCATGGAAATAAACATCATTTCGGTAGTATCGCGCATTTCGGCTCCGATCTTCCGGCTTCATAATGGAAGGTACATTCGAAGCCGAAGGCGAGGGAGCATCCATGAGTTGGATCGTGGAGGAAACCGGATTCGATCCGGACAGGATTGCGATCAATGGAAACAAGTATATGCTCGGCAACGGAGCCATGGGTTACAGGGGGACGTTGGAGGAGTTTGGCAAAGAGCAGCTGACGGCCTGCACGCTGGCCGGATTGTACGACAAAGTCGGCGCCCTTTGGAGGGAGCCGGTGAATGCGCCGAACGGACTGTCTACGCGTTATTACTGCGGAGACCAACCGCTCGGCATCTTGTCGTCGGATCGGGAATCGCACCGCCAATCGTTAAACTTACGCCATGCGACGTTCCATCGGGAGACCGTATTCGCCGGTCCGGGAGGCAACCGGATCGAAGTCCGCTCCCGGCGATTCGTCAGCATGAAGCGGCTCGATCTGCTTGTGATGAAGGCGGAGATTCGCGCTTCGGAGGATTGCGAGTTTACGGTGCTTACGGGCATCGACGGCGAGGTGTGGGATATTAACGGCCCTCACCTGGAAAATTCCGAGTCGGCTTCGACGAACGGTATCGTCGCCGTATCGGCGACGACGCACGAATTGCGGAAGACGGTTGCCGTGGCCGAAGCCGTCGCATGGGAGAACGTCCCGGCGGCGGCCACGATCGAGCGCGAAGGCTCCTCCATCTATAGAAGGGCGACGTTCTCGTGCAAGGCGGGGGAGACGTATGCGTTCACGAAGTACGTTTCCGTTGTTACCGGGGAGGAGCGGCAATCCGTTCTGGAGAGGGCGATGAGCCGGGCAGGGGACGCGGCCGGGTCGGCCTACGAGGACCATCTGCGGGAGCACGAAGCGGAATGGGAGCGAAAATGGGAGGAATCGGACGTCGCGATCGAAGGGGACGAGGAAGCCCAGTTCGCGCTTCGTTACAGCCTCTACCAGTTGCACGTCATCGCGCCGACGCATTCCGAGAGGGTGTCGATCCCCGCCCGCGGACTGTCCGGGCAGGTGTATAAAGGAGCCGTATTCTGGGATACGGAGATGTTTATGCTGCCGTTCTTCCTGTACAGCCAGCCGTCCGTGGCCAGAAATTTGATCATGTACCGCGTGCATACGCTGGATGGCGCCCGCAGGAAAGCGAAGGAGTACGGTTACCGGGGCGCATTCTACGCCTGGGAGAGCCAGGAAACGGGGGACGACGCCTGCACGCTGTTTAACGTGACCGACGTCTTCACGAATCGTCCGATGCGGACGTATTTCCGCGATAAGCAAATCCACATCAGCGCCGACGCGGCTTACGGCGTCTGGCAGTATTACGAATATACCGGCGACGAGAGCGCGCTGCTGGACGGAGGCGCGGAGGTGATTCTCGAATGCGCGCGCTTCTTCTATTCTTACGCCTACTATAAGGAAGACAAGAAGCGGTACGAGCTGCTCGACGTTACCGGTCCGGACGAATACCACGAGCGCGTCGGCAACAACGCGTTCACGAACGCGCTGGCCAAGTTGACGGTCGGAATCGCGTTGGCCGCGCTGGAGCTGCTGGAAGGGAAGCACCCCGAGGCGTACCGAGAGCTGATCGAGAAGCTGGACTATTCCGAGGATTTAGGCCGCTTAAGCAAGCTGCACAACGAACTGTACGTGCCGGTTCCGGATCCGCGGACGGGAATCATCGAGCAATTCGACGGATATTTGAGGCTGGAGGACGTCGACTTGCCGACGTTAAAGTCGCGAGTGCTGAACGAAAACGAGTATTTGGGAGGCGGCAACGGGCTCGCCGCGACGACGCAAATCTTGAAGCAAGCCGACGTCGTGCTGATGCTCCATCTGCTGAAAGACGATTATTCGCAGGAAGTGAAGCGGGCGAACTGGGAATATTACGAGCCGAGGACGGAGCACGGCTCCAGCCTGAGCTCGTGCATCTACGCTATGGTCGCTTCGGACATCGGTTCGCAGGATTGGGCATATCGTTACTTTATGAGAACGGCGACGATCGATTTGACCGGCGAATCGAAGCAGTACGTCGGCACGCTGTACATCGGCGGAACCCATCCGGCCGCGAACGGAGGCGCCTGGATGGCGGCCGTGCTCGGTTTCGCCGGAGCGAGGCTGCATCGCGGCGCGCTCGTCGTCAAGCCGTCTTTGCCGCGGGGCTGGGAGTCGGTCACGTTCCCGATGCATGTCAAGGGGCAGCGGCTGCTCCTTACGGTAACGCCATCGGAAGTCGTTGTCCGCTCCGATGCCGCAAACCGTTCGGCCCAGCTTATTCGCGTCGGAGAGGAAGAGCGAGCGGCCCGGCCCGGAAGCGTGCTGACTTTCGGCAATCGGACTCCGGGAAGAGGTGACGGCCTTGTTGGATAACTTCAAAGGAGCGCTGTTCGACCTGGACGGGGTGCTGGTGGATACGGCGAAATATCACTATCTCGCCTGGAAACGGCTTGCCGAGCAGCTTGGTTTCGAGTTTACGGAAGCCGATAACGAGCGGTTGAAGGGCGTCAGCCGGACGAGATCGCTGGAGATCGTGCTGGAGGTCGGCGGCGTTACGCTGACGGAGGACGAAAAGCTC
>JAEZZE010000288.1 GCA_023418755.1 Bacillota bacterium | reverse complement strand
ACCGACACGCGTCGATCGACGCCGGGTAGCGGTAGCACGATAGCACCTACGGTCTACGGTATCCATATTCGTTTGTCAACTTCATCAGATTACCATTAAGGCAGCCCGATGTCAAAGACCGTTTGTTGCCAGTTTTCCGAAAGGATTAGCGATAGGCCGCCGCGTCAACGCGAGCGCCCGGTCCCATCGTCGAGGAAATCGCGATGTTCTTCAGGTAGATTCCTTTGGAAGATGCCGGCTTCGCGCGGTTCAGCGCATCGATCAGGGCTTTCAGGTTCTCGTTCAGCTTGTCGGCGTCGAACGAGACTTTGCCGATCGGAGCGTGAATTTGCCCGGCTTTGTCCAGACGGTATTCGATTTTACCGGCTTTGATCTCTTGGATGGCTTTCGCAACGTCGTTCGTTACGGTGCCGGCCTTAGGGTTAGGCATCAAGCCTTTGCCCCCGAGAATACGGCCGAGTTTGCCGACTTCGCCCATCATGTCCGGAGTTGCGACGCAGACGTCGAACTCGAACCATCCTTGCTGGATTTTGTTGATGAGCTCGGCGTCTCCTACGTAATCCGCTCCGGCAGCTTCGGCTTCCTTCAGCTTGTCGCCTTTCGCGAATACGAGAACGCGTTGCGTTTTGCCCGTGCCGTGCGGCAGGACGACTACGCCGCGCACCGCTTGGTCTTGCTTTCTCGGATCGACGCCGAGACGGACGGCGGCTTCGACGGTTTCGTCGAATTTGGCCGTTGCCGCTTTCTTGACAAGCTCGATCGCTTCGAGCGACTCGTAAGTCGCGTCGCGGTCGATCAGCTTGGCGGCTTCTCTGAATTTCTTGCCGTGTTTAGCCAAGTTGTTCTCCTCCTTTTGTGGTAGTAACGGTTTCGATCCTCGCTCCCGCGCAGGGAACGACGGGATCTCCTCCCACTGGCGGTTCATGAGAACCGCGCCCGCGCTATCGCGTGGATAGCGACGATTAGTCTTCGATCGCGACGCCCA
The DNA here is from genome assembly GCA_023418755.1 of Bacillota bacterium. GTDB lineage: Bacteria > Bacillota > Bacilli > Paenibacillales > Paenibacillaceae > Cohnella. The sequence continues at coordinate 9,275 of JAEZZE010000288.1, read as the reverse complement.
TGCTGCGGGCCGTACCTTCGACCATACGCATAGCCGCCTCGACGGTAGCCGCGTTCAAATCTTGCATTTTCTGCTCGGCGATCTCGCGAACTTTCGCGCGCTTGACCGTAGCGACTTTCTTCTTGTTCGGCTCGCCGGAACCTTTTTGGATTCCCGCCGCTACGCGAAGCAGTACCGCCGCCGGCGGAGTTTTCGTCTCGAACGTGAAGGAACGATCCTCGTATACGGAAATGACGACCGGAATGACCAGGCCGGCTTGATCCGCCGTGCGAGCGTTGAACTCTTTACAGAATTGCATGATGTTAACGCCGGCTTGACCGAGCGCAGGACCGATCGGCGGCGCAGGGTTAGCTTTACCCGCGTTAACTTGCAACTTTACCAGCTTGATTACTTTCTTTGCCATGTTGCACACCTCCCTGACCCGTAATGCGGTTTAACGGAACTCTCGTTCCTCCCGCTCTTTCAAGAAACCCGAACTGCAAAGATACTTATATCTTCTCCACTTGAGTGAAATCCAACTCAACCGGGGTTTCCCTGCCAAACATGTTGACGTGCACCTTCAGCTTGCTCTTGTCGGCGAGAATCTCTTCCACGGACCCGACAAAATTGGCGAACGGCCCGACCTTCACGCGGACGTTTTCCTTCAGCTCGAAATCGACGGCCGGCTTCGGCTCGTCCATGCCCATGTGGCGAAGAATGCCTTCGACCTCGTCGGGCAGAAGCGCCGTCGGCTTCGATCCCGATCCGGTGGAGCCGACAAAGCCGGTAACGCCCGGCGTATTGCGGACCACGTACCAAGAATCGTCCGTCTGGATCATCTCCACGAGGACGTACCCCGGATACACTTTGCGCATAACCGTCTTTTTCTTGCCGTCCTTATTGACGATCTCTTCTTCCATCGGCACGAGGACGCGGAAGATTTTGTCTTGCATACCCATAGATTCCACGCGTTTCTCCAGGTTCGCTTTAACCTTGTTCTCGTACCCGGAGTACGTGTGGACTACGTACCATCTTTTCTCCATGGAAAAGCCACCTTTGGTTCCTGCGTCAGATGATCAGATCGACGAGGGATGAAATACCGATGTCCAGCACCCAGAAGTAGATCGTTACCAGAACCACGGTCACGATAACGATGACCGTGTAGCTGACGAGCTCTTTCCGGTTGGGCCAACGGACTTTCTTTAGTTCGTTCCAGCTATCGGCAAAAAACGAAAAAAAGGACCCAAAGTTTTGCTTCATTTTAGCCAGGAAAGTCACGTTCATACCTCCTAGAGTTACCGCGTCTCGCGATGAGGAGTATGTTCATTGCAAAATTTGCAGAACTTCTTCAACTCGATGCGATCGGCGTGAGTCCGTTTATTCTTGCTCGACGTGTAGTTCCGTTGCTTGCAGCTCGTGCAAGCCAGCGTGATGATCACCCGCATCCCTTCCACCTCCCGGGACCATGACTTCATAAAAATACAACCATTCGGCGGAAACTCCAGCTTGGCGAACCAAGGCTGAGTTTGAAATCGCGGTCCGATGAACAAACCATCAAGACAACAATTCCTGGTGTTTCGCCGATGATTCAGAGCCAGCGCATAAGAAACCACGTTAAGGTTACTAAAATAATTTATCACAGGGGGTAATCGATGTCAACGAAAACCGTCTGGACAATGTCTGGCACCGGTTTAATACCATTCTTCCTGATTTCGTTCTATTTAATCGCCGTCCTCCGAAAAAGATGTTCCTAGGAACGTCCCGGAGCTTATCCGAACCGCTTGTTGATGACGACCAGCTTCGTTTCCGTCATTTCCTCGACGGCGTATTTCACGCCCTCGCGGCCGCTCCCGCTTTCCTTGACGCCGCCGTAAGGCATGTGGTCGACGCGGAAGGTCGGAATATCGTTGATCATGACGCCTCCTACCTTCAGCCGTTCCGCGGCGCGAAGCGCCGTAAACAGATTGGAAGTGTAGATGCCCGCCTGCAATCCGTATTTCGAATCGTTCACCTCGGCGATCGCCTCGTCCACCGACTTCACCTTGGCGATCACGACGATCGGGGCGAAAGCCTCGCGGCACGACACCTTCATCTCCCGCCCGGCTTCGGTAAGGACTGTCGGCTCCAGCACTCCGTCTTTGACGCGGCCTCCCGCGGCCACTTTCGCGCCCCCGTCCTTCGCTTCTTGAATCCAGCTAAGCGCCCTCTCCGTCTCCCGCGCGGAGATCATCGCGGACAAATCCGTCTCCGGGTCGAGAGGATCGCCCCGCTTTAATCGCTTGGCCGCCGCCGCGAATTCGCGGACGAAGCTCTCGTAGATCTCTTCGTGAACGTAGATGCGCTGCAGCGAGATGCACACCTGGCCCTGATTGGAGAACGCTCCGGTCACGCAGCGCGGCATAATCGCTTCCGGATCGGCATCCTTGTCGACGATCAACGCCGAGTTGGAGCCGAGCTCGAGGGTGACGCGCTTGAGTCCGGCTTTCGCCCGAATGCTCTTGCCCACCTCGGGACTCCCGGTGAACGTGATCATCGCGACCCGCTCGTCCTCGACGATCGCGGCGCCGGCGACCTCCCCCGGTCCGGGCACGACGTTCAGCGCGCCGGAGGGCAGTCCGGCCTCGGCGAACAGTCCGGCGATATACAGCGCCGACAGCGGCGTCTGCTCCGCCGGCTTCAGCACGACCGTATTGCCGGCGGCGATCGCCGGCCCGACCTTGTGCGCGACCAGGTTGAACGGAAAGTTGAACGGCGTGATCGCCCCGATGACGCCGAGCGGCTCGCGCACCGTGTAAGCCAATCTGTCTTCCCCTCCGGGAGCGGCGTCGAGGGGAATCGTCTCTCCTCCGATCCGCTTCGCTTCCTCCGCGGCGAACTTGTAGGTCTGCACCGTGCGGCCGATCTCCGCCCTCGCCGCCTTGATCGGCTTGGCCGCCTCCAGCGCGATCAGGCGCGCCGCTTCCTCCGAGCGGCCGTCGAGCAGCGCGGCGACCCGCTCCAAGATGGACGCGCGCTCATGCGCAGGCATGGCGGCCATCGCGGCCTTCGCGTCCCATGCGGCGCCAATCGCTTCGCGCGTCTCTTCCCGATCGGCCTCGGGAACCTCGGCGACGATCTCCCCCGTGTAGGGGGATCTCAGTTCTCCGTACCGTCCCGCCTCCCGCCACGAACCGCCGATAAACAACCCTTTTCTCATCGTCGTCCCTCCCGACTCCTTTATTGGATCATAAAAAAAGCAGCTTCATATGGGCTGCTTGTTCTATACCGCTTATGAATGTATCGGATCAGTGCTGACTGCCTATGTCGCGAATCTCCAAGTACCTTTCGAGCTTGCGCTTGACGCGCTGCAGGGCGTTGTCGATCGACTTGACGTGCCTGTCCAGATCGACCGCGATTTCCTGATAAGAGCGGCCGTCCAGGTAGAGCGTGAGCACCTTGCGCTCGAGGTCGCTCAGAATCTCGGTCATCTTGTCCTCGAGACCGTAAAATTCCTCTTGGTTGATGATCATTTCCTCCGGGTCGCACACCCGCGAACCGCAGATGACGTCGAGCAGCGTCCGGTCCGAATCCTCGTCGTAGATCGGCTTATCCAAGGAAACGTAGGAATTCAGGGGAATATGCTTCTGACGGGTGGCCGTCTTGATCGCGGTAATGATCTGCCGGGTTATGCACAGCTCCGCGAAAGCTTTGAAGGAAGCCAGCTTGTCGCCCTTGAAGTCGCGGATCGCCTTATAGAGGCCGATCATGCCTTCCTGAACGATATCCTCCCGCTCCGCGCCGATCAGGAAGTAAGATCGCGCCTTGGCGCGCACGAAATTGCGATATTTATGAATGAGGTACTCTAATGCTTCGCTATCTCCCAAGCGAACGAATTCAACGATGTCCTCGTCGGCCCTGAAGTCGTACTCAAGCGTTGCCAGTCTCTCCAAGTCGACGCTCACGAACATCCCTCCGGTCTGCATTGGCGTACTGGAACCTCTTACTCTACCAAACTATTATCAATATACTTGATCTGCTGCATAGCGTCAATGGATTTGCCGTTATTCGCCTTCGAGCCGCAATGGTAAAATTGTTAATTAAAGTAAGGATTCATCATGAACCTTCACGATTCGTCACAAATCTTTAAGCCCTCTTCTCATCCGTTCCAATCGCGATTGGACCTCTTCCGGCAAAATGCTTTCCACCGGGTTTTTCTTCAATTGCTTGTCGTTGCGGATGGCCGTTCGGATATCGACGCTGCTCTGCAGCACCGCGTGCCTCAGCTCTCGCGCCGACACCCGAAGCGCCCCGCGCCCGAAGACGACGTGCTGCTCGACGAGATCGGAGGTGGCGACGTACACGTTGCGCTTGACCGACAGCCACTCTCCGACGAGTCTTTCGATGCATTCGTCGGCCGTCTCCTTCTCGCGCGTGTAGACGACGCTGAATTTCTTCCGCGGGCGGTACTCCTTGCCGGAGCCGGGCACGCGGAACGCGTCGAAGACGACGATCAGGACCAGCCCGGCATAGCTTTGATAATCGGACAGCATGTCCAGCAGCCGGTCCCTGGCGTCCTCCAGCTTCTCTTCCTTGAGCCCGGTCAGCTCCGGCCACGAGCCGATCATATTGTAGCCGTCCACGAGCAGGACGTCCTCTCGCTGGAACGTCCTTCCTTTACGCATGGGCGGAAGGGGGAGCCTGCGGTGAACCAACTCCGCCCTCGGCCGCTTGACCGCGCTGGCGGACGACCTCGTACAGAATGACGCCCGCCGCTACGGACGCGTTCAACGAATTGATGCGGCCGACCATCGGCAGCGACAAAATAAAATCGCATCTCTCTTTCACGAGTCTGGATAAGCCTTGGCCTTCGTTGCCGATTACGACGGCAAGAGGACCGGTCAGATTCGTGTCGTAGAAGCCTTCCTGCGCCCCGACGTCCGCTCCGGCGATCCACAGCCCCGCTTCCTTGAGCTTCTCCATCGTTTGCACGAGATTGGCTACTCGGGCGACCGGAACGTACTCGACGGCTCCGGCCGACGTCTTGGCAACGACCGCGGTCAGGCCGGCGCTGCGCCGCTTCGGCACGATGACGCCGTGCGCGCCGGTGCAATCCGCCGTCCGCAAAATCGAGCCCAGGTTGTGCGGGTCCTCGATCTCGTCCAGCAGCACGATGAGGGGCGCCTCGCCTCGCTCGGCGGCGCGGGCGAGCAGCTCGTCCACGTCGGCGTAGGCGACGGCCGCCGCCTGGGCGACGACGCCCTGATGCTGCATGTCCGGAACGAGCCGGTCCAGCTTGCTCTTGTCGACCTGCTGCACGACGATGCCGCGAGCCTTCGCCTCTTCCAGAATCGGCTGCACGAGCGAGCGCTGCGCCTGCGCGGAGACGAATATCTTGTTGATCGAGCGGCCCGCTCTGAGCGCTTCCAGCACGGGATGCTTGCCGGCCACGTACTCTTCTTCGCTTTTTAATGCGGTTTCCACGTGCTCCTCGTGCGGCTCCGCCGTCCGCTGCGGTTTGCGCGGCCCGACGTCCTCTCTCGCCTGCTTGCGGTCGGTGCGCCAAGGAGATTGGCCTCCGGGACTACGCCCGCCCTTGCCTCTTGCAGCCGGCTTACCCCCGTGGGAAGAACGGCTTCCCGGCGATCTCGAATCGTTGTTGCCCATTGTTTCATCTTCCTTTATCGTTTAATCCGCCTGGTCGGCTCCGGGGAAGGCCAGCTCCATCAACTGCTCCAAGCGCTCTCCGTTTCCTTGGTAGTACAAATAGCCGACGAGACATTCCAGCGCCGTCGCTTGGCGATAATCCGCGGGATCGGCATTGCGCGGCGGCTGGCCGGACTTCGTGTTGCGCCCCCGGCGAACGATATCGGCCTCTTCCTCCGTCAGCAGCGGCGACCAGATTTGCAGCAGCTTCGCCTGCGCGGCCGCGGAGACGTATTTCGTCGCCGCGCGGTGAAGCTCGTGCGGCTTGCGGCTGCCGACGGCGATCAGCCGCTGGCGAACGTACACCTCGAACACGGCGTCTCCCACGTAAGCGAGAACGATCGGGGATAGCAGGCCGACCGGAACGTCCGCGGGGACGATCGGCGCGATGACGGGCGGGGTTGACGACGGCCGCGAGCGTTCCGTCATTTGCGGCGCCAACGGATGCCTTGCGGCGTATCCTCGAGCAGAATGCCGCGTTCCGCCAGCAAATCGCGGATTTCGTCTGCCCGGGCGAAGTTCCGGTTCGCGCGCGCGGCCGTCCGCTCGGCGATCAACGCGTCTATCTCCTCGTCGAGCAGCTCCGCTTCCGTTTCTTCGGGCAGCAGGCCGAGAATCGCGTTGAATTCTTCGATCAGCTCTCCGATGAACAGCAAGTCGGCCTCGCTGACGATTTCGCGCTGCAAATACGCGTTCGCTTCGGATACGACGCCGAACCAAGCGGTAATCGCATCCGGAGTGCTGAAGTCGTCTTGCATCCGCGAATGGAATTCCGCGCGTTGCCCTTCCAGACGGGCTCTCAGTTCCTCGTCGGCCGCCAGGGACAGATGGCCCTTGGCCACCGTGGACAGCCGGTGCTTCACGTTGTCGCGGCAGTTGGTCAACCGCTCCACGCTGTTGCCGGCCTGGCGGATCGTCTCGTCGCTGAAGTTCAGCGGGCTGCGATAGTGCGTCGCCAGCATCAAATAGCGGATCGCGTATCTGCTCGCGCCTTGCAGAAGCTGGCGGACGTTAACGCCGTTGCCCAGCGATTTGGACATTTTCTCGTTGTTGATGTTGACGAAGCCGTTGTGCATCCAATAGCGCGCCAGCGGTTGGCCCGTCAGGGATTCCGATTGCGCGATCTCGCACTCGTGATGCGGGAATTGAAGATCGTGGCCGCCTCCGTGTATGTCCAGCGTATCGCCGGCGAACTTGCGCACCATCGCCGAGCATTCGATATGCCAGCCCGGGCGTCCTTCGCCCCACGGGCTAGACCAGTGGATTTCGCCCGGCTTGGCCGCCTTCCACAGCACGAAATCCTGCGGGTTTTCCTTGCGCTCGTCCACGTCGATGCGGATGCCGTACTGCAGCTCGTCGAGGTTCTTATGGGACAGCTTCCCGTACTCGGGGAACGTCGACGTGCGGAAATAGACGTCTCCCGCGCTCTCGTACGCCTTGCCCTGCTCGACCAGCTCGCGGATGAAGTCGACGATCTCTTCGATCGTCTCCGTTACCCTAGGCGATACGGTCGGAGTATGGGCGCCAAGCGCCGCGCGGTCTTCCTTGAACGCGGCGATGAACTTCTCGGCCACCTCGGGCACCGTAACGTTCATTTCCGCCGCTTTGCGGATCATTTTGTCGTCCACGTCCGTGTAGTTCACGATGTAGTTGACCTGGAAGCCGATCGCTTCCAGATAGCGTCTCACCACGTCGAAAAAGATAACCGGCCTCGCGTTGCCGATATGAATGTAGTCGTACACGGTCGGGCCGCATACGTACATGTTCACTTTACCCGGTTCCCGCGGGACGAAGGGCTGCAGTTCCCTGGTCATGCTGTCGTATATTTTCAAATTCACGATGATCTAGCTCCTTTTCTTCTCTGCTCCCGCTAGGCCGACGAGATCGTACGAACGCCCGGGGTCGCGCTGGGTTTCAAGCTCCGCATCCTCAGACGCATCCTGCGATCCTGCAGGACCGTTGGACGGATCTTCCCCCCCGGGCGGTCGCTCTCCTTTGAGCCGCGCCACCTCGGCCTTGAGCTCGTTGATTTCTTTCTGCATAAACCGAAACGTCTCGATGAGCGGGTCCGGCAGATTCGTATGGTCCAGCCGATCGCCGATTTTCTTGCCGTTGCGCTTGACGACGCGGCCCGGAATGCCGACGACGGTGCTGTTCGGCGGCACTTCGCGGAGCACGACGGAGTTGGCTCCGATATTCGTATTATCCCCGACCGTGAACGAACCGAGCACCTTCGCCCCCGAAGCGATAACGACGCGGTTGCCGATCGTCGGGTGGCGCTTGCCCTTCTCCTTCCCCGTGCCTCCGAGCGTGACGCCCTGATAGATGACGACCTCTTCCCCGATCTCGCACGTTTCGCCGATCACGACGCCCATGCCATGGTCGATAAACAGCTTCCGTCCGAGCTTCGCTCCCGGATGTATCTCGATCCCGGTGAAGAAGCGGCTGATCTGGGAAATGACGCGGGCGACCGTGTACAGCCGTCGGCGATAAAAAAACCGCGCGATGCGATGCGCCCAAATCGCGTGCAGCCCCGCATACGTAAAGACGACTTCAAACCAGCTCCGGGCCGCGGGGTCGTTCTCGAATACCGCCTCGACGTCCGATTTGACCGTTCGCCATATCCCCATGTCCCATCCCCCCCTTGCTTTTCTCATTTCTCATTACTCATTTCTCGTGAAGAGGTCGTTCGAAATTTCGATCGCGAAGCGCTTCATGAGACGAATGCGACGCTCGGATTTTGAATCCCGCCGATTATTCCGATCCCGCCTAGAACGTGCTTCGCGAGCGCTCCCCAACCACATGTACCTTCCCGGAGCCGGAAATCGAACTTTGCGAACACGGCGGCAAAAATAAAAAAGCCCCTGCAGCGATATCGCTGCAGAGACGTCGTGACGCGGTCCCACTCTGCTTAAGCAAGCGCCGCTAGCCGGCAGACTCGCTCCTCTACGGATCGGTAACGGGAATCCCCCCGGCACCGCTTAACGAAGCCACGGCTAACGCGACCTATCGTCGCGTCCCTGCCGGTTGTCCGCTCGGCGGCGCAGCTCCCAGGCGCATTTCGGTTTTGCGCGAACGAGGCGGCTCCCAGCCTTGGCCGCCCTCTCTGGGCATTCTGCAGCAAAACTTACTTTCCTGTTCGTCGCACGTTTTCGATATAGCTCAAGTATATCCCAACCCCGAATCCGTGACAAGACGCGGGCCCTCTTCCGGGCCGGGTCATCGGCAACACCGTCCGCGGCCGCTGTCCCAGCAGACCGCTATCCAGCCGCTCATCCGCACTTTCGCCGACTTAACGGTCCCGCAGTCCGCTATCCAGCCGCTCATCCGTACTTTCGCCGATTTAACGGTCCGATAGACCGTTATCCAGCCGCACATCCGCATTTTCGCCGATTTAACGGTCTCACAGACCGCTATCCAGCCGCACATCCGCACTTTCGCCGATTTAACGGTCCGATAGACCGCTAACTAACCGCACATCCGCACTTTCGCCTATTTAACGGCCTCACAGACCGCTATCCAACCGCGCATCCGCACTATCGTCGATTTAACGGTCTCATAGACCGCTATACAGCCGCTCATCCGCACTAACGCCGATTTAACGGTCAGAGAGA
>JAEZZE010000173.1 GCA_023418755.1 Bacillota bacterium | reverse complement strand
ATTCTAATGAAGCCCAGGGGCCGGAGCGCTGGAGACGCCGGGAATCGTACGAAGTTAACGAGCCTTGTGGATGTTGCGACGGTGACCTGAGGGATGTTACGACGGTGCTCTACGGCATGTTGCGGCGAGTCGATGAGGCTTCGACGGACAAGAGTCGTTTTCTCGTCTCCCGATTTTTTTCCTGAAATCTCTTCCAAAAATCTCTCATTGTAATCTCTATCGGAGATTTTTCATATGCGCGTCTGAAATGATGTCTTATCGGAAAACTTTCATCGGAAAGCTTTCATGTTGCTTAATAGAATATTTTGGGTTATCATGCCTAATGATTTGTCCCGGTCGGTCTTCAATTCGTCTCTATCTTTACCGATTAGAGATATACGGAAAGCGGCGCGTTTTATGGCCATCCGTTCGGCACTCATCATCCATTTCAATCCGAAGGCAGGTACAAGCATGCATCACGTTCACGGTTCCTATGACGCCGCCCTCGTCGTGTTTTCCTACGTCGTAGCGGTCGTAGCTTCTTATACGGTATTGGACTTGGCGGGACGCGTGAGCGAATCGTCCGGCTTCAGCCGGTCCATGTGGCTGGTGTTCGGAGCGGCCGGAATGGGTATGGGCATCTGGTCGATGCATTTCGTCGGGATGCTGGCGTTCAAGCTGGACGTTCCCGTCGCATACGATCTGACGCTCGTTCTCGTCTCCGTCCTGGCCGCCGTTATCGGCTCGTACGTCGCTTTATCGGTCGTCGGCCGGAAGCAGCCGACGACGGGCAACCTGCTCGGCGGAGGCCTGCTGCTGGCAGCCGGCATCGTGGCGATGCACTATATTGGCATGGCCGCCATGCTGATCGATATTACCTACGACCCGTTTCAGTTCGCGCTATCCGTCTTAATCGCGGTCGTCGCTTCGATAGCGGCGCTATGGCTCGCTTTTTATTTTCGCAAGGAGAGCGGAAAAGGCGAGATATGGAAAAAGCTAGGAAGCGGGCTGGTCATGGGCGGAGCGATCGTCGGCATGCACTATACGGGGATGTTCGCCGCGAGCTTCCACGTCGGAACCCGCTCGGAGCTTGCTTCGGGCATGCTCCTCGACCAGAAATGGCTTGCCTATTTTATATCGGGGGGAACCCTGTTCACGCTCGGCTTGTCGCTTCTGGGCATCTTCATCTCGAAGCGCTTTTCCCGCAAGGATTCCGAGATCGAGCTGAAGTCGCGCGAAATCCATCTCAAAAACTTGGAGCTTCAGCGCTTGAACGACCATTTGGAGGAGCTTGTAAGGGAGCGAACGGCCCAGCTCGAGAAAGCGCATGACGAAGCGATCCAAGCGAATCGGATCAAAAGCCAATTTATGGCCAATATGAGCCACGAGCTCAGAACGCCTTTGAATGCGATTATCGGCTACAGCGAAATGCTTGTCGAGGAAGCGCAAGAGCTCGGGGAGCCGGCTTTCGCCGCCGATCTGGAGAAGATCGGCAAGTCGGGCAAGCATCTGCTGGCGCTGATCAACGATATTCTCGACATTTCCAAGATCGAGGCCGGAAAAATGGACGTTTATTGGGAAACGTGCGAGCTCTCCAACGTCTTTCAAGACGTGCTGTCAACGGTCAAACCGCTGGTCGAAAGCAACGGCAACCGGCTCGAAGCGAAGTGGGAAGAAAGCGCGATGACGACCGACGTGACGAAGCTGCGGCAAATCTTGCTCAACTTGCTCAGCAACGCGGCCAAGTTCACCCGCGACGGCACGATTCGGATCGAAGGGCGTCGGTTGGAGAAACAAGACAGGCGAGGGTATGCGATAAGCGTGGCCGATTCCGGAATCGGGATGACGGAGGAACAGCTCGGCAAGCTGTTCCAGCCTTTCACCCAGGCGGATTCGTCCACGACGCGCAAATACGGGGGAACGGGTCTCGGGCTGACGATCTCGCAGCGCTTCAGCGTGCTGTTAGGCGGCGATATCGAGGTGGAGAGCAGATCGGGAGAAGGGAGCGTCTTCACTTGCTGGATTCCGCTGTCGCCGTCGGACGGCCAGACTCACCCTGCCCCGCAGCCTGACACTGCGCTTGCCCAAGTGCCTGAAGCCGTATCCGAAGAGGATGAGCAGGTCAGCATTCTGCTCATCGACGACGAACCGGTAAACCGTCAGCTGATGCGCAAATATCTGGCCGACGAAGGCTGGACGCTGGCGTTTGCCGAGAGCGGGGCGGAAGGGCTGCTGTTGTCGAGAAAGCTGAAGCCCAAGTTGATTTGCCTGGATATTCTGATGCCGGGCATGGACGGCTGGACCGTGCTGTCCGAGTTGAAGAACGACCCTGAATTGCGCGAAATTCCGGTCGTCATTCTCTCCATGACCGACGAAAAGCCGCTAGGCTATTCGCTGGGAGCGTCCGATTTTCTAACGAAGCCGGTGGAACGGGAGCAACTGGTCTCGGTAATCGACAAATATTTGCAACTTTCGGAGTCCCAAACCGTGCTCGTCGTCGAGGACGACGTCATGACAAGCGAGATGATGGCCAAGCTGCTGGGCAAGGACGGCTACTCCGTCGCGACGGCGGGCAACGGCAGACTCGCTCTGGAGAAGCTGGCGAGGGAAAAACCGGGCCTCATTTTGTTGGATCTGATGATGCCCGAGATGGACGGTTACCAGTTTCTAACGGAGCTGAGAAAGCGGGAGGAGTGGAGCTCCATCCCGGTCGTCGTCGTGACGGCCAAATCGATAGCGGCGGAAGAAAGCATGCGTCTTCAAGGTTATGTAAAAGAGGTGCTGCAAAAAGGTTCTTTCGGACCTAAGCAACTGCTAGCGGAAGTTCGCCGTTATATGCACGAGAGTCGGGAGGTGATCTGATGCATACGATTCTTCTTGTCGAGGACAACGAAATGAATCGCGATATGTTATCGAGGAGACTCGTTCGTAAAGGGTACCGAGTCTTGACGGCCGAGGACGGACTCGCGGGAGTGGACCTCGCGGCAGCCGAGCTTCCGGATCTTGTGCTGATGGATTTGAGTTTGCCCGTCCTGGATGGATGGGAAGCGACGAAGAGGCTGAAGGGCGACCCGAAGACGCGCTCCATTCCGGTTATCGCGTTGACGGCTCATGCGATGGCGGGGGACGAGCGCAAAGCCTACGAAGCCGGATGCGACGATTTCGATACGAAACCGGTCGACCTCCCGCGGCTGCTAGGCAAAATCGAATCATCCCTTGTCAAGTCAGAATAGAAACGGAGTGCGTGCCGATGGACGCTAGCTTATACGCGAAAATATTGATAGTCGACGATCAGGAGTACAACGTAAGCTTGCTGGAGCGCATTCTGACCCGGGCGGGCTTCAGCCGCATACTCAGCACGCTTGATCCGCATGCGGTCCAACGCATGATCGCCGAGGAGGAGCCCGACATCGTCCTGCTCGATCTTCATATGCCCGGCCTGGACGGCCTCGAGGTGCTGAAGCAGATCCGGGAACAGACGGGGGAAGAGCAATATTTGCCCGTGCTGATGCTGACGGCGGATACGACGCCGGAGGTGAAGCAGCAAGGGCTGCAGGCGGGAGTCAACGATTTTCTGACCAAGCCCTACGACAGGACGGAAGTCGTCCTGCGGATCCGCAATCTGTTAAAGACGAGAGAGCTGCATCAACAGCTGCATCAGAATAACCGCACGTTGGAGGAGAAAGTACGGGAGCGGACGACGGAGCTGAGCCAGGCCAAGCTGGAGATGCTGCTGCTGCTCGGACGCGCCGCGGAATATCGCGACGATATGACGGGACAGCATACGCAGAGGGTAGGCGAGCTGTCGGCCCTGATCGCCGAACGGCTGGGCATGCCGGAAAACGACGTCGACATGATCCGCAAAGCGGCCCCCTTGCACGATATCGGCAAAATCGGCATTCCCGACAATATATTGCTTAAGCCGGGCCGCTTCGAGCCGCACGAATTCGAACGAATGAAAGGCCATACTACGATCGGCGCGGATATTCTCTACGGAAGCAGCTTCAACATTTTGCGTCTGGCCGGCGTCATCGCGTTATCCCATCACGAGAAATGGGACGGAACGGGGTATCCCCAAGGCCTTGCCGGAGAGGCTATCCCCATCGAGGCGAGAATCGTCGCTTTGGCCGATTTCTATGATGCGCTTACGCACGAGCGGCCGTACAAGAGGGCGTGGACGCCGGAGGAGACGCTACAGGAAATCGCCCGCCAGCGCGGCGTTCATTTCGATCCGCAAGTCGTCGACGCGTTCATGGAGCTGTTCCGGGAACAGGGATTCCACCGTATCGTTGAATTGTCATCTTAGCGCAAAGCGGCCGATTTGGCCGTTTTTTTCATTCCGTGTAAGGAAACGAGCGCCCGGACGTCTAATCTATAAGCAAGTATGCCGAAGGGGAGAGGAGGAGCCATGGACGACAAAACGAGGATCGAGCAATGGTTTATGGCCTACGGGTCGGACGTTCATCATTTTCTCGCGTATTACACGGGGCGAAGTCGGGCGGAGGATCTGGTTCAGGACGTTTTCGTCAGGGCGCTTAAAGGAAGCCGGAAGTTTCAGGGGCGGTCCAATCCGAAAACGTGGCTGATCTCGATTGCTCGAAGGGTCGCGATCGACGACTACAGAAAACGGCGAAGGAGCAGACTGCTGCCGCTTCGGCTGCTCGGCGAACGGAAGGCTCCGCAATCGACGCCCGAGGAGCTGGCGATCCATCGCCAGGACGTCGCGGACATGTACCGAACGGTCATGAAGCTGAAACGGACTTACAGGGACGTTCTGTTCTTGCGCGTCATGCAGCAGCTGTCCGCGGCCGAGACGGCCGAGGTGCTCGGTTGGACGACGGCTCAAGTCGACGTGACGCTGCATCGCGCCATTCGGAAAGCAAGAAGCATTTACGGTGAACTGGAAGGGGGCGAGTAAAATGCGGAATCAATCGAACGGGGATGACCGAATCGAGCTGCTGAAGGAGCTGCCGCGCAGACCGCTGGAACCGGAGGCGGCGCAGACGATTTTACGGGTGCTCGGACAGGAGGGAGAACGGGAGGCCGCCAAGCGGAGACTCCGGGCATGGCGGCTTGCGCTGTTCGCCGTTCCGGCCGCCGCGCTGGGTGCCGCCGCGCTGTTCTCCGGAATTTTCGACCGCGCGGGGGAAGGCCTGTTCGGTCCGCGTCCGGGCGTTATGAATACCGTGGAGCTCAGCCCGCTATTCGATTTGCTGGATAAGGACGGGAGTATCGTCTATCCGGATCGGCTCAGGGGAATCGAGGGGAAAATCGCGTATACCGAGTATCCTGGAGGCATCGTCGCGAATTCGGGTACGACGGTATCCAAAGTATTTTGGTACGTCTGGGGCGATCCCGAGCGATTAAACGGCGCGGAACTGGTCGCCACCGGGGTGAATCTCTCCACGGGAAAACGATTTCTGGTCAACGAAACGAAGCTGAGCGGCCCGATCTACGGCGCCGATGCCCACGTAGTCACGCAGTTCAACCAATTCGCGAGCAAGGGAACGTGGCGAATCGACGTCGAGTTGGATGGGGAGCCGTACGGTTCGATCGTCATTCGCGTGAAGGACGAGTACATTCATACGAAATCCTCGACCTTCCTCGTTTCCAAGGACGATGCGGAGACGGGCGTTACGGACACGACCCTGACCGTCAAAGGACACGATCTGCCGGAGACGCTCGACGTGATCGTCCAGCCGGTCGACGTTTCCGGAGAGGCGCGGAAACTGACTTTCCTCAAAGGGCAGGAATACGTGCAGGCGATGGAACCTATTACCCACTATTCGGGCAATCTTGAATTCGACGCGCCGGGTAAATGGCGGATCGAGGTGCTCGGAGAGAAAACGGAGGTTGAGGTGCGCTCTTAACGGCAGCCCGACAAGCGTTTTATCGCAAGAAAGATGCGGGCCGCCTGCGATTTTCGGTTGACAATCGGTTATGTCCGGATTTAAAATGTGAGTAAACACTCACTTTTATTTCGGGCGGAGGCTGCGGATATGGGGATTGCCGTTCAGGTCGATCGAGTTGATAAGAGCTACGGGAAAAAAGAGGTGCTCCGGGACGTGTCGCTGCAGATGCGGCAAGGCCAGATTTACGGCTTGATCGGGCCCTCGGGCGCGGGCAAAACGACGCTGGTCAAAATGCTGGTCGGAATGGAGCGCGCCGACACGGGCGAAGTAAACGTATTGGGCACGGCGATGCCCAATTTGAAGCTGCTGCAGGACATCGGCTATATGGCGCAATCCGATGCGCTTTACGCGGAGTTGACCGGACGGGAGAATTTGACCTTTTTTGCCTCCCTGTTCAAGCTGGGCAAGGAGGAGAGGCGCGAGCGAATCCGATATGCGGCCGAACTGGTCAATCTAGCCGGGGAGCTGGGCAAACGGGTGTCCGCCTACTCCGGCGGAATGAAACGGAGACTGTCGCTCGCGGTCGCCCTCATTCAGAATCCGCGCCTGCTCATTCTGGACGAACCGACCGTCGGCATCGACCCCCAGCTTAGGG
>JAEZZE010000435.1 GCA_023418755.1 Bacillota bacterium | reverse complement strand
GCTTATAGGGGGGTTAATATGTTATCAATAGGGCAATCACATCCTGCTTGCAAAGGAGCATGCGGCATGGCCTCCTCTCCGTATACGCTAGAAGGCAAGCTTTACTGGACGCCCGACTTCCCGATCGCCGTCACGAGGGAACGGGAACGCTTCTCGCTGCCGATCCATATCCACGACTTCGTCGAAATTCAGTTCGTCGCCGAGGGCAAAGGCTTCCATTACATCGGAAACGATCGGCTCTACGTGGAAAAAGGGGATCTCTTCATCATTCCGATCGGCACGCGCCACGTCTACCGTCCCGCTTCGGAAGCGCCCAAGGACGAGTTGATCGTGTACAACTGCCTGTTCGACCCTGCGGTGCCGCAGAGGCTGGCGTTGGCGTACCCTTTGCCGGAGCAAGCGCTGAAGCTGCTATCCGGGGACGAGCGGCCGTATCGGCGGTTCAAGGATCGATTTAATGAGGGAAAAACGCGCATCGAGGCGCTCTATCGAGAATATCAAGCGGGGCTGCCCGGGTTCGAGGCCGTTCTGTTCGCGCGGTTGACCGAGCTGCTCGTCTGCCTGCACCGTCTGGAGCTGGCCGACCGCGCCAACGCTCCGGCCATGTCAGGCATGGCCAGGGCGATCGAGTACCTCGAGCGGAATTTCGAACGGCCGGTTACGCTGGCGGAGGTCGCTTCGCTGCTTCCGGTAAGCCCGAGCTACTTGCAGCGCATGCTTAAGCAGGCGACGGGGCAATCGTTTACGGAGTATTTGCAAAATCTGCGCATCGCCAAAAGCTGCGAGCTGCTGCGCCGAACTGCGCTGCCCATCAAGGAAATCGCCGCGCGGTCGGGCTATCGCGATCTGAAGTTTTTCCATGAGCTGTTCCGCAAAAAAACAGGGAAAACGCCTCGCGAGTATCGGAACGAGGGAGAAGGGGGTTGACGCTATAGAGATGGCCGCTGCAATCCTTTGTATCGGATGACATTTTTATGGTTTGGAGCCGTATTGGCTGCGATAATCGCTTGGAGACAGCCCGAAATAATTTTTTGAACGCCCGGTTAAAGCTTCTGTAGTTGGCGTAGCCGACCATCATTCCGACGTCAACGATCCGGTGTTCCTTGCCGCCGCATGCGCTTACAACGCCAGCCAACAGCAGCAGGGAAATCCCCGGAGCGATTCGTTTCTTGAATCGTGCGAACATATTATTCCCCCCTACGAGATGATGCCGGCCGCCGCTCGGCGAGCTTGTCCGGCCGACTACCCTAATCTTATCGGGCAGCCGTCCGGGGAACAATTGACAACAGTTGCGATTATGTCACATTGCTTGCGAATGTTGCGGAAAGAGGCCGCGGCGCGACAAAGACGAAGAGAGGCCCGTCTATTCCCGGCAGGACAAGCGATACTTGCCCGGCGATATCCCCGTCGTTTTCTTGAACAGGTTCTGAAAATACGTCTCGCTCTTGTAACCGACCTTCTCGGCAATGTCGACCATCGGAAGAGTGGTCGTAGCCAAGATTTGCTTGGCCACCTCCATCCGATAGCGAAGCAAGTATTGGATCGGGCTCATCCCCGTCTCCTGCTTGAACAGATGGATCAGATGATAAGCGTTCATGTGCGTCAGCTTCGCCAAGATCGTCAGGCTGACGTCGGACGGATAGTTTTCCTCCATATATCTCCTCGCCTGCTGCACGACCTCTTTGCCGGGCCGTCTCTTGACCAGCGCCTCCTCGGAATAATGCAGCAGCCGCGCCAGGCGTCCCGTCAACGCGCCGAGCAGTCCGTTCGCAACCGTCCCCGATTCCGGCAGAGGACTGTGCCATTCGGCCACCGTCTCGTAGAGCAGCTGCTTGATCGGCAGATAATGCTCCCCTAACTCCAGACAAGCTGGCTGCTCGGGCCCCGACAAATAATCCGGCGGCAATCCCCTGATCCGAAGCCCTGTATACCCCACATAGACAGCCTTGAACCTGTCGCCGATCGACCGCTCCTCATGCCAAATGCCCCGATTGTAGATGAGCAAGCTCCCCTCCATGGCCGTATAGGCTTTGCCATCCACCTGGAATTCGCCTTGCCCTTCCACGATCAGCAGCATTTCCGAGCAGTTCTCGTGCTGATGCAGCGGGAAATAGAACCGCTCGCCCGGAGGAGGCTGAATGAGCGCTCCTCCCAGGACGGACGGCATTTGAACGATGACCGATTGCCTCATCTTTTTTCTCCTCCAATCCCAATTTTCAATAGTCAAAGTTCGCAACATCGCTCATTGAACCTCTGTTACCTTCAGTTTAGATTGATAGATAAGGATACGGCAATAGCGCTTTCCTAAATAATCAATATTTCTCTTCCAAGAAGGAGTGAACGACGATGCCGATCGCATTCAGTAAAAGAAAGCTCAGCGACGACCCGTACGAAGCCTGTTCGGTATTCGACGTCAACAACGACGGCGTGCCGGACATCGTGAGTGGCGCGTATTGGTACGAGGGGCCGGACTTCGTCAAGCGGCACAAAATCTGCGAACTCGCCTCCTACGGACATTATCGAGACGACTTCTCCGATTTCCCGATGGACGTGGACGGAGACGGCCGGATGGACATCGTTACCGGCTCCTGGTGGGGCGGCGCGCTGAAATGGCGCAAAAATCCGGGAGATTCCGCCGCGGAATGGGAAACGTTCGAGATCGACCCGACTTCGAACATCGAGACGATCCGCTTCTGCGACATCGACGGCTGCGGCATTCCCGAAATTTTCCCGAATACGCCAGGAGCCCCTCAAGCCTTCTACAAGCTCGTCTGCGACGAAAACGGCAAAGGGACCGGGAAATTCCGCAAAACAGTCATCTTCGACCAGCCGAGCGGACACGGTCTGGGCTTCGCGGACATTGCCGGCAACGGAAGGCTGGACGTCGTGCTGAGCGGCGGCTGGCTGGAGCAGCCGGACGATCCTTTCGCCGGCCCCTGGACGTTCCATCCCGAATTCTCTCTTGGCACGGCCAGCGTGCCGATTATCGGGCACGACGTAACCGGCAACGGCCTGTGCGATCTGATCGTCGGCCAGGCGCACGACTACGGCCTGCACTGGTACGAGCAAATCCTTAAAGAAGACGGCAGCCGCGACTGGATTCGCCACGAGATCGATACGACCGCTTCGCAGTACCACGATCTTATGCTTGTCGATCTCGATCTGGACGGAAAGCTGGAGCTGGTTACAGGCAAGCGATATTTGGCGCACGACGACGATCCCGGCTTCGACGATCCGCTCGGTCTCTATTATTTCAAGATCGACGGAGGGCGCTTCGAGAAGCATGTGATCGATTACGGTCCTGCGAGCGAGGCTTCGGGCAACGGTATCTTCATGTGGATTCAGGACGTGACGGGCAACGGCTATCCGGACATTGTCGCTCCGGGCACGGAAGGCTTGTACTTATTCGAAAACTTGGGACCGCGGGAGTGAGAGCAATGGCAAAATTGAAAATCGGATTCGTAGGTACGGGAGGTATGGGGCAGATGGCGCATCTGTCCAATTACGCGGTGCTTTCCGAGCTGTGCGAGGTCGTCGCGCTGGCGGAGGTTCGTCCCCAGCTTGCGCATACAGTGGCGGCGCGTTACGGCGTTCCAAAGGTATATACGGATCATCTGGAATTGTTGAGCGACGCCAAAGTAGACGCAATCGTCGCTCCTCAGCAGTATCGCTCGCATCAGGCTCTTCTTCCCGATATTTTGCGGGCGGGCATTCCGGTGTTGACCGAGAAACCGCTGTCGCTGACCGTAGAGGCGGGCGAGCAGCTCGTACAGCTGGCGGATGAGCATAAGACGCTGCATATGATCGGCTATCATAAGCGTTCCGACCCCGCTATGGAATATGCCAAGAAACGGATCGACGAGTGGAAAAGCAGCGGGGAATACGGCAAGCTGCAGTACGTTCGCGTAACGATGCCGCCCGGCGATTGGATTGGCGGCGCGGACGCTCCGCTCGGCACGGACGAGGGGTATCCGGCGATTCCGGCGGAGGCCTTCCCTTCCTATTTTACCGAGAAGCAATCCCGCGACCTGGACACCTTCGTCAACTATTACATTCATCAGGTTAACGCCATCCGCTTCCTGCTGGGCGAGCCTTACCGGCTGACCTTCGGCGACCGCTTGGGCGTGCTGCTGACCGGAGAGAGCGACAGCGGCGCCACCGTCGCGCTGGAGATGGCCCCTTACAGCACGTCGATCGAATGGCATGAAAGCCTGCTCGTCTGCTTCGAGAAAGGCTTCGTCCGCGTTGATCTCCCGCCACCGCTTGCCCGTCAGCAAGCCGGCAAGGTGACGATCATGAAGGACAACGGCAATGGCACGCCTTCTTATGAAATTCCGGTTATGCCCAACCGCTCCGCCATGCGTCAGCAGGCGATGAACTTTATCGCCGCAGTGCGGGGCGAGCGTTCGGCCCCTTGCGAGTCGAAGGAAGCGTTGGAGGATTTGAAGCTGGCGCGAGATTACATTCGCTTGATGCAGCAATACCAATAACGATGAAATGAGGTGTCAGGCATGAGAAAAGTGGCGATTATCGGGGCAGGAAGCATCGTATTCTGCAAAACGCTGAT
The DNA here is from genome assembly GCA_023418755.1 of Bacillota bacterium. Taxonomy (GTDB): domain Bacteria; phylum Bacillota; class Bacilli; order Paenibacillales; family Paenibacillaceae; genus Cohnella. Next base: position 23,924 of record JAEZZE010000435.1, on the reverse strand, counting down.
GCTGGACATTATGGCGACGCCGGAGCTGGAGGAAACGGAATTCGCACTGATGGCTCCCTCCACAAGCAAAACCTCGCAGGTCAAAGCCTTCGCGGACAAGGTCATCGAAAAAAACGGCCTGAAATCCAAGGTAACAATCACGACCGACCGCAGGGAAGCGCTGGCCGGCGCAAGCTATGTCATCGTCTCGTTCCAGGTCGGCGGCGTATCCGCTTTCGAGCTGGATTACAAAATTCCGCTGAAATACGGCGTCGATCAATGCATCGGCGACACGCTGGGTCCCGGCGGCGTATTCCGGGCGCTGAGGAGCATTCCCGTCATTCTTGATGTGGCTCGCGACATGGAGGAGTTGTGTCCGAATGCGACGCTGCTCAATTATGTCTGGTCTGCTGGGCGCTCGGCGAGACGAACATTCAGTACGTCGGGCTGTGCCACGGCGTACAGACGACGTTGGACCTCATCTCCGGCTATGTAGGCGTGCCGAAACAGGAGATCGATTACGTCTCCGCCGGCATTAACCATATGGGCTGGTTTACGAAGCTGTCGCATCGCGGACGCGATCTCTATCCCGAGCTGCGCGAGAAGTTCGAGCAGCCGGAGTTTTACGTTAACGAGAAGGTGCGCGGCGAGGTGTTCCGCCACTTCGGCTATTTCATGATCGAGTCGACCGGACACCTCTCGGAGTACGTCCCGTGGTTCCGCAAAAACAGCAAGGCGCTCGACACGTACTGCGACGAGCCGTCCTTCGGCGGGGAGTCGGGAGCGTATTACAATTGGTGCACCTACGTGGCCGATAAATACAAAAACCAGGACATTCTGAAGGACGAGAGCTACGACCTGCCTCCGCGCAGCGTCGAATACTGCGCCTACATCATCGAAGCGCTGGAAACCGGCAAAACGTTCAAATTCAGCGGCAACCTCCGCAACAACGGCATGATCTCCAACCTGCCGAACGAGTGCTGCGCGGAGGGGCCCGTATTCGCCGATCGCACCGGTCTGCACAGAACTCTAGTCGGCGAAATCCCGCCGCAATGCGCTGCGCTTAACCTGACCAACATCAACGTGCAGCGCCTGGCCGTGCTCGCCGCCAAATCCGGCGACCCGGAGACGGTCGTGCAGGCGCTCGCACTCGATCCGCTTACGTCGGCGGTGCTGACGTTGAAGGAGATTCGCGACATGGCAACCGAAATGCTGAACGCCCAGCGTCAATGGCTGCCGCAATTCTCGGGGCGCAGCCCGCGGCCGACGCCGACGATCCGCATTCCGGAGGACGTCAAGCGAGCCGAGGTGCCGATCGATCCCGCCCTCGCCGTCTTCTCCCGTTTCGGAGAATTGGCGAAATAGGCGGTCGGGCGCCTCGACCCATCTTTAATTTCTTGTAAATACGAGCCTGCCGAACCGATCGGAAATATGGTAGTTCACGGCGCCCGTCGGCGACCAAGCTTGGTAGTGACGGGTGCCGTGCGGCTCGTCGTCGATGCGGAAGAAGTTGATTCTCCACTCGGTCCCGGCTTCGGGAGCTTTCTTGAAATTCGCGAACGGCAGCCTGAACGTATAGGTGCGCCGTTCTCCTTCCGCCTCGATCTTCTGCTCGAAGCCTTGAACCTCCCACTCCGAGTCCACCTTAAAGCTATTCGGATCGTTCTCGTCGTCGTGATCGATCATCACGTCGCAGAGCACGCCGTTCGGACTGACGACAAGCTCCATATATCGCCTGCACTTGCCCTCTTCGTCGATAAACATCTCCACGACGTCCTGTTCCCACAGCGGATCTTTGCGATTTGTATACTGCGAGACGACATGCGTGTCCACGCACTCGAATCTCGCGTACAAAGCGTTGTCGTCCCAGCATGCTTTAACTTGCGTCGACTCGCGAACGTCGCCGCCGGTGACGACGTCTACGAGACTGACCGCGGCGATGCTTTCCCAGATTTCGTCCGTGTAATTCACATATTCGCATGGATAAGTCGGGATTTCTGCAAGCTTCGACATATAAACCTCCGTCATTTTCCGAATCTCTGTCATTGAAAAGGGACGGTTTTGATTATAACTCTAGTTCATGTCCGCTTCCAGAGGTCCCGCTTGAGCTTGCAAATCTAACAGCTTCATCCGCCCAGTGCCGAACGCGGCGATCAGCTCCGCGCCTTCCGCCTTCGTCGCCGCAATCATATCCGCATAGTCGGCAAAGTCGCTTTCGTAGCTAAGTAGCGTCGGCTTGCTGGAACGGTGAGCTCTCCAAGCGGGCCGTAATACGCACCGGGGATTTCGTCGGACGTATCGCGAGCGAATGAAATAAACCAAGAAGCTAAGCCGTTTGCAGAGGCTTAGCTTCTTGGTTTATCGTATCCATGTCGGTTTTCTTGCCGGTTGTCTCCATCCTACACGCCTTGAACCTTATAATCGTAGGCGAGCTGTCCCTTCACGCCGGGCTTGTACACGAACAAGCTTCCCGCCAGCGGTTCCCGCCGCAGTTGCTCCTCGCTTAGCCCGACGCTGGCCGAAGTGATGTACAGCTCGTCCAGGTTATCGCCGCCGAAGCAACAGGAGGTGACCCGGGATACGGGCAATTCGACGCGTTCCAAGCATTCGCCGGTGTCGGGATCGAAGCGGCTGACCGCGTATCCGTCCCAATGGGCGACCCATAGCTTGCCCTCGGCGTCGACGGCCATGCCGTCCGGAAAGCCCTGACCGTCGGGGATAATGGCGACGGCGCGACGATTGGAGATGCCGCCGCTCTCGGCGTCATAGTCGAACCGGTCGATTCGTCTCGTGTTCGTATCGATGTAATACATCGTCTTGCCGTCGAGGCTCCAGCCCAAGCCGTTCGAACAGCCGACGCCGCCGACCATCCGGTGAGCGGAGCCGTCCGCATCCAGCCGATACAGCGCGCCGTCCGGAACTCCGCCCGACATCGGCATCGTGCCGGCCCAGAACCGGCCGGCCGGATCGCACTTGCCGTCGTTAAAGCGGTTGTTCGGCAGATGCGCCTCCGGATCGACGATCGGCTCCAGTTCTCCGGTCGCCGGATCCAGGAAATAAAATCCGTTTTGAAGCGCGCATACCATCCGCCCGTCTGTCGCCCGCACGACGGCGCCGATCCGTTGCCCGACGGAAACGCCCCCTTCCTCGCCCGTCTTCGGATTCCACGTCCGTATCTTCCTGCCCTCGATGTCCACCCATACGAGCTGTCCGCTCTCCGGAAGCCACAGCGGTCCTTCCCCGAGCACCGACTTTTCCGCATTCACCGCTTCTGCCTGCTTCTTCACGCGACTCATCTCCCCGCTATGATCTGTGTTCATCGTACTGCGAGGCTCATGGAATGCGCAAGCCCTAAGCCCTCCTTGCCCGAAATCCGATCGATGCCGTGATCGAAGCCTTGGTCCACCCCGTATCCAAAACTTCGTCATCAACAATTGATAATGATTATCATTTGCGATATGATGAAGTCAGAAAACCGAAAGGATGGATCCTTCCATGTCTTCCACTCAACAGAAATCGGATCTCTCTCGATTGGTTCGGGAGAGAAGATCAATTCGCAGTTTCGCTAAGCGCGACCTATCGCAGAAGCTGGTAACCGAGCTGCTTCAAGCGGCGGAGGCGTCGACTCCTTCGGCACAGCAAGAGCCTCCCCACCGCTTCATTCTCGTGGCCAGTCCAGAAGGCAAGGCCAAAGCGGCTTCCCTGATCATGGACGCCTATTCCGAGCAGGGGCTGTACAAGTGGATACCGAGCAAGCTCAATCAGTTGATGGCCGACCGCATTGCGCAGATTCCCGCCTTTTTGATCGTGATCGCGAAGGACCGCGAGGATGGCGAACGGGGACTGGCGACGGTCAGCGCCGTGCTGCAGAGCCTGACGCTTCTTGCCTGGGAGCAGGGCATCGGAGCGGTATGGAATACGGAGCCTTTCATGCATAAGCCGTCCTTTACGTCCGGTATCGGCTTGCAGGCGGACGAGCGTATCGTCACGATCCTGTATTTGGGTTATTACGAGAAAGCGCCGAAGACGAAGCCGCGCACTCCCGCGGCGAACAAGCTGACTGATTTACGAATTTAGATGAACGGAGGCTGTCTGTTATGAGTATCCTTTCCCTGTTCCGGGAAACGCGGGAGGTTCGCCGATTCGCCGATCGTCCTGTCGAGCGGGAGTTTATCCTGTCCATTCTGGACGATGCCGTCTGGGCGCCCAATCACAAGCTGAGGGAGCCTTGGCGGTTTATCTATGCGGAAGGAGCGGCAAAGCATAGGCTGGCCGACGCCGTCGATGCCCGCCAGCATCCCCGTCTCGTCGAGACGTTGGCTCAGGCTCCAGTCGCTCTGATCGTAACGTCTCCGATCCATAAAGACGAGCGGATCGACAGCGACGACTTCGGAGCCGTCTGCTGCCTCATTCAGAACATTCAATTGCTAGGCTGGGCCCAAGGGCTGGGAATGGCCTGGGAACTGGCGGATTATTCCGGCTGCGCGGAGCTGCGGGCGCTCGCCGGCGTTCGGAACGACGAGCGGATTGCCGGCATCCTCGGGCTCGGTTTCTTCGATTCGCTTCCCGAGAAGCCGGCGGCCGCTCCATTACACGAAAGACTCGAAATTTGGTAAACGAGCCGGTGCCATAAAACAGAACGGTTCGCTAGCTGCAAAATCCAAGCGCCTGACCAAAGAAGCCCGTTATGTACCCGATGCGACGAGATGACTGAGCTGCGCTTCGTAAGCCGTGATCCGCGGTTCCAGTATCAACGTGTCGTAGAGACTCCCGACTCTGCCCGGTGCCGTCGCGCGCCATTCCGTCAGCGCTCCGGCGTCAAACGGGTAATTGAACAGGGACTTGAGGGCGTTTCCGTATCTGACGACGATGCGGCAGTCCGTCCGAACCCGAGAGCGCAGCTCCCGCAAAATGTCCAGCTTCTCCGGCACCAGGGAAGCGATAAATACATGCGTGGCCGCGCTCGCGAATTCGGGATCGCTCAGATGGCTGTTCGCATAACGGAACGTTTCCTTCATGCCCAAATACCGTGCGAGCTTCGTTCCATGACGGACGGCTTCCTCGTCGATATCGACGCAGAGTACCTCCGCCGACGTTACGCCCGCTATCGCGAAAGCCGACACCGGAAAAGCGCCGGCGCCGATAAACATCACTTTGGCTCCCCGCCGTATCCGGGCATGCTCCCGCTCTTCCCGCGCGGACGCGAATAGCAGAGCGGTGTACGGATCGGCATCCCGTTTTCGCGTATAGGCCTGCCAAAACGAAATGCGGAATAACGGCCAAGCGGTTGCGGAGAGACTGATCTTCCTTAGGGCGTCTGTAGCCTACATCTCTTCGTATCCCTCCGTTCGTCTGCGTACCTCGATCAATAAGAGAACGGGTTATTGCTTGCAGAAACGTCACAAAGCGCCTAAGAGCGAAAGTTCCGTCTCTTAAGCGCTTCTATTCTCTATTCGTTACGATCCCCCCCGAGGCATCGAAGGAAGAGATTTCGGCCGGTTTGTCGAATCCGCCGGGCGGCGATCGTTAAGCCGGGAATGCGGGTCTACCGGTTCCAGACGGATTCGGCCAAGGAAGCTTGGCAGCTCGCCAGTTTTCCGCCGATTCCTTTGCGGCCAGAAGGGGTCGCGCCCGTCTGCCGCTTGAACATGCGACTGAAGTAATACGGATCGTCTATGCCTACCCGCCTTGCTACCTCTTTGACCTTGATCGGGGAGCGCTGCAGCAGTTCCAGCGCGCGCTCGACGCGCAGTCCCATCATATATTCGAACGGAGAACGGCCCGTATACTTCTTGAATACCCGTGAATAATGCTCCGGAGTCAGACCGGCCAGCGCGGCCAGTTGGTCCCTCGTGATCTTCTCCTGCAGATGACCCTTCATATAGACGATAGTGGCCTCGATCGTGTCACGCGATACGGCTCTTCTCAGTTACGACGATATTTTCCAGCCGCTCGCCTGCTGCTGCATTGGTAAAAATGCTGATGCATATCGCGGTGTTCAATATGGACCATCATTGCCTCCTTGAATTGAATCTTTTCTTCGGTTATAATTGATAATGATTATCATTATCTATTGTACCAGCTAACCGGGTCTGTCGAGAAGAAGCAAATCGGCTCACGGGGAAAAAACTCCGTCGTGCGGCCTGTGCTGCCGGAGGACGATCCGAGGAAGCGAACGATAAGGAGGCCGGATCCGATGTCCGCCGCGCAAATCTTAATTGTCGACGAGGAGAAACATACCCGCAGTACGCTAGGCCGATACTTGAAAAAGGAAGGCTTCCTCGTTCTGGAGGAATCGCATGGCTTAAGCGCCTTGCGACGCCTGTTGAACCGAAGCTTCGATCTGATCGTGCTCGACATCGAGCTGCCGGGCATCAACGGACTGGAGCTGTGCCATATCATCAAGAGCGGGAGCGACACGCCGGTCATGTTCGTCACCGGAAGGGAAAGCGAGCAGGACGTGATCGGCGGCTTCCAGGCGGGCGCGGACGACTTCGTCGTCAAGCCGTTCAGCCCCCGCGAAGTCGTCTGCCGAATCAGCGGCATTCTACACCGCACGTCCGCGACGGCGAAGCGTACGCACAAGGCGGTGGCCGTCAGTCCGATCGCCCTGCCCCGTCTCGGAATGGACCCGAGCACGCGCCGAGTTACCGCGGACGGAGCCCGTCTGGAGCTGACCGTAAGGGAATTCGAGCTGCTCTATTATTTGGCCGCCAACTTCGGCAAGCCGCTCTCGCGGCAGCAGTTGATCAAGAGCGTATGGCAGTACGCCTTCCGGAACGACTCGCGAACGGTAGACACCCACATCAAGCGCCTCCGGGAAAAAATGAACGCCGCCTCTCCCGGCTCCGGCGAAATCATCCAAACGGTCCGCGGCTTCGGCTACGGACTGATCAATTCCTGAGCGCAGATTTCGTCGCTCGCGGAAGGGAAGGAAAGCCGGTTTCTCCGCGATTAGACGACAAAACGGCCCGGATACATGCTCCGAGGCCGTTTTGCCGCTTTCATTCCGCTTACAAGGACGATGCCGCTTTACAGGAAAAGCACGGCCGCGAGCGCCAGAAGCGCCGGCAGGCCTTGCGTGACGAGAATCGATCTCTTCGCGGTCGCGCCTCCGTATGCCGCAGCCGTCAGCACGCACGCCAGAAAGAAAATTTGAAGCTGATGCCCGAATGCGGAAGCCGGATGGACGAGCCCCCAGACTAGACCCGCGGCCAGAAAACCGTTGTACAGCCCCTGATTCGCGGCCAGCGCTTTCGATTCCTCCGCGAATTTCTCGGTTGTTCCGATAATTTTCATCAACTCGCGGCGATGTCCACATCCACATTTCCAATAGCAAAATATAAATGTGTTCCGCGGCGACTATGGCGACTAAAACAATTCCAATCCAAGCCATCGGCTTCCAGCTCCTCTTGGTCAACTGCTAACGAGTGGTTACAGTTCAGCACGAGAGCGGAACCCGCTTCCAGCTTTTTTCAGACGGATGCGGCGCCGAACTGAGCCTGATGCAGGCGGCTGTATACGCCCCCTGCGGCGACCAATTCGCGATGGCGCCCCTGCTCGGTAATGCCGTCCTCCGTCACGACGACGATGCGGTCCGCGTCCTTGATCGTCGCCAAACGGTGAGCGATGACGAGCGTCGTCCTTCCATTGGACAGCTCGGCAAGCGATTGCTGAATGGCCAGCTCCGTCTCCGTATCCAGCGCCGAGGTGGCTTCGTCCAGAATGAGGATCGGAGGATTCTTGAGGAACATCCGCGCGATGGCCAGCCGCTGCTTCTGTCCGCCTGACAACTTCACGCCCCGCTCGCCGATGACGGTGTCCAGCCCGCTCTCCTGGGCCCGAATGAACTCGTCCAAGCGCGCCCGACGCGCCGCTTCCCAGATCTCCTCTTCCTTGGCATCCAGCTTGCCGTACAAGATGTTCTCGCGGATCGTCCCGCTGAACAGGAAGACGTCCTGCTGCACGATACCGATTTTGCGGCGCAGCGATTCCTGCGTCACCTTGCGGATATCGATGCCGTCGATGCGGATCGCTCCGCCGTCGATCTCGTAGAAGCGCGGCAGCAGGCTGCACAGCGTCGTCTTGCCCGCGCCGGAAGGACCGACGAAGGCGACCGTCTCTCCCTTGCGGATCGTCAGGCTTACGTCCTGCAGCACCTTCTTCTCGCCCTCGTAACCGAAGCTTACCCGGTCGAACTCGATGTCGCTGTCGAAGGCGGCAAGCTCGACCGCGTTCGGAGCGTCGGCCACGTCGGGTGCCGTATCCATCAGCTCCGTATAGCGCTTGAACCCGGCGAAGCCTTGCGGATAGCTTTCCACGATGGCGTTGATCTTCTCGATCGGCCGGAAAAAGACGTTGGTCAGCAGCAGGAACCCCACGAACTCCCCGTAAGTGAGCTGTCCCTCGATAACATACCAGGTGCCGCACACCATGACGAACAGCGTGACGAATCGCATCATCATGTAGCTGATCGAGCCGTTTTTGGCGATTAGTTTATAGGATCTCAGCTTCGTCAATCGGAAACGCCCGTTGTTTTCGGCAAACCGGGCTTCCTCGTGGGCTTCGTTGGAAAATGCCTTGACGACGCGGATACCGCCTACGTTGTCCTCGATGCGGGCGTTGAAATCGCCGACGTCGCGGAACAGCTGGTGAATCGCCTTCGTCATTTTTCCGTTGAAGTACACGACGACCCAGATGATCGCCGGAACGACGATAAAAGTCATAACGGCCAGCTTCCAGTTGATCGCCAGCATTAGAACGAAGGAACCGGCCAGCGTCATGACCGCGATGAACAAATCCTCCGGCCCGTGATGCGCCATCTCCCCGATCATGTTCATATCGTTGCTCAGACGCCCGACCAGATGACCGGTTTTCGTATTGTCGAAAAAACGGAACGACAGCTTCTGAATATGCGAGAACAGCTTGCGCCGCATATCCGTCTCGATGTTGATGCCAAGCATATGGCCCCAGTAGTTGACGATATACATCAGCACGGTATTGAGCGCATACAAAGCGATCAGCCCGGCGGAAGCCCACAGAATCAGCCCCCATTTGCCTCCCGGAAGCAAATCGTCGATAAACGCGTTCACGGCCATCGGAAACGCCAGCTCCAGCAAGCCGGCGATAATCGCGCAGCCGAAATCGAGCATGAACAATCCTTTATAAGGACGGTAATAAGCAAAAAAACGTCGAATCAAAGTCATTCTCTCTCCTCCCGCGCGGATCAACGCTGCCCTTCCACTTATACGATAATGATTCTCAATATCAAAGTAATTGTAGCAAAAACAAGGGAGGATGGAAATGGAGCTTTTCCGAATAGAACATGGACAATAATCGAAGCGGCCGGTTACTCCAAAATCATATCCGTCAGCATCTCGACTGATGCTCGATGGCGATCGGATCGTCGAAGAACAACGAAAAAGAAAGTTGACCGAGCCCTTAGGGTCCGATATATGATAATGGCGAGGTGATTCGGATGCGGATACAAGAAGTATGCAGGCAGTTGAGCGCGACGAAAAAGGCAGTGACCTACAACATCGAGCAAGGGCTGATCAGCCCCGCCGTGCTGGATAACGGATATCGCGACTTTAGCCCCGAGGATGTCGAACGATTACGGAAAATTATGATTTTGCGCAAGCTGGGGCTGGGCACGGGCGAAATTAAAAACGCGCTCGCGGAGCGGGGAGAATTGTGGAATGAACGGGTGCGCCGCGCCAGCCCTATTCTACGACAAGCGCGTCCTCGGGCAGGCCGGTCCAATTCAAGCTCCGTTGATACAGCTTTCTCTGGAGCCGCTCATCGTAGGATACAGGGACGGTAGATAAGGCGCGGCGGTTGCCGGCGAAATACTTCCCGCTTATCGATGCGGCTTCCGGCGCCGCGGCCAAATGCAGAATCAGGCGGGCGCCCTGCTCGGGAGAACGCATGAACAGCTTTGCCAGCGGACGAATGAAGCCGGGTACGCTTTTCGTGGATTGCGGCGTATAGATGACCCCCGGATGGAGCGCGTTAACGGTAATTCCGCTGCCCGCCAACCGTTCGGCCATGAAATACGTCATCATAATGACGGCAAGCTTGGCTGTCCGATAGGCCTGGAAGCTTGAATAGGACTTCGGCGGGGCTGCGGCTTCGTCCAGGTCGAGCTCCTTGGCTTGCATGACCGAGGCGACGTTAACGATGCGGGCCGCTCCGGATGTTTTCAACTTATCCAGCAACAGATGCGTCAGCAAGAACGGTGCCAGATAATTGACGGCGAACGTCATCTCGTAGCCGTCAACGCTTGTCATCGGCTTGCCGAACAGTCCGCCGGCGTTATTGACGAGCACATCAAGCCTGTCCCGACGCGAGCGGAATGCTTCAGACAGGTCGCGAACGGACTGCTGGGACGACAAATCGGATACGAACAGCTCGATCTGCTCGTTGCCGGTGTGCTCGATCAGCTTCCGCCGCGCTTCCTCGCCGCGCTCCCGGTTGCGGCATACCATGGCGACATGGGCTCCCTGTGCCGCGAACCCTTCGGCGGCGGCAAATCCGATGCCGGAGTTGGCGCCGGTGACCATGCAGATTTTTCCTTTCATTCTCCAGTCTCCTCTCCGTGATCGTACGTGCAAGAATCCGCTTCGGGGCGCAGCTTCTCTATGCGAGTTCGAGCTGCGAATCGTTTGAAGATGCTCCGCGTGCGGAATAACAATCCCTCCAAATCTGCTCATTCGGCGCTGAAGCGTCGGCGTATTCGTAAATAGAGCGCAAGCCGGTCATGCCTGATGTTTCATTGGCTGGAGCTTGCCGTACGTCAATGAACGCCATAGCCATTCGACAGGTCCGAAGCGGTACCTTCGCAGCCATATCCGGCTTCCCCAGACTTGAGCCGCGAAGATAAACAGGGATAGCGCAATTCCATACGAAGGCGCGACTTGTCCGTACCATCCGAGACCATAGCTGTTAAATAGGAAGGTGCAGACGATGGACTGCAACAAATAATTGGTAAGCGCCATTCGCCCCGCATCCTGCAGCGGCGCGAGAAGTCGTCTCCAGAAACGCCTCCGGCTCAGCAACAGCAGGCTGGCCATATAGAATACAGAGACTGCCGGGCCGGCGATAAGTATGCCTGACCAATGCGCGTTGTTAAATCCGCTTTGCCCGGCATCCTCAGTATGATGCAGCCGCAACTGAAATACCAGAAACAAAAGTCCGATGCAGCCGCTCCACAGCCCGATTTTACGGATCGCAACGGCATGAAGTTCCGGATTTCGAAGCCACCCCTTTTGCCAGGCGTATGCCCCAAGGAGAAACATGGCGAATGTTAGGGGAACCGTCAATAATGAGCTGTTCTGCAAATGCAAGAGATCCAGAAGCCGTTGCCGAAACATCTCCTCGAAGGTTCCGCTGCTGTAAATCTCGATAGCGTCGCGGATCAACCGGTGGACCTCGTCTATAGACGGCCCTGCGGGGAGTCCCCATGGAACGACCCCGGGCGCGAAAGTATGAAGCGCAATCCACGCGGCGGGAATAAGCAACAGGCCGAGCGACCAATACAGAAGCGTATTCGGCTTGCGCCTGTAGAAGGCGAGAAGGGCAAAACCCAGCATTGCGTATACGAGCAGAATGTCGCCGAACCAAATGAAGTAGCCATGCAGAAGACCGATTAGCAGCAAAACGAAAAGCCGTCTTATGTAAAGCGCCATGCCTCTTCGCCCTTTTTGCTCGGCCCTTTGGAGAAAAATGATGAAGCCCGCGCCGAACAAAAAAGAAAAGATAGAGATAAACTTGTAATCCACGAAAATGTAGATCAGATACTTCACGATTTGATCGCCTGTTGCGGCCCGCCATCCAACATCCAGCATATTCATATACAGGTAGGGGGACGAATACAACGGCATATTGGCGATTGCAATTCCTAGCAGCGCCAGCCCGCGAATCCAATCGAGCTCCGCGAATCTCATGGTTGTTCGATATCCTGGAAGCCGTATTCAACGGCTAGATCGGCGACGCGCAAGGTTCTGCCCGAATGGCGCTTTACGTCTGCATCCCCGAATAGCGCCTTGACCGCTCGCCCGGGAAACTCGACGGAATCGCTTCCCGGCGGCCGCTCGCCCAAGGCGGATACGATGGCTTCCGTTCGCGTAAATCCGGGCGAGAGCGCAAGCGCGGCAACCCCATGAGGTCCCAGATCGTAAGCGAGCGAATAGGCAAGCCGGCTCACGCCGTTCATGGCCAGATCGTAGAACAGGTTGCCCATTCTTTCCTTATTCGGATCCGTATACCCCGTCAGAATGACCAGGCCTTTCCGTTCAATGAGCAGCGGCGCGGCATGCCACGCGGAAACCAGATGACTTCGAACGCCGATGTCGACCATGTTCCGCCAGTTATCGAGAGAGAGCTTCCAGAATGGCCCGCTCTGGAAGGGAAGCGCGTTTCCGTTGCAAGCATTGGCGACCAACAGATCGATCCCTCCGCGCTCGTCTCGGATGCGCTTGAACAACGCTTCGACCGCATGGTCGTCCGCGTGGTCCAGGGGAACCGCAATGCCTATGCCGCCCCTTTCCGTCACCTGCTCGGCGGTATCTTCAACCGTGCCGGGCAAAGACGACGTTCTGCCGCTGCGGGATTCAATGTCGGTCACATAAACCGTAGCGCCCGTCTCGGCCATTACCAATGCTATTCCGCGTCCAATTCCGCGCGCGGCTCCGGTGACGACAACAACAGCAGCATTAACGCGTTCGGTCATTCGTTTTCACTCCCGATCTCGTATTGAAGAGCAGAGTCCAATTCCGCAATGACGCCTACCGCCGGAACCGGAGCTAATTTGCCAACGATAACCTGCTTAACCGCGAACCCGGCTTTTTTCAGGTTGCTTCCGGTACGTTCCGCAATAGACACGAGCTTGCTGGCCTCAGGGGGTTGATTGAATACGTACAAGGCGCCGCCGGGCAGCAAGCTTTCTTTAATGATATCCAAGCCGCAATCGACGTTCGTCCAAAACAGATTGACATTAATGGCGAAAATTTTATGAAAACATTCTCCGTTGAAATTGGCTTCGTCCAGAGAGGCGGTAATCAATTTCGCCTTGCCGGCCGCGATATGTTCCGCATTCTTTTTTTCGGCGATGCGGATCATCCTGTCCGATCGATCGATGGCCGTGATGCTGCCGTCGATCAAGCTTCCGCAAATCAGGGAAACCGCCGTTCCATGCCCGCAGCCGAGCTCAAGCACTCGATCGGACGGGGCGATCGCAAGCGCGTCAACGGCCCATTTTATCCGATCGGGTATGGTCGCCGCCATAATCAGGCCCCCCGTTCGATAGCTGCATGGTCCGACAGCTTCTCTTGAAGTCGAAGCAGATTCCGAATCCAGCCGTCCTGATGGCACTCCCTTTCGGATTCAGGGACAGAGGAATGATTGAGATACAACCAAGTGCCGTCGGCATGCGGAGCAAGCGTGACCTCGACCAATGAAGATCCCGGAGGGTGAATGGCGCTATCTATCCACCCCCATGTGAAAACGATCCGCTCGAACGGTTCAATCGCCTTGAACGTTCCGACGATCTTGTCGCGTCCGTTCATATCGATCTGAATCCCGCCCGTCTCCGTCGGTTCCACCCACGCTTGTTTCCCCAGCCATTGACAGAGCTTGTCGGCCTCCGTGAAATAAGAAAAGACGGTGCCCGGCTTTGCCTCTATGAATATTTTACGTTCAACGATTCTATCGCTCACGTTCCTTCCTCCTCTCCTCGGCTTCGGCAAGATGCTTCAGCATGCCGAGATGATCGTCCCAGAATTGCCCCAAATATTGCTGTAAATTGTCAAAGCCCTCCTTCCGCAAATAGTAGATTCTGCTGTTCTTCCGCTTCTCTACCCCGACGAGCTTTGCCTCCAAAAGCACCTTCAAATGCTGGGACACGGCGGAAGCGCTGATCTCGAACAAGGAGGACAGATCGCCTGCCGTTCGTTGGCCATGCTTAAGAATTTCCAGCATCCTTCTTCGTTTCGGGTCGCCTAGCGCGATAAAAATAGGATTGATCATGGACCAATTTTAGCACAAACTTAATTTAGTGTAAACTAAAATAGATGCCTCAAGACGTCATGACCGATTGCGCGACCGCTGTCGGATCTTCTGTTCGTCTACGGCGATCGATACCTTCCGGCCATTGCAATATTAATGCCCGAAGAATGTCCTCCAAGACGCGAAACGGCACATAATACCATCCATTCCTTAACAAGACTTAAGATCTGCCGGCGGCGGGTTATGCTATATTTACGTTATAAAGCACAATAAACATGCAGGTGATGGGGATGTCTTCGAATACGACGATCTTACTGGTCGACGACGAGAAAGAAATCATTAAGCTGATGGAGATTTATCTCCTTAACGAAGGGTACAAGCTGCTTAGAGCAGGCGACGGCCTGGAGGCGCTGGAGCTGATGTCCGCCAATCCCGTGGACTTGGTCATCCTGGACGTCATGATGCCGCATTTGAACGGAATAGAGACGTGCATCAAAATTCGCGAGCTGTACGACGTGCCGGTCATTTTCCTGTCCGCCAAAAGCCAGGACATCGATAAAATATCCGGACTCAGCATCGGGGCGGACGACTACGTGACGAAGCCGTTTAATCCTCTGGAGCTGATGGCGCGCGTGAAGTCCCAATTACGTCGCTACGACCGGTTCAAGCGCCAGGTTCACAACGACGGCAGCGTCATCGAGATCGACGACCTGGTCATTAACTTTATCAATTATACGGTCATGGTGGACGGCAAGGAGGTCAAGCTGACTCCGCGCGAATTCGCCATCCTGAGGCTGCTTGCCGTCAATCGCGGCGCGGTTCTGAGCATGGACGCGATCTACGAGAAAGCGTGGAACGAGCCTTTCATGGAGTCCAAAAACACGGTGATGGTCCATATCCGCAAAATACGCGAGAAAATCGAGAAAGACCCGCAAAATCCCCGGATTATTAAAACGGTATGGGGCATCGGCTACAAAATGGAATCGACCACTTGAGACGGGGAGGCGGAACGTTGAACTGGAATGGGATCTATACGCTTCGCTGGAAGCTGCTTTTCTGCAGCTTGGCCAGCGCCGCAATCGCTGCCGCGGCACTGTACGCCGCCGACTTTCTCGTCGCCCTGCTGCTGCAATCGTCGCTTCGCGGTCCGTTTGCCTACGTCATCAACCATATCGGCTCCCTGCCCGTCTTCATCGCGGCCGGAATCGGTCTATACGTTTTTGGCTTTTTCCTTCTTATCCGCAGAACGTTGCGCAGGCTGGAAAACCTGTACGGCTCCTTGCGGCGAATGGAGGAAGGCAGTTTCGAGGAGCTGGTCAGGCCGCCCCGTTCCGCCGACGAGATCGGCCGCATCCAGGAGCTCATCGGGCGGATAAGCGGACAGCTCAGCCGCGATCTGAAACGCATTACCGCCGGTCTGCAAGAGATCGCGGAAGGCCGCTTCGACCGGCCGATCGAGACGGCGGACGCGTCCGGAGAACTAGCCGAAGTCGCGCACAGCATTAACGCGATGGCGGCCAAGCTGCACCGCTCCATTCTCGACGAGCGTCATGCCGAACAGACGAAAAACGATCTGATCACCGGCGTCTCGCACGATCTGAGAACCCCGCTCACTTCGATTCTCGGCTTCCTTGAAGTCATTAATCAGGACCGTTACCGAGACGAGGTCGAGCTGCGCCATTACACGGACATCGCCTACCAGAAGGCGATCAGCCTGAAGAAGCTGATCGACGACCTGTTCGAGTTTACGCGGATCAACAACGGCATGCCTCTGAGCGTCGTAGAATTGGATTTGGTCGGCTTTATCCGCCAGTTGGCCGAGGAATTCGTCCCCCAGCTGGAACAAGCCGGAATGACTTGCAGAATCGATGCCGACGCCGAGACGTTGACCGTCTCCGCGGACGGAGACTTGCTCGTCCGCAGCTTCGGCAATCTGATCTCCAACGCGATCCGCTACGGCCGGAAAAATCCGGTCATCGACATCGCCATACGCCGTTCCGGAGAGGAAGCGATCGTGGAGATCGCCAATTACGGAGATCCGATTCCGGAGCGGGATTTGCCGTTTATCTTCGACCGCTTCTACCGGGTCGAGCGCTCCCGCTCCCAGGAAACCGGGGGAACCGGCCTTGGGCTCGCCATTACCAAGAGCATCATCGATGTCCACGGGGGATCGATCGGCGTGTCCAGCCGCAAGGACAAAACCGTTTTTACGACCCGGTTGCCGCTGTAGAAACCTCAAGTCTATACGGGACTAGTCGCGGCGCTTGCCACCCCGTTCAATCGGAGGCGGCCGGCTATGAGGCGGAGGCGCCGGTGCTGACGAACAATTGAGTCCTGCAGCATGGCAGCTCGATCACCTGTTAGGATAATCGGACACGACCAATACGTCCAAATGGCGGGCGCGGCGAAGCAGCGTCGAGACGACGGAGCGTCCTCTCCGCAGCCGACAGCCTTTGCGCAAAGATTGGCCCACGATCAATTGCGTCGCACGGCTCGCTTCCGCTCGCTCCAGCAATACGTCGGCAACGGACCGCGAGGCCGGCTTAATCCGCAAATCGAAAGTGCCGCCAAGTCTCGTGGCAATCTGCCGAAGCTGCTCCACCCTGGCCGCAACCGTCTCGCTCATCGTAGCGCCTTCGTGAACGTAAGCGACTCTCCACTCCGCCTTCAAGCGGAAGGCGATCCGAAAGCCGCGGCGAATGAGCCGTTCCGCGCGCGGACTCGGAGTGACGCCGACGAAAATCATTTCCTCCCTTCGCCAAGGCCCTCTCAACGACTCCCCCCGATCCCACGCCTCCAGACGTTCGTCCACATCGTCCGCGATTTCCCGCAAGGCCAGCTCGCGCAGCGCGATAAGATTGCCGATTTTGAAAAACCGGTTCAACGCTTCGTTTACTTTGTCCGCGGCATATACTTTGCCCGCCAGCATCCGCTCCTGAAGCGCCCTGGGCGCGACGTCGATCAACTGCACCTCGTCCGCCAGGCGCAGCACATGATCGGGCACCGTCTCCCGTACGCGAATGCCGGTAATTTGCTCCACCGCGTCGCTCAAGCTTTCCAGGTGCTGCACGTTCATCGTAGAGATGACGGAAATGCCGGCCTTGAGCAGAAACAGCACGTCCTCGTACCGCTTTTTGCAACTGCCGCCCGGTATGTTCGTATGCGCGAGTTCGTCGACCAGCACGACCTCGGGGTTGCGGCTCAGAATCGCGTCCACGTCCATTTCTTCCAGCTCGGCTCCGCGGTATCTGCGCCGCAAACGGGGGACTAGCCGCAAGTCTCCGACCTGATCCAGCGTTTCCTTGCGGCCGTGCGTTTCCAGCAACCCGATGACGACGTCGATGCCTTTCTTCAATAGATCGTTTCCTTCGCGCAGCATCGTGTAGGTTTTGCCGACGCCGGGAGCGGCTCCGATGTACACCTTGAATTTGCCGACGCGGATATGGCCGATCCTTTCCTGAAGCTCGGATTCGGACAATCTGCGATAACGGTCTCTCGCATTCCCGCTCCGATTGAGCGCAGGCAAAATGCGCTCTCCCTCGCGTTCGGTCCGATCGGCCACGAACAGCAAATCGGTATTGCGAATATGGCGAAGCAGCCGATTCGCCACGGAGCCTCTCCAGAATTCCTGCCACCCGCTTTGCCGCGAATGCCCCATCACGATCCGGGTTATTTTGTTCGCTTCGGCATACCGGATCAGCTTGCGGGGGAGTTGCCTTCGGTAAAATAGGGGAAGCTCCTCGAACGTTCCATCCAATTTACGGGCTAACTGCTCGATGGAATTCCGAAATACCGCAGCCTCTTTGGAAACGGGCTTTCCGGGATGAATAAAGGACACGACGCGAATGTCGCCCCCCAATCTCTTGGCGACTTGATGGCCGCGGCGCACATAGATCGAGCCGTTCCAATGATACTGCACGGAGATGAGTATCCTCTCGGCGATGCCGGAAGTCCCCGTCAGTCCCTGCTCCTCCCGATGCTTCTCCAACGTCTCGTTGACGCCCTCGGCGACATGGCGCAAAGCCAGCTCTCTCAGCTTGGCCAGGTTGCCCCGCTTAAACCAGGACGGCGCCCGATGATGAAGCCGCCCTTCCGTCATGCGCTCCAAAATCGTCTCCGGCGTAACGTCGATCAACCGCACTTCGTCGGCCAGCTCCAACGTATGGGCCGGCACGGTTTCCACCTCCGCCATCCCGGTCCACTTGCGCGCCAATTGCGCCGCATCCTCGAGCTCGTAAATATTAATCGTCGTAATGACGCTGATGCCGTGATTCAACAGAAATTGAATATCCTCGAGCCGGGTCGGGAATCGGGCGCCCTCTCGGTTGCGGTGCGCCAGGCCGTCCGCTAGCACGACCTCCGGATTGCGTTCCAGCAGCCGGTCCAGATCGAGATCCTTCCGCTCCTCCCCGTTCATGAACCAATGAATGCTCGGCACCCGCTCCAGATCGCCGATCTGTTTAACCGTTTCCGGCCTTTGCAAAGTGGATACGGCGCAGATCACGACATCCCGCCCTTGCCGCTTCAGCGCGCAGCCTTCCTGCAGCATATGGTACGTTTTGCCCGAACCGCTGACCGCGCCGACGAGTATTTTCAAGCGGCCGCGATGCAGTTTCATGATCGACGCGAGGATTTCCTCGGGCGACTTGCGTTTGAACGGTTCCATTGGTCGGCCTCCTCCCTTGCGTTTCGCTGCCTCATGGGCTGTCTCATAAAGTCGTACCGAACGATTATCGTTGGAATGATGTAAGGTGCATCTATCTCCTTCCGCTGCTATACGATCCTGAAGTGGGAATGGTAAACCCGTTGCAATGTGATTTCAGGACCGTATGAGGCAGTCTCCAGGAGTCTCCAGGAGATAGATGCTTCTTCTTTTTCATCGATCATCTTGTACGACTTGACTTACGAGACAGCTTCCTCGCGGCCGTTCATTGCGAAGCGGTCAACTGCCGCAATGCGAGATTCAGCTTTAACACGTTAACGGTCCGCTCGCCGAATATTCCGAGCGGTCTAGGGGCGGTATGCTCATCCACGAGAGCTTGCAGGCGTTCCGGGGAAAGGCCGGTGACTCCGGCGATCCGCGGAATTTGCGCCTCGGCCGCTTTCGGGCTGATATGCGGGTCGAGACCCGATCCCGAGTTCGTCAGCAGGTCGAGCGGAACGTCGCCGATCGGGACGTCCGGATTGTTCGTTCGCCAATCCAGGGCGGACTGCCGAACGCGGGCGATCAAGTCCGGATTGGAGGGAGCGTAGTTCGGCGTTCCCGAGCCGTCGGCGCTGTAGCCGATGCTCGACACGCGTCCGTGAAACAGTCCCGGATCGGTAAAGCTTTGCCCGATCAGCTCCGAACCGATGACTTCCCCATGGCCGTTATAGATCAAGCTTCCGTCCGCCCGCTTCGGCATTAACGCTTGCGCGGCTCCGGTAAGAGCCAAATGATAAAGCAGGCCGCAGATCAGCATCAGAACGAGGCTGGTCCGCAAACTCGTCAAGATCGTTGTTCGCATACGTTTCTTTCCTTTCCGCGTCTGGATTTCATACCCACAGGCCTACGATCAAATCGATGATTTTAATGCCGGCGAATGGAACGAGAATGCCGCCGCCTCCGTACACCAGCAAGTTCCGTTGGAGCAGCTTGGCGGTGCTGAGCGGCTTGTAGGCCACGCCCTTCATCGCAAGCGGAATGAGCAATGGAATAATGACCGCATTGAAAATAAGCGCCGACAAAATCGCGGACAGCGGCGAATTCAGCCGCATGACGTTTAGCGCCTCCATCTGCGGTATGGCCGCCATCAACATCGCGGGAACGATCGCGAAATATTTGGCGATATCGTTCGCGATGCTGAACGTCGTCAACGCGCCGCGGGTCATCAGCAGCTGTTTGCCGATCGCGACCACTTCGATGATTTTGGACGGATCGGAATCCAGATCGACCATATTGGCCGCTTCTTTCGCGGCGACCGTGCCGCTGTTCATCGCGATGCCCACGTCCGCCTGCGCCAGCGCCGGCGCGTCGTTCGTGCCGTCGCCGGTCATCGCGACCAGCTTGCCTTCGGCCTGCTCGCGGCGAATGACCGCGATCTTGTCCTCCGGCTTGCTCTCCGCGATATAATCGTCGACTCCGGCTTCGCACGCGATCGTAGCGGCGGTAAGCGGATTGTCCCCCGTGCACATAATCGTCTTGATGCCCATCCGCCGCATCTGTTCGAAACGTTCGCGCATGCCCGGCTTGACCGTATCCTTCAAATAAACGATGCCGTAAATACGGCCGTCTACGGCTACGGCGAGCGGAGTGCCGCCAGCGGACGCGATCTGGTCGCCGCGAGCTTGCAGATCGTCGGGAACGGTCCCGCCCTGCGCGATCGCCCATTTCCGAATCGCGTCGACCGCGCCCTTGCGCACCTTGCGTCCGTCCTTCAAATCCATGCCGCTCATGCGGGTCTCGGCTTGGAACTCGACGAAGCTCCCCTCCTCCGCCAACCGCGCGTCGCGGCTTATATTTTTCTTGCCCGTCAATTCCAGAATCGAACGTCCTTCCGGAGTTTCGTCCTTCAGCGAGCCGATGGCCGCCCACAAGGCCGTCTCTTCCTCCGTCGATCCGCCGACGGGTATGAACTCGCTCGCCATCCGGTTTCCGTACGTAATCGTGCCCGTCTTGTCCAGAATAATGGTGTTGATATCGCCAGCGGCCTCCACCGCCTTGCCCGACATAGCCAGAACGTTGAACCGGGTCACCCGGTCCATCCCGGCAATGCCGATGGCGGACAGCAGCCCGCCGATCGTCGTCGGAATGAGGCAGACGAGCAATGCGATCAATACCGGCGCTTCCAGCATTACGTTCAAATAATGGCCGTAAAACGGAAGCGTGACGACGACGATCATGAAAATAAGCGTCAGACTGGTAAGCACCGTGCTCAGAGCGATCTCGTTAGGCGTTTTTTGCCGCTTCGCGCCCTCCACGAGCGAGATCATCCGATCGAGGAACGATTCGCCGGGATCGCTCGTAATGCGCACCTTGATCCGGTCGCTGAGCACTCGGGTTCCGCCCGTCACCGAGCTGAAATCTCCGCCCGCCTCCTTGATGACCGGCGCCGATTCCCCGGTAATCGCGGATTCGTCCACCGAGGCGAGTCCTTCGATCACCTCGCCGTCGCCGGGAATCCACTGGCCCTGCTCGACGACGACGATATCGCCCTTGCGCAGCTCGGTCGACGCCACCTGCTTAATGACGTCACCCGTCACCTTGCCGGCGGTCATCTCCTTTTTAGACCTCTTTAGCGAGTCGGCCTGCGCCTTGCCTCTTCCTTCGGCCAAAGCCTCGGCGAAGTTGGCGAACAGCACGGTGACAAGCAAAACGATCGACACCGCGATATTGAACCAGACCGGCGATCCGCCGCCGAAGGCGTCCGGCCTCCATACGAGCAACAGCGTCGCGAAAAAACCGATTTCCACCACGAACATGATCGGATTGCGGACCATCACCCGCGGATCGAGCTTCAGCACGGACTCCTTGAGCGCTTGTCGCATAATCGCGCCGTTCAGTACGATATTCGTTCGATTCATAGTATTGTCTCTCCTCTCCGGCCGGCCGCTACGGCTCTAACGTCAGTTGTTCGGCGATCGGTCCGAGCACGAGGCTCGGAAAGAAGGTCAGCGCTCCGACGATGAGCACCGCGCCGAGAAATACCGCCGCGAACAGTCCGGTATCCGTGCGGAACGTGCCGATCGTCTCCGGCACCGGCTTCTTCGCCGCCAGTGAACCGGCAACCGCCAGCAGCGTCACGATCGGGAAATAGCGGCCGATATACATGACCAGTCCCGTGGAAATATTCCAAAACGGCGTATTATCGCCGAGCCCTTCGAACCCCGAGCCGTTGTTGTTGGCGGACGACGTATATTCGTACATCGCCTGGGTCAATCCATGAAAGCCCGGATTGGACACCGTGCCGGGATAGGCGAATAAAGCGACGGCCGTCGGGACCAAAATAAGAAACGGCGGAACGAGCAGCGTCAGCGCGATCAGCTTCATTTCCTTGCCCTCCAGCTTCTTGCCGAGAAACTCGGGCGTTCGCCCGACCATCAGTCCCGACAGGAAAACGCCGATCATCGCGTACATAAGCACGTTCATGAAGCCCGCTCCGACGCCGCCGAATACCGTATTGAGCATCATATTGGCGATCGTCGCCAGCCCGCCGACCGGCGTCAGCGAATCGTGCATCGCGTTGACGGCGCCCGTCTCCGATGCGGTCGTGACGACGGAGTACAGCGCGGATTGCGCGATGCCGAAGCGCGTTTCCTTGCCCTCCATGCTGCCCTGCCCTTGTTGAAGTCCGAGCGCGTTCAGCGCCGGATTGCCCGCGTGCTCGGCGCCGAGCGAGATGCCCAGCATCGCGATGAACAGCATCGCCATCGAGACGAACAACACGCGGCCCTGCTTGGCATTGCCGACCATCCGGCCGTAGGCGAACGGAAGCGACGTGCTGATCAACATCATCAGAACGATTTGCAGCAGGTTGCTGATCGCTCCCGGGTTTTCGAACGGATGCGCGGAGTTGACGCCCATGAACCCGCCGCCGTTATTGCCCAGCTCCTTGATCGAGAGGAAGGAAGCCATCGGACCGCGGGCGATCGCCTGCACTCCTCCCTGCAGCGTCTGCGCCGCCGCGGTCGGCTCCAACGTCTGCGGCACGCCCATCGCGACGAAGATCATTGCCGTCGCGATGGAGATCGGGAGCAGAACCCTCGTAACGGAGCGGATCAAGTCGACGTAAAAGCTGCCGACAGGTTTGCCGGACAATGCCCTCATAAAAGCCATGACGACGGCAAGCCCGGTCCCCGACGCGGTAAACATCATAAACGCGATGCCGATCATCTGCGACAAATACGACAGACCGCTTTCGCCGCTGTAGTGCTGCAGATTCGTATTGGTCATAAAGCTGATCGCCGTATGGAAGGCCAGCGTCGGCTCCATGTTGGCGATGCCGCTCGGATTCCATGGCAAGTCGTTCTGCGTGCGGAAAATAACGTAAACCAGCGCCATCATCGCGCCGTTGCCGATCAGCACCTCGGCGGCGTATTTTTTCCAGGTCTGAGGCTCCTGCCTCACGCCCCCGACGCGGCAAAGCAGCTTCTCCGCCGGGCCGAACCATCTGTCCAGCCCGTTCGGTTCCGCGCTGAACGCCTTGGCCAAATACAGGCCGGTCGGGCGAGCCAGCAGTCCTACGAGCAACAGCGTTGCTAAAATGGATACCCCTTCGATCATCGTGAATAGCTCCTTTTCGAGACGACGGTTTCTCCCGGTCCGTTATCGTTCAGAATTTCTCCGGATGCAGCAGTACGTAGATCAAATAAGCGAATACGGCAAAGACGATCGCGCCCATCAGCCCTATCATTCTTTCGCGCTTCCTTCCTCGACGGCGCTCCGCGCCCATGAGAGAAGACTAAGCATTCCCCACGTCAACGCCGCCATCAACGCCACCATTCCGATATCCACTTTTGCCGCCTCCCGTTATCCGATAGGTTTTTCATTCGCGAGCAAAAAAGAAACGTCGTTGCCGTTCGTATGAATCACGTAATCGGCGCCGATCTCCCTGTAAATCGCTCTGAAGTTGCTCCCCCGCGTAATGACGTAAATCGATCTTCCCGTCCATGAGCGGAATAGCTGAACGAGCCGGCAGCACGAGGACAGACCGTTCTCGAACAAATACACTTTTCCGATCGGCAGCTCCGGTATACGCGAGGGCGAGGTCTCGTCGGCAATCGCCCCCGTCAAACAGCGTACTCCCCGTTGCGCCAGCCTCGCCCTCTGCCCTTCGCTCGCGGCTACGGCCGCAAAAGACAAACGATCCCGAATCAACGACTCGATAAACCGTTCCCCGGCCTCATTGCCCGGGTATACTAAAATCCACTCATCGCGAGACGTCATACCCTCTCCTCCACCT
>JAEZZE010000155.1 GCA_023418755.1 Bacillota bacterium | reverse complement strand
CTATGCCAAACGACTCGACCGTGCAGGATAACGAGGCCGTACAAGATGTTACGAGCGCCAAAAGCGACGCGGACAATGCGGACTTACGGGAGATCGAGGGAGCGCAAAGAGGAATAGACGGACATGTCGATGAAGTCCAGCAAGATGAGGCCGATACACAAGACGATGCAAGAGCACGGGACGACGCACAAGACGATGCAAGAGCGCGGGACGACGCAGATGCGGAGGATGATGCGGCTGCGGAAGACGAACCGGTCTTCCAAGACGTCAAGACTGTGCAAGGCGATACGTTTGCGAGAATCGACGAGGGCGTCCAAGACGACAAAATCGTCGCGCGAGACGACATAACCGAACGGGAATACGACATCGACGCGCAGACCGCAGCAACCGCGCGGGCCATCGCGAACGATCCGATCGGCGAGCAGGACCGGGTCGAATCTTACGAAGCTCCGCCGGAGCCCGGTTTGAACGAGGACGAGCTGAACGATACGATCGCGCAGCTGTGCCGAAGCAAGGCGGAGGAATTTCATCTGATCGGCTACGAGCAGGTGACCGGGGAAGACGTGTGGGAATGCGTCAGCGACAAGTACCATAAAAAAGGGGTTCCGCCCTTGCACGAGATCGTGAACGACATTTTATCCCTGAAGGTTACGCAATTCATGAACTACATCACCCTAAATATGTATAGAGGCGAATACCGTAAATAACGGCGAGGACTATCCCCGGCATCTTTCGACGGCCTACGGGGTGGTCCCTTTCTTTTTGACTTCTTTTTGATCGCGTAGGTATAATAGGAACATTGAGAATCGAAAGGGGACCGCAACAGAGATGAAACGTATTGTAGCTTTCGTGCTCGTCGTTCTCGTCAGCTTCGGGATCATGGGAATTTTCACCCCGGGGCTGCTGAACGGTACGAAGCTTGGACTCGACCTGAAGGGCGGGGTCGAAATTCTGTATGAGGCCCATCCGCTTACGGAAGGCGGCACCGTTACGAAGGAGTCGCTCACCCGGACGGCGCTCAGCTTGGAGCAGCGGGCTAACCGCAACGGCGTGGCCGAACCCGAGGTGACGACGGAAGGCAAAAACCGCATTCGTTTGAAAATCGCCGTATCGACGGGGGAGACCGCCAAGGAGCGGGACGAAGCGATCCAGAAAATCCGCGATCTGATGAAGCGTCCCGCGGAGCTCCAATTCCGCAGCTCCGTCGGTTGCGAAAACGGCGACTTCTGCAACGTGGAATTGTACGGAGCCGACTTTAAAGAGGGAGCCGCCAAAGTCGAGATGGGCGACCTCAACAGCTATATGGTCCGCATCGAAGTGAAGGAGAAGCAGAAGCTGGCCGACGTATCGACCAAGCTCGTCAAAAAGCCATTGGCGATTTTCCTGGACGACGATCTGATCTCCGCTCCCGAAGTCCAGCAGCCTCTGACCGACGGAACCGCGGTGATTACCGGGCAGAACTCGCGGCAGGAAGCGCAGGATCTGGCCGACGTCATCAACTTGGGCGCTCTGCCGCTTAAGCTGACGGAGAAATATACCCAGAGCGTCGGAGCGACGCTGGGGCAGAAGGCTCTGGAGGACACGCTGTTCGCGGGCGCGCTCGCGTCGGTGCTGATCCTGCTGTTCATGATCGTCGTGTACAGGCTTCCCGGTTTCGTGGGCAGCCTCTGTCTGATCGTTTTCGTATGGATGCTGCTGGGCGTTCTCTATCTGATGAACGCCACGCTCACGCTTCCCGGCATCGCCGCGTTCGTGCTCGGAGTCGGGATCGCCGTCGACGCGAACATCATTACGGCAGAACGGATCATGGAAGAGCTGCGCAGCGGCAAGTCGATCGCGTCCTCCCTGCGCGCGGGAGCGAAGCACAGCTTCCGGACGATCGTGGACGCCCATCTCACGTCGGCGATTGCCGGTTTCGTCCTCCTGTTCATGGGGCACGGCATCGTCAAGAGCTTCGCGGTCGTCTTCCTGTGGAGCATCGCCGTCAACGTACTGACGAACGTGTTCCTGCCTCGTTATCTGCTTAACTTGCTGGTCAAGAGCTCTTATTTCACCAATCCGAAGTATTATAATGTGAAGGAGAGTGAGATAAGTGCGCTCTAAACGGAAATTCGACTTCGTCAAATCCAGCCGTATTTTCCTTACGATCTCCGCCGCGATATTGCTCATCGGCTTGATCGCGCTCGGCGTGTTCGGATTGAACTACGGCATCGACTTCAGCTCGGGAACGTCCGTGGACGTGACGACGACCAAGAAGCTGGAGCAAACCCAGCTCAAATCCTTTTTGAACGAACAGAATCTTGGAGACTACTCGCTGGCATCCGGCGAGAACAGGGAATCGATCCGTTTCAAAACGGCGCTGAACGAACAGCAGGAAAGACAGTTCAAAGAAGAATTCGCCGCGAAGCTGGATCCGGATGCCTCGTTCGAAATCAATATCGTGGACGTGGATATCGCCAAAGAGCAGGAGAGGAACGCCCTGATCGGGATGGCGGTCGCCAGCCTGGGAATCATGCTCTACATCGTCATCCGCTTCGAGTGGCGTTTCTCGGTCGGCGCGATCGTGTCCACGGTCTACGATGCCTTGTTCGTCATTTGCGTGTTTTCGATTTTCCGGCTCGAGGTCAATCTGCCGTTTATTCTGGCCGTGCTGACGATTATCGGGTATTCGATCAACGATACGGTCGTTATTTTCGACCGGATCCGGGAAAATCTGCGCTTCGCCAAAATCAAGAGTCATGCGGATCTGGAAAAACTGGTGAACGACAGCATTTGGCAAACGTTGGCGCGTTCGATCAATACCGTCGTTACCGTATTGATCGCGGCGATCTGCTTGTTCGCGTTCGGCGGGCAATCGATCAAGCTGTTCTCGCTGGCGATCATCATCGGTTTGGCCAGCGGAGCCTATTCCTCGATTTTCATCGCAAGCCAGGTATGGCTGTACTTTAAGAAGAAGGAACCGTTGAAAAAGGTAGCCGTTAAACCGCAAAGCACGACGTAATCGGCGGGAAAGGGGGCTTCAGTGGCTATGGTTAAACGTTCCCTTGCCGCGGAACGCGGCTCCCTGGTTTCCGTGTGGGGGCTGCTCGGCATTTTTATCGTGAAAGGCTCCGTCGGCTGGCTGACGGGAAGCAAAGCGCTGCTGGCGGACGCTTGCCATTCGGCGGCCGATTGCGCGGGCACGTTCACCGCTTACTTGGGCTTGCGCAAGGCCAGGCTCGATCCGAACCCGCAGGGCACGGGGCGGCAGCCGGAATCGATCGCGGCAATCGTGCTCTCGGCGATTCTGCTCGTCGCCGGTCTTGAGATGGGCGTATCGTCGATTCGAACGGTCGCCGTCGGAACCGAAGAAGCGCCGGGGGTAGGCGCGGTGATCGTAATTGCCGCGGGCATCGGAGCCCGGGAGGCGCTTGTTCGCTATAAGCGCAGATGCGACTCTCGCCGCGGCATGCGCGGCGACAGGGCCGGCGACAACCGCTCGGACATCTTCGCTTCGCTGACCGCGCTTGTCGGCACGTCGGGGGCCGTCGTCGGTTCCTGGTACGACATGCCGTTCCTGTACGTGCTCGATCCGGCGGCAGGGCTCGTCGTTTCGGTATTCGTCATTCGCATGGGCTGCCGGATGGTCGCGGACGTCGTTCGCGCTTCGAACCGCTGCTCGATCGACGAATCCGACGTGCAAACGTTGCTGGAAGCCGTGAAAAGAATCGAAGGCGTCGTTGCGGTGGACGAGGTAAAGGCGCGAGAGCGCGGGCATTATATCGTGCTGGACGTTTCCATTCGCGTGAATCCGCGCATCAGCGTATTCGAAGGCCAGGACGTCGCGAACCGGGTTCGGCGCATGCTGACCAAGCGTTTTTTGCACGTTATGGACGTGAACGTGAAGGTGCAGCCGTATGATCCCGGCTATCCTTATAAATCGAATCATCACGAGGAAGAGCTGTCCTCATTGCTTCAATGAAACGCGACTTGCGATCCGCCGCCGGCTTGGGCGGCGGATCGTTTCGCCGTTCACGCGAGGAATCCGGGAAGGAAGACGGGCATTATGATCAAATCGAAGTATAGATGGGATATGCCGCGACCGGCGACGGAGCGGGAGAACGAGCTGATGGCCGAGCTGGGCCTCGGCCGGCTTGTCGCCGGCGTGCTGGCGGGACGGGAGCGAAGCTCGCCCGAAGAAGCGCGCGCTTTCCTGAATCCGTCAATCGAAGAGCTGCTGGACCCCTATCTCATGAAAGGCATGGCGGAAGCGGCAGACCGGATCGGACGCGCCGCCCGCGAAGGGGAACGCATCCGCGTCTACGGCGATTACGACGCCGACGGCGTCACTTCGACCGCGCTGATGATCCGCTTGTTGACGGAGCTGGGCGCCAGCTTCGATACCTACATCCCCCATAGAAGCCGCGAAGGTTACGGGCTGAACAACGCCGCTCTCGATTTGGCCGCCGCGGCGGGCGTTCGTCTGCTGATTACGGTGGACAACGGCATCAGCGCGGTCGAGCAGATTGCCTATGCGGCAACCCTCGGCATCGACGTCGTGGTCACCGACCACCATGAGCCGCCCGAACGGCTTCCGGCCGAGGCCGTCGCTCTCGTCAATCCGAAGCAGAAGGATTGTCCTTACCCGTTCAAAGGACTGTGCGGGGCGGGCGTTGCGTTCAAGCTGGCGCATGCGATGCTCGGCCGGCCGGTGCCGGAGTACGCGGACTTGGCGGCGATCGGAACGATAGCGGATCTGATGCCCCTAACGGGAGAGAATCGGATTATCGCCCGGCTCGGCCTGGAGCGATTGCGCCAATCGCCTCCGGCGGGCATTCGGGCGCTGGCCAGAGCCGCGGGTTTCGATATCGGGGACGTCTCCAGCGGCCGAATCGGTTTCTCCCTAGCTCCGCGTCTGAACGCCGGAGGACGGCTCGAGCATGCCGACAGCGCGGTGAAGCTGCTGTCGGCGGCAAGCGAAGCGGAAGCGGAGTCGTACGCGTCGGAGCTGGATCGGTTGAACGCGGCCCGACAGGACCTGGTCGAGCGGACGACGGCCGAAGCGAACGAGATGTGGCTCAAACTGCGCGCAGCGGACGGGGAAAAGCCGAGACGGGCGATCGTTCTGGCGAAAGAAGGGTGGAACGCCGGCATCGCCGGGCTTGTCGCCTCCAAGCTGGTGGAGCGTTATTACCGCCCGGCCGTTATTCTCGCAATCGACGAGGAGACGGGGCTGTGCAAAGGCTCGGCGCGCTCGATCGAAGGATTCGACCTGTATGCCGCGTTGACGGATTGCGCCGATCTGCTCGAGCATTACGGCGGTCATCAAGCCGCTGCGGGAATGACATTGAGATCCGACAACGTTGCGGAGCTGGGAGAGCGGCTCGACCGAATCGCGGGGGAGCGGCTGACGGACGAGGATTGGCAGCCGAAGCGGCGCGTCGATCTGTGCGTCTCGTTGGAAGACGTCACTTTGCGGGCCGTCGATGGGCTGTCGGCGCTGGAGCCGTTCGGCAACGGAAATCCGACTCCCCGCGTCGTTCTGCAGGATGTCGTCGTCAAGGAATGCCGGACGATGGGGAAGGAAGACAAGCATTTAAGATTAACGGTCGAGCAGGCGGGCCGATCGCTCGAGGTGGTCGCGTTCGGAATGGGACCGCAGCGGGATAGGATGGCGCCGGGAATGCGCGTCGATCTGCTGGGCGAGCTGGGCGTCAACGAATGGAACGGAAACCGGAAGACTCAGATGACGTTCCAGGATTTCCGCTCGCGCCATCTGTTCGTGAACGACCGTCGCGCCGAACGCAATCCATGGGCGGCGCTGGAACGACTGGTCGCCGAGGAGCAAGACGGGCTTGCCGTCGTCTGCGCTTCGAAATCCCTGTACCTCGAAGCCGTCCGCCGCGCGGGTACGGCGGGCATCCCGCTAGGCATGTACGGAACGGCGTCCGTTGCGGACGCTTCGTCCGAGATCGCCGCGGCGGCATTCGAGGATAGCGGCGGGCTCCCGGCCGAGCCGCGCCATCTCGTCCTTGCGGGGCTGCCGAAGGAGGAGCATGAAGCGGGAATGCTCAAAAGCTGGCTACTCCCGGAGCGCGGACTGGAGCGGGTGACGGTATTCGCGCCCGAAGGCGCGGCGCGGGAAAACCGGCCCGCTGCCGAAAGGGGAGGCGCGTTTCCGGGTCGGGAGCATTTTGCGGAAGTCTACAAGATGTGCCGCAAGCGGGGGAGCTGGCTGGATAGCCCGGACGGTTTCTTACGGGAGACGGCGGAGGCCGTCGGCTGGCCGCTGGCCACGGTCCGGATGATGCACGAAGCGTTCATCGAGCTCGGCTTTATCGCCGCGGACGGCGTCGCGCGCAGAGTGGTCGCCAATCCGCCGCGCAAGGAGCTCGACGAATCGGCCCGTTATCGCAAAGCGAAGGAACAAGCCGCTTTGAGAGGTTTGGCGGAGATGTCGACGGAGGAACTGAAGAGCTGGATGGCGACCTGTCATGGCGTCGGCTAATATGAGGGAAGTTCCCGGGGAACGGAGCCCTTGAGTTAGAAAGCTCGAACGCGGCGCTAGCCAAAGGCCGATCAAAAAGTGTATAATGCTACTCGTGAACTCGAACGAATCCGTTTTATGCCTGCAAGTCGTGTTTCAGAAAGTTCGATTTTCAGCACCGGGGCCGGTCGTTCGCCTGACGGCGACTGCTCGCCCATGCATCCGGGAAGGTTGGATGAAGACCGGGGATGAGGAACGATCGTAAAACGTAGTCGAACCTACCGAGTACCGGAAGAGCCGGCCGAATTCAAGATTCGACGTCGTATTCTCTTCTTGTACCGCTTCGTGATCAAAATCGGCCTTTTTGAACGACCTCTATAAAGGAGTTTGATTATTCGTGAATTTCAAAGACTACATCCGCGTCATCCCCGATTTTCCCCAGCCTGGCATCCGGTTCAAGGATATCACGACGCTGCTGAAGGACGGGCAAGCCTACCGCGCTGCCATCGACGCGCTCAAGGAGCTCGTTAAGGACAAACAAATCGACCTGATCGCGGGACCGGAGGCGCGAGGCTTCGTCATCGGGGCTCCGCTCGCGCTCGCATTAGGCGTAGGCTTCGTGCCGATCCGCAAGAGCGGCAAGCTTCCGGGGGAGACGGTGGAGGCGGCTTACGACCTGGAATACGGCAAAGACCGCTTGGCCATTCACAGCGACGCGATCAAGCCGGGCCAGAAAATTCTGATCGCCGACGATCTGCTGGCCACGGGCGGCACGATCTCCACGACGATCGGCCTGATCGATCAGCTTGGCGGTGAAATCGTAGGCGCCGCGTTTCTCATCGAATTGAGCTATTTGAACGGACGAGATAAGCTGGGCGGAATCGACGTCGCCTCGCTCGTCACTTACTAATCCCGCGTTCCGCGCGGACGGGAAGACGCTCCATCGGCAATTCGCCGAACGCGAGCGTCTTTTTTTTGGCGATTCGGAAACGATAAAATCCTCTGTCTTCTATTAATCGTCTCCGGCAAAAGCTCCGTCCAAAGGACGCCGAAGGCGTTTCTGCTTGCGTCGCCGGTTGTCATAAACGGTTGCCGCGAAGGGGCGAATCTAGGACTAAAGCCTCTCGGCCAAGGTTGACGATTCCCGTCGCGAAGAGGCATAATGGTAGCAACACTCTGGGGAGAATACCGGCGTAAGGCGCCGGCGGAAAGGAATTCGGCATGGGCATGGAGCTGCTTCTCGAGAAAGCATCTACTTATATGAAAGAGCAAGACTTGCAGAAAATCCGGGAAGCTTACGAATTTGCCGAAGAAGCGCACCGCGGTCAAGTTCGCAAATCCGGTGAACCTTATATTTTGCATCCGGTTGCCGTGGCCGAAATCTGCATGGGGATGCAGATGGACGTCATTACGGTGATGGCGGCGCTGCTTCACGACGTTGTCGAAGACACGAACGTGAAGCTCGACGATCTTCGCGAACGGTTCGGGGAGACGCTGGCGGGACTCGTCGACGGCTTGACCAAGCTGGAGCGGATCCAGTTCCGCTCCAAGGAAGAGCAGCAGAACGAGAACTATCGCAAAATGTTCGTGGCGATGGCCAACGATATTCGCGTCATCCTGATCAAGCTGGCCGATCGCCTGCACAATATGCGCACGTTGAAGTTTCAGTCCGAGGAGAGCCAGCGGCGCATCGCGCAGGAGACGCTGGACATTTTCTGCCCGATCGCGCATCGTCTCGGCATCAGCGCCATCAAGTGGGAGATGGAGGACATCGCGCTCCGCTTCCTCAACCCGCAGCAATATTACCGCATCGCCCATCTGATGAAGATGAAGCGGACGGAAAGGGAGAAGCACATTACCGAGCTCATCGACAAAATCCGCGAGAAGCTCGAGGAGATGGGCATCCAAGGCGATATTTCCGGGCGTCCCAAACATATCTATAGCGTCTACAAGAAAATGATGTCGCGCAACAAGCAATTCAACGAGATCTACGACCTGCTGGCGATCCGGATTCTGGTTGACAACGTGAAGGATTGCTACGCCACGCTCGGAATCATCCATACGCTGTGGAAGCCGATGCCCGGCCGGTTCAAGGATTATATCGCGATGCCGAAGGCGAACATGTACCAGTCGCTGCATACGACGATCGTCGGGTCGACGGGCGAACCGACGGAGGTGCAGATCCGCACGTGGGAGATGCACAGAACGAGCGAATTCGGGATCGCGGCGCACTGGGCGTACAAGGACGGCAATTCCGCGGGCGTCGTTCCGGGCAGCTTCGGGGAGAAAATGAACTGGTTCCGCGAGATCATCGAGCTCCAGCAGGAAACGCGCGACGCGGCGGAGTTCATGGAATCGCTCAAGATGGACTTTTTCACCGACCTGGTGTTCGTGTTCACGCCCAAGGGCGAAGTGTTCGAGCTGCCCGCCGGTTCGGTGCCGCTGGATTTTGCCTACCGGGTTCATACCGAGGTCGGGAACCGGACGATCGGCGCCAAGGTCAACGGCCGGATCGTGCCGCTCGATCATAAGCTGAAAACCGGCGACATCGTGGAGATATTAACCTCCAAGCACTCTTACGGGCCGAGCCAGGATTGGCTCAAGATCGCCCAATCCTCCCATACGAGAAGCAAAATCCGCCAATGGTTCAAGAAGGAAAAACGCGAGGAAAGCGTCGAAAAAGGCCGCGAGCTGCTCGATCGGGAGCTGAGGAGGCTCGGCCTGGAGCCGCACGAATGGACTTCGGACGAGAAGCTGCTGGACGCGGCGAAGAAGTTTACGTTTAACGACGTGGAGGATATGCTGTCGGCGATCGGCTTCGGCGGCATTACGGCGGCCCAGATTTGCACGAAGTTGACCGAGAAGCTGCGCAAGGAAGCGGAAGAGGCGCAGCAGATCCAGCTTACCGCGGAAGTCAAGGAGATGAAGGCGCCCTCCGCCTCGGCGGCCGAGAAGAAGCGGACTTCGCACGGAGTCAGCGTCAAAGGCGTGGACAATTTGCTCGTTCGCTTCGCTCGCTGCTGCAATCCGGTGCCGGGAGACGACATTATCGGCTATATTACGAGAGGCCGGGGCGTATCCGTGCACCGCACGGACTGCGCGAACATTCCGACCGGAGAAGAAGGGGAGGAAGCGGCGCGGGTCATCGAGGTCGAGTGGGAATCGTCGGTCGACGCCAATTACAGCGTGGAAATCGAGATTTTGGGCCACGACCGCCGGGGACTGCTGAACGAAGTGCTTCAGGCCGTGTCGGAGAGCAAGACGAATATCGCCGCGGTGTCCGGGCGTTCGGACAAAAACAAGATGGCGATCATGCATATGACGATTCTGATTCGCAACAAGGAGCATTTGCAATCGGTCGTCGACAAGATCAAGCGGGTCAAAGATATTTTTTCCGTGCAGCGGATGATGCAATAGCGGCGGCGGGGACGGAGGAAGCGGGAAGATGAAAGTCGTATTGCAGCGGGTATCCGAAGCCAAGGTAACCGTTGATCGCGAAGTCGTCGGCGCAATAGGCAAGGGACTGCTGCTGCTCGTCGGAATCGGCCAGGAGGACGGGGAGCAGGATTTGGCCTGGATGGCGGACAAGCTGGCCGGTTTGAGAATTTTCGAGGACGAGGGCGGGAAGATGAACCTGTCCCTCGAAGACGTCGGAGGAGACGTACTGTCCGTGTCGCAATTTACGTTGTACGGCGACTGCCGCAAAGGCCGCAGGCCGAACTTCATGGGCGCGGCCAGGCCGGAGACGGCCGAAGCTCTGTACGGCAAGTTTAACGAGCTGCTGCGCGCGCGGGGACTGCGGGTGGAGACGGGCAAGTTCGGGGCGATGATGGACGTGTCGCTCGTGAACGACGGGCCGGTGACGCTGATCCTGGAAAGCCGCTGACCGTTTGAACGGGGCGCGACCGGGCCATAATACATGTCATAACCTTCTGTTAAAGGCGGGAGAAGACATGAGGCAATCGCGCAAGGAAAAGACGGCACAGTGGCTGATGCAGGAAGGGCTTATGCCCGAGCGCAG
This sequence comes from Bacillota bacterium, assembly GCA_023418755.1. Taxonomy (GTDB): domain Bacteria; phylum Bacillota; class Bacilli; order Paenibacillales; family Paenibacillaceae; genus Cohnella. Next base: position 6,044 of record JAEZZE010000155.1, on the reverse strand, counting down.
GGAAGCGATGGCTCTGGCGTCGCAAAGAGAGGAATTCGGCGGCGAGCTGGGGGCGCATCCCTCGGGCGGGGCCGCGAACGGGCGCAGGCATTCGCCGGGCGGCAGGGGGTGACCCGCGACTTGTCGCGCGCGCCATTGCGCATGGCGTTGCAAAGCCGGGTCGGCGTTGTCCGAAGAGCCTTGGGTTAACGCTTACTTTTTTGTAATCAAACTGTAATCTGTTGTACACGCGAGCTTAAAGATTATCGACTAATCTATAGACGACCCCCTTTTTCAATATAAAAAACTATTGAACCTGTCGATTTCGGCAGGTTATTTTCTTTCTCGCTCCGCGCGAACCCGTTCGGCTTCTTGACAGGCGTATCGCAACAGACTACAATAAACTACAATTGTAATTCCAAAGCCTTAGATTCGACGAAGGGAATAAGTAATCCGGCCCCAAGCCTACAGAGAGGAAAGCCTTCGGCTGCAAGCTTTCCGGCGATGATCGGACGAACGACCTCCCCGAGAACCCGATGGGAACCGCCTGCCTGACGATTGGTCGGGTACGGCCCAGTAGCATCGCGGCGCAGCCGGGCGTTAACCGGACTTAAGCAGCAAGCTTGCGTCGTAGAGACGGGCTTGAACGACGGGTGGCACCGCGGGAGCGCAACGACAAGCTCTCGTCCCTGACGATCTTTGCGAAGATCGTTATGGGACGGGGGCTTTTTTGACGATACAGAATTTATAAGTTTCACGCTTATTATTACCTGTATCGTCTCCGCAAAGCTTCTCCGGCGTCAGAGGACGCCGAAGGCGTTTTTGCTTGATCCGTGCGGTTGGGCGGCGGCTTGGGCTTGTATCCTAGCAGGGGAGTGAAAATAACGATGGGTTTTCAGAAGCCTCCGGGCACGCAAGACATTATGCCCGGCAATTCCGAGCTTTGGCAGTACGTGGAGAACACGGCTCGCGAAATTTGCCGGCGCTACCGGTTCAGCGAGATTAGAACGCCGATCTTCGAAGGCACCGAGTTGTTCAAGCGCGGGGTCGGCGAGACGACGGACATCGTAGAGAAAGAGATGTACACGTTCGAGGATCGCGGCGAGCGCAGCATGACGCTCCGTCCGGAAGGGACGGCCGGCGTCGTCCGCTCCTACGTGGAGAACAAACTGTACGGCGAACCGGATATCGCGAAGCTGTATTATATCGGGCCGATGTTCCGGTACGAGCGCGCGCAGGCGGGCAGATACCGCCAGTTCCACCAGTTCGGGGTGGAGGCGATCGGTTCCGACGATCCGGCGCTCGACGCGGAAGTGATCGCACTGGGGTATCGCTTCTACCGGGAGCTGGGGCTGAGCGGCGTATCGGTCGACTTGAATTCCGTCGGCACGCCGGCGGTTCGGGCCGCTTTCCGGGAGAAGCTGCTTGCGTTCCTGCTACCGATGCGGGAAAGCCTGTGCAAGGACTGTCAGGCAAGAATCGACCGCAATCCGCTCCGAGTGCTCGATTGCAAGGTCGACCAGGACAAGTTCGCGGACGCTCCGTCGATTCTGGACAGCCTGGACGAGGAGTGCGAGAAGCACTTCGCGCGCGTGCGCGAATGCCTGGACGAGACGGGCGTTCCGTACCGGCTGAATCCGAAGCTGGTCAGAGGGTTGGATTATTACACGCATACCGCGTTCGAGTACAAGGCTCAGGGCATCGGCGCGATCGATACGATCGGCGGCGGCGGCCGGTACAACGGACTCGTGGCGGAGATCGGCGGAGACGACAAGCCGGGCGTCGGTCTGGGGCTCGGCCTGGAGCGGACGCTGCTGCTGCTGGAAAGCCAGGGCGTCAAGCCCGACTTGGGCAACCGGTCCGACGTCTACATCGTCGCGCTGGGCGAGCGCGCGGAGCAAGCGGCTCCCGGTCTGGCGCAGCGATTACGGGACGCGGGAATCGCCGCGGATCGGGATTACCTCGGGCGCAAGACGAAGGCGCAATTCAAGGCGGCGGAGCGCAGCGGCGCCCGCTATGCGGCCGTGCTGGGCGACGACGAGCTGGACCGGGGAGAAATCTCCCTGCGGCCGATGGCCGGCGGCGAACAAACGGCCGTTAAGCTGAGCGAGCTTGCGGACGCGATCAAGAAGCTTATTACACCATAAAAAGGGGAACGATCACAAATGATGCTTAAAACGAACGACTGCGGCAAGTTAACGAAGGAACACGTCGGCCAGACCGTCGTGCTGAACGGTTGGGTGCAGGGCTGGCGCGACTTCGGAGGTCTGCTCTTCATCGACCTGCGCGACCGCACCGGAATCGTGCAAATCGTCTTTAACCCGGAAATCTCCAAGCAGGCGCTAGAGCTCGGCAGCCGCGCCCGCAACGAATACGTGCTGGCCGTATCGGGCAAAATCGTCGAACGCGATCCCGAGACGTTCAACCCGAACCTGGCGACGGGAGAAATCGAAGTTCAAGTGACCGAGGTGGAAGTGATCAACGCGGCGAAGACGCCTCCGTTCCCGATCGAAGACGGAGTGGAAGTGGACGAATCGCTGCGCTTGAAGTATCGCTACCTCGACCTGCGCCGTCCGGAAATGCAGAAGACGCTGCTGCTCCGTTCGAAGGCGACCAAGGTGTTCCGCGACTTCCTCGACGAGAACGGCTTTATCGACGTGGAGACGCCGATTCTGACGAAGAGCACGCCGGAAGGCGCGCGCGACTATTTGGTGCCGAGCCGCGTGCATCCGGGCGAGTTCTTCGCGCTGCCGCAGTCTCCGCAGCTGTTCAAGCAGCTGCTGATGATCGGCGGCCTGGAGCGCTATTATCAAGTCGCCCGCTGCTTCCGCGACGAAGACCTTCGCGCCGACCGCCAGCCGGAATTTACGCAGGTCGACATCGAGACGTCGTTCCTGTCGCAGGAGCAGCTTCTCGGGATGATGGAGCAATTGATGGCGCGTCTGTTCCGCGAGACGATCGGCGTCGACGTTCCGACTCCGTTCCAGCGTCTCACGTATCATGACGCCATCCATAAATACGGCTCCGACAAGCCGGACCTGCGCTTCGGTCTCGAGATCGAAGACGTCACGGACATCGTGAAGGGCAGCGACGTGAAGGTGTTCGCGTCCGTCGCCGCGTCGGGCGGCGTCGTCAAGGCGCTTAACGCCAAAGGCTGCGCCAGCTGGAGCCGCAAGGAGCTCGACGATCTGCAGCCGTTCGCGGCCCGGTACGGCGGCAAGGGAATCGCCTGGATCACCGTGAAGGAAGGCAAGTGGAACGGACCGATCGTGAAGTTCTTCAAGCCGGAGGAGATCGCGGCGCTGACCGAGCGTCTGAACGTCGAGGAAGGCGACCTGATCACGTTCTCCGCCGACAAGCTGAAGACGGCGGCCGACGTCATGGGCAACCTCCGTTTGAAGGTCGGCCGCGAGCTCGGTCTGATCGACGACAGCGCGTACAAATTCTTGTGGGTCGTCGACTTTCCGCTGCTCGGCTGGGACGAGGAAGCGAAGCGGTTCGTCGCCGAGCACCATCCGTTCACCCGTCCGAACGACGACGATCTGGCGCTGTTCGACAGCGATCCGGGCGCAATTCGCGCGCAGGCGTACGATATCGTGCTTAACGGCTACGAAGTCGGTGGCGGCTCGATGCGAATCTATCGCCGCGACGTGCAGGAGCAAATGTTCAAGGCGCTCGGCTTCTCGCTCGAAGAGGCAAAAGAGAAGTTCGGCTTCTTCCTCGACGCGTTCGAATACGGCACGCCTCCTCACGGCGGCATCGCCTTCGGCCTGGACCGTTTGGTCATGCTGCTGGCGGGACGCACGAACCTGCGCGAGACGATCGCCTTCCCTAAGACGGCCAGCGCTACCGATCTGTTGTGCGACGCGCCTTCGCCGGTCGCCGACCGCCAGTTGGAAGACCTGCATGTGAGGCTGTCGGCCAAGGCCGTCGCGGCCCAGGCGAAGAACGCCGCCCCGGAAGCCGTGCCTGCAGGCGAAGCGGACGAGCAAAGCCAAGGCTAACCAAAAGGAGCGAGCATACCGATGTTGCACCAATTTTCCAGAACGGAGCTGGCGATCGGACCGGAGGGGCTCGAGAAGCTGAAGCGAAGCACCGTGGCCGTTCTCGGCATCGGCGGAGTCGGCGGCATTGCCGCCGAGGCGCTGGCCCGTTCGGGTATCGGCCGCATTATCTTGATCGATAAGGACGTCGTCGATATTACGAACGTCAACCGTCAGGTTCACGCGCTGACGACCACCGTCGGCCAGCCGAAGGCGGAATTGATGAAGGAACGGATCAAGCTGATCAATCCGGAATGCGACGCCGTTGCTCTTCGGATGTTTTATACGGAGGAGACGTACGAGGAGCTGTTCAAGTATCCGTTGGATTACGTGATCGACGCTTCGGATACGATCGTCTATAAGGTCCATCTCATCAAGCAATGTCTCGAACGCGGCATTCCGGTCATTTCCAGCATGGGCGCCGCGAACAAGATGGACCCGAGCCGGTTTCAGGTCGCCGACATTTCGAAGACGACGGTCGACCCGATCGCCCGCGTCGTCCGCAGGAAGCTGCGCGAAGCCGGCATCAAAAAAGGCGTCAAAGTCGTATTCTCGACGGAGGAGCCGATCAGGCCGCGGGAAGACGTCACGCAGCGGATCGTCCCGGACACCGCGCCGGAAATCCGCAAAGCCCAGCAACCGCCGTCGAGCAACGCGTTCGTGCCTCCGGTCGCCGGGCTGATCATGGTCAGCGTCGTGTTCCGAGAGCTGGTCGAGTCCGGATCCGAAGCTTAAATCGATAAGATGGGGCAGTCCCCTAAGTAAAAGAGTCGTACCTAACGTTAATCGATGGAATGATGCAAGTCGCATCTATCTCCTTCCGATGCGAGACACCCCGCAAAGTGACCTTAAGCTTCGCAGCTTATTCCGATTACTTTGCGGGGAGCCCGAAACCCGATCCTGAAATTTGCAAGGGTACCCGTCACAGGGTCATTTCAGGACCGTATGAGGCAGTCTTCAGGAGATAGATGCTTCTTCTTTTTACGTAATCCAGGCGGCCTCGAAAATTCCGCGTTTGCCTGAGTGAAATCGCCCGTTTTCGCGGCGATTCTGCGCCTGTCTCTATCGAAGATCGGCTATGGCTCATAGACTGTAGGAACTTCACACAGGAGGTGCAGTTTCATTGAGCATGCTGTTGCATGGAGGCAACAAACGGCATCCGAAGCGCGTTCGCAAATGCAAGCCCCGGCGGGCGCACGGAGGGAAAAAGAAGAAGCGGATTCAAGCTCCGGTCGAGCAGACCCCCGCCGATCGGGAGCCGGAGAATGGGCCGACCGATGCGGGACCGAACTATGGCCATCAAACCTGGGGACTATGGGATTACAATGACGGCCAAATGGGAGGACGCACCGGAGGTTACCTGGGCGGCGGCCGAACGGGAGGACGCACCGGAGGCAATGTCGACGGTGGCCGAACGGGAGGACGTACCGGAGGCTACCCGGGCGGCGGCCGAACGGGAGGACGCACCGGAGGCTACCCGGGCGGCGGCCGAACGGGAGGACGCACCGGAGGCTACCAGGGCGGCGGCCAAACGGGAGGACGCACCGGAGGCTACGAGGGCGGCGGCCGAACGGGAGGACGCACCGGAGGCTACCTAGGCGGCGGCCGAACGGGAGGACGCACCGGAGGCTACCTCGGCGGCGGCCAAACGGGAGGACGTACCGGAGGCTATTTGGGCGACGGTCATCCGGAAGGACGTACCGAAGGGCAAACCGGCGGAGGACGCACGGGAGACAGGCATAAACGCAAACGGAAATGCCGCGCGGGGCACATCGGGCATCGTTGCGGATGCCGCAAAGGCTCGAAAAGACGCATAGGCCATAGCGGATCCAAGAGGAACGTCCGCAAAAAACGCGGTTAGCCTGCAGGATGCGCTTTCTTCGAAAGAGGCCCTTCGACAACTTTGCCGCAGGGCTTCTTTTTGGCGTTCGGGGAACTAGACGGATGCCGTTTCCGCGAATGCCGGGGCGACATACGCTGATTCTGACGACGCATCCAGAAGAAGGGCGGAGAGCGCATGCC
>JAEZZE010000126.1 GCA_023418755.1 Bacillota bacterium | reverse complement strand
GCCGCGTTCGAACATCATATAGCCGATCTCGCCGGCCGCATTGCCGAAGCCGCGGATGATCGTGCCGTCCATCAGCAGCGCCGACCCGATCCCCGTACCGACCGCGAGCAGAATCGCGCTCTGCACGTCCTGGCATTGCCCCTTCCATGCTTCCCCGACGAGCGCCGCCCTCACGTCGTTCTCGAGAATGGCCGGAACGCCCGTCAGCTCCGTAATACGCTCGCATAAGTCGAGATTTTCCCAACCGGGCAAATTCGGCGATCCTTCGACGACAATGCCGGTTTTATAGTCGACAATTCCCGGCGTCGCGATACCGATCACTTGCAGCGATTGCTTGTCGCGACCGTTATCCGCGATGAAACGATCGATCTCTTCCACTAATAGTCGAATGAATTCATCGTTCGTCTCGACCTGGAAGGTCTGAATTTTCTTGCGGACGAGCAATTCGGCGTTAAGGTCGAACATACCCAGCGAAATTTTCGTTCCGCCGATATCGATTCCGACCCCGTAGCCGAGGGCGTTGTTATATTTTAAAAGGATGCCCTTGCGGCCTACGGAAGAACTGCTCTCCCCTTCCTCGTAAATCGCGTTCTCCTGCAACAGATCGTTTACGATATCGGACACCGTCGCCCTTGTGATATTCGTTCTCTTGGCGATCTGAGCGCGAGAAATAGGCCCTTCCTTCCTTACGATGTTTAGAACCAGCGATTTATTCATGGCCCTGATCGTACTTGGCTGACTGCTAGATAACACTGATCATTGCTCCTTTCCGTCGAGCAGCATCGGCTGCTCCGCACATCCGACCGATCGCCGAGCGAATCACAAACGCTTTCATTCGCGAACAGGCTGCAACCTCGATCGGATTCGCATACGCCTGATCTGGATAGTCAATCGATGTCGACATCTATTTGTTTGTATTATATACAAACAAATAGATGGGTGTCAATGAGAAGCTTGAAACTGTCAGTTATACTGACATGGGAGCGTTTTCCTTTTTTCGTTTTCTATATAAAGCTCATAGAAGATGTGTTCCCCCCTCTTTTCGTTGTCAAAAACCTGACATAGGAGCATAGAGAAAGACACCAGCGATAACCTGGCAGCTTCTCGATTGCCGGCGGGAACTGCTCGGGAAAAACGGAGCCTTAATGCCCGGTCAGTGGTTGATCTTGTTGGCTCTGATTGCGCAAGGCTCGAACCTCGCGACGATTCTTGCTCTCGCGATCGCCGAAAAACACGGAGAAAGGCGCCCTCTCGGGCGCCTCTCCGACTTACCAGCGTAAATTGCGGCACAGCTTTGCCTTGACAGCCGCCTCCGCCTTAAAGCGGGCAGCATTAAGCACGTCTCTAAAATGAGGCTTAAAGCCGTCTACATCCGACTTGAACCCCGACTTCTCCGGGTTCAGCGCATCGATGCGGAGAGGCCCGCTATCTGCCTTCAATATCCCGCCGGACGTTATACAGTCCGTATCGAGATCGTGGCTGGCCTTGAATCCGGCCGTTATACTGCTTATGCCCGCCTTCACTTTGGCCGTTGCTTCCAGGACGATCTCGTTATTGGACAGATCCTCGAACGGCGTCACTTCCAGTCCGACGCCGGCGCCGAAGCCGCCCTCGACGCAGGAAGAGAAGCCTTCTTCGGTCAAGCATATTTTGGCTCCCGCCCCGACTCCGGCATAAGCGCTTCCTCCTACGCAGAATTGACCGCACGGATCTCTTAACATCACTGGATTGTTGTTGACATAAACGTACAGATTCGCCTGGCCGCTCTCAAGCAGGATCGGATCCCGCGCCGTCCACCGTCCCGATGCGGCATCGTAATCGCGATAGCCGAACCGGGTCAGCCCGATGTCGCGATCCTCGATCCCGCCGGCATATCCGATCTCCAGCCTGAACTCGGGGTTGGAGTCGAATAATAATTTGCCGTAGCTGTCGTAGCGCAGCGACTTGACCATAACGCCGTTGCCGTCGAGCACTCGCTTCGGCGTGCCGACCCTATCCGTTATGACGTAATATCGGCTGCCGCCTCGCTCCAGCGCAATCAACAGCCCCGCCTCATTATAGTAATACGTCGTCATCTCCCCGTTCGCATCGATCGAAGCGGTCAGCAGATGCAGCGCATCCGGGTTGCCGTACAAGTATTGCGTCGTCCTGCCCTCGGGGTCGTCCTTGGCCACGCGTCTGCCGATGGCGTCATACGTATACCCATACGTCGCCCCGGTCACCGTCGCCTCCAACAATTCTCCCCGAACGCCGTACCGGAAAGAATCTTGCCCCCGGCTCGTCAAATACCCATCCGCATCGAAGGCGTATGCCATATCGCCTACCCGCTGCAGCACGCCGTGCCCGTCGTAGGCGCTGACGATCGTCTCTCCTCCGTTCACGGTAGAGGACGAACGGTTTTTGTTCACGTCATACGTATACGCTTCGGTTGCCGATTGTCCGCCGGGTCCTTGGCTGGTCAAGCTCGTCAATTGACCGTCCGCGTCGTAACCGTAATGAATCGTCTCCGTTCCTTCTTCCGATTCCACGATCGTCTCCGTGACGAATCCTCTCAAATCATGCGCATAGCGCTCCCGATACACTTCTCGCCCTCCGAGCAAGTAGGCCACCGCTTCGATTACGCCGTAATCGTCGTAGTCGATCCGAATGTCCATCTCGCCATCGCTTATGGAACCGACGGCGCGCAACGGACCGGTACGGTCGAACTGGAACGGGCCATATTGGGTCACATTCTCGTCTCTGTCGTATTGCAGAGAGATATCCGACACGGTTCCGCCTGCCGTCGTGCGGATATTCGTCAGGTTGAAGAAATCGTCGTATTCATACGACATGGAGGCATTCGCCTTGCCGCTCCAATTCATGGAGGCAACATTCTCGCCCGCATATCCGTACACGATGGATTGGCTTCTGGTCGGGTTGCCCGGCATGCTGCTCGTCATCGCGGCCGCAAGCGGTGAGTTTCCTACGTACGCGAACGTTCGCTCGATGTCCGCATCGTTCATGGCGATCGGCCGCTTGCCCCCGTCCGGCTCCCTCAGATGTTCTACCGTGCGGCCGCTCGCGAGCTGCGATTGCCGCATGGCGCCGCCCTCGTCATATTCCGAGCGGTACCAGGAGGCGCCTTCCGGCCCGAATGATTCGAACTGTCCAAGCGCATTATAGGTCTGGTTGTAGCCGGCGCCTTCCGGCATCGTTGTTCCCGTCCACCGGCCCAGCTCATCGTACGATTTGCCATACGTCCTGTTCCCCGGCGTCGTCACCGACGCGAGGCGGCCGGCGTCATCGTACTGATAGCGCTTGACGCTGCCGAACGCGTCGCTTTCCGACACGATCTGGTTGCGGTCGTTGTACGTATACTGCACATGTTTGTCGCCTTGCTCCATTCGGGCGAGACGCCCCAGCCCATCGTAGAGGTATACGAGGGGATGCAATCCCGAACCCGGCCAGACGACCTGACTGACGCGATCCTTCTCGTTCAGATACGTCTCGGTGACGACGCCTTCCGCGGTCGTATGCGTGAACTTTTTGCTTGCCGCATCGTATCTCAGCGTCGACACATCGCCGTTCAGCGTATGAGTGACCGTATACGCCGTGAGCTTGCCTTCGGCATCGACGTCAGCCGTGCGCTGCTCCCGGAAGGAGGAGACTGTGCCGTCCGGAGACGTATACGTGACTTCGGAGGCGAACGACGCGTTCTTACCCCAGCGGGGATCGACGCCGAACGTCTTGCGCAAGATCGTGCCGTCCGGAAGCGTCGCCGTCTCGCTAACGCCGGGAACGGATTCGCTCACGATACGGTAACCGTTCGGGTCCGTTGTCGTACGAATCGTCTTTCCTCCGGCCTCGGACACCTCATATTGGGTCGTCCTGCTGTCCGGATCGGTGAAGGCGACCGAATAATCGTCGCCGTTATCCGTTCGATGCAGCGTCTTGACGCCGCCTTGCGGATCGACTGCCCGAACGAGCAAGCCCTGGTTGTCGTACTCGTAGCGGCTGACGCCCTGCGCCGGATTCGTCACCTCCGTCAGCAGGCCATTCTCGTACTTCATCCGGTACGCCTCTCCCACCGGATTCGTTACCTCGGCCAGTTCTCCATCTTCATCCAGTACAAGCGCAGTTCGCTGTCCGCCCGGCGCTGTCAGCGCTACGGGCCGTCCCTCTCCGTCACGCTCGATCGTCGTCAGGTTGTCGTAGGCATCGGCGACGGAGATCAGCCGGCCTAACCCGTCATAGTTGAAGCGGTATTCGATTTCCTCCGTCAGCGCGTTTCTCGTCAGCAGATGCCGGCCCGCGCGGTCGAATTCGAAGACCTGTAAACCGTCAGCCGACGGAACGCGGTAGATGGCGTCATTCTCCGCAATATCGCCTAAACGGAACGCATAGAATTTTGTCGCCCCGTTTTTCTTATGCGCTACCCTGAGATACAGTTCGCCTTGCGGCCCGAAGTCCAGCAGATAGAACTTCATGGGTTCATCGGATGCGCCGAACCTGGAAGTCAGTTCATTTTTGATCGCTTCAATGTGTCGGAGATACGGCTCCTCCAGCTTGCCGTCAGGCGTAAGCCGGAACAGCCGGTATTGGCTGACGTCCATAAAATAAACGGAACCGTCTCTGCCCAATTCAATGTCGCCGATTTGCATCGGAGCAGCCGTGTCGGCCACGCCGCTCTCCGGTTGCAGATCGTTACGAGCTCTGCTGTCGAAGACCGGCGAAAGGATACCTTCAGGCGAAATATAGCGGATTCTGTTCCCATAGCAATCTGAAACTTTCGGATCGTACGGGCATCCCCCTCCCGCCAGATCGACAACATAGATGCCTCCGTTGTCGGCGATCGAGAAATTGGTAATATTCCCTATGTTTTTTTTGCTTGCGGACCCGTTATCGACCCCAACCGTCTCTCTCTCCCCCAGCGCTGAGAGAATTCCGTCCGGATCGACTTTGTACAAGGACCAATTTTCCCGGAAATAAATGCTGCCGTCGGGTCCCTTCCGCGGAATGCGCGCAGAGAATAGCTCGACATCCAACGCTCGCTTGCCATCATAATCCTGGTTGGGAAATGTCGTATTCTTATTCAACCCGGCAATTTTCTCCCCCGGCGTTGTGCCTAACTGATACCGGTATAACGCTCTCCCTGATGAACTTACGGTGTAAATCGTCCCGTCGGAATCAACATCGATCTCGTAGTTCCTTGCCTTGGGCGTAAATTCATAAAATTCCATTTCACCGTCTGTAGTCAACCGATAGATGTCAATATTGCCGGATCTTCCGGCCATCACAATCAATTCGCCGTCGTTAGCGGCCTGCAAATCGTAGACGCTATATTGGTGTGACAAGACGACTTCTTCCCCGGTTGGATGATAAGGCCCCTTACTGTATTTAAGCTCGGACGCGTTCAGTTCCAAATGATCGGGCAATACGCGAGAAGTCCCATTGCCCATCACGAGTTGATTGGCGACAAGGTCGAATCGATGCCAATTATCCAGACTCCACCCGCCGATTCCCGCTTCCCTGTAAGGGTGAACCGGACTGGCCAACACTCCCTCCCACTGCTTGGTCGTCGCAATCGTCTGCGCATTCCTTTGCCCAATGACCGAACCGACTATCCCCAGGCGAGCGAAGCTCGCTTCGAAGTCGGACCGGGATGCATAGTATTGCAGCCGCCAGTTGTAGTCTACTTTCACGGTATACGGATGGCTTCCGAGAAGAGACCGGCCGTAAGCATCGTTGCCATCCCAATGAAACGTATAGCTTAAGCCGGAAGATGGCGCGAAACTCCGCTTGAACGTCCTTCCCGCGATATGGATCGTCACGGAGATGCTCTGCAGCGAATCCGGGAGATCGCCATCGTCGCTCAGCGGAATGACCATCGAGGATTTGTACCGATAGCCTTCCGTTCGCTTGCTTTGGTAGTGCAAATTGTAGTCGGTCCCCGCAACCGGGATAGATTCGCCGAGAGATTGATCCTGACAACCGATAATCGAACCCTTCTCGATGCACGGATCCTCCATCTTATTTCGCATATGCCAAGGTCTTTTATTCGGCGGAAAAATGGCATCCCTCGGCGGTCCGTACGGCCAGTTGCAATCCCATGGCGTGAAGTGCTCGATCGGCACGCGCCACAAGCTCTTGCCCGGAGCGTACAGCTTGGCCAACTCCGTTCGCTCCTCGGCCGTCAGCCCGATTGCGGCCAGCTTCTGTTCGCTGTCCGCAAGCCCGTCGCCGTCGATATCGACGGCCGCGATGCCGCCGTCCACGCTCACGATTCCGATAATCCGGCCGTTGGCCGACGGCACCCAGTTCGCCGCTTGCCGATCATAGTAGCCGATCGGCACCGTCTCGCCGACGGGGAACTCCAAGAAATTGTCCACATAGTAGTACAATGGCTGATCGAAACGAACTTCCGTCGCGCCGGCGGCGACCGCCTCGTCGGCCGACAGCTCTACGGCGTACGTATAGCCCACGAATGTCGGCAGTTCTCCCGGCATCGCGGACGGTCCGTTCTCGCCGACGGTATATTCGGTCGCCCGGAAGCTCATCTTCGAGAACGACTGCGTCGAGCCATCCGGCATAACCAGCGTGCCGGTCGTATTCGGCGGAACGATCAGCGTTCCCTGCCGAGTTCCCTCTTCATCCGTTACCGGACTGCCTTGCGCGACCTGATAGTCGTTGCTGTCAAACGCGATTTCCGTTACCCTGCTGTCGTAAGGCAGCATCGTGACGACAGGCAGATCGGCATATTGCTCCCAATCGGTGCCGATCTTGCGCTGCAGAGGCATGTAGCCTTCCCGCGTATAATCGACCACCAATTGCCCGCCGCCGTTCACGGCCATATCGAACATGCCGTCTGCGCGCGTGAACGTGTGCCCGAACTCCTCATAGCCGTGCACCGTCACCTTGACGCCCGCCAGCGGCTCGTTAAGCGAGTCGACGACTTTGCCGCGCAGCACCGCGACCCGTTTCGGCTCGATCGCGCCTTCCTCCACGCCAATCTGAATCGGTTGATCGCCTTTGTACAAGAATTCGATAACCGCGTTAAAGATGGACGCTTCGACAAGCGGGACCGGAGGGGCTACGTTCGCCGGATCCGGCGGAAGCTGGACGGCCCCGCTCGTCGGCGCCGCCTGAACGGGAGCCGAGCGGGCCGATTCGGCCCCTGCCGCGTTATAAGCGGTAACGGCAAAGTGATAGCTTGATCCGTTCAATAATC
>JAEZZE010000125.1 GCA_023418755.1 Bacillota bacterium | reverse complement strand
AGCTTAGGGTGTCGATCTGGAACGAGCTGCTGCGATTGAAGGAAGAAGAGGGCAAGACGATCGTCGTTACGACGCACGTAATGGACGAAGCGGCCAGATGCGACTATCTCGCGATGGTTCGCGACGGGCGCATACTGACCTCGGGAACGCCCCGGGAACTCATGGCACAGTACGGGGCGGACAATCTGGAGGACGTATTTCTGGCGGCGGGGGGTTCCGGCCGATGAGAACGAGAGCGCTGATCGCCAGAATTTGCCGTCAGATGGTCCGGGACAAAAGGACGCTCGCGCTGCTGCTCGCTGCGCCGCTGCTTGTATTAACGCTGATGTATTATATACTGAACGGAGGAGAGGCGAACGCACCGCGATTGGGCGTCGTTCACGCGGACGTCGCGCTGGAGGGCGTGCTGGCGCAAGCCGGATTCGACGTGGTGCCGGTGTCCGACGCCTCCGTCGCAACGATCGAGGAGCAGAATCTCGACGCCGTCTTGACGATCGAAGACGGCCGCCCCTCTCTGACGCTCGAGAACGCGGACCCTACGCAGGCGAAGGCGCTCCGGATGAAAATCGGTCAGATCGCCGCGCTTCAATCGTTAGCCGCGATGGGAATTCCGATGAGCGGAGCCGGGCAACCGGAGATTGAAACGAGCTACGTATTCGGAGGTCCGGAGTCGTCCTTTTTCGATGTGCTCAGTCCGATTCTCGTCGGGTTTTTCGTCTTCTTTTTCGTTTTTTTGATTTCCGGCATCGGATTGCTCAGGGAACGAACGACCGGCACGCTGGAGCGCTTGATGTCCACGCCGATCCGCAGAGGGGAAGTGCTGACCGGGTATCTGGCCGGATACGGTATTTTCGCCGTTATCCAGACGGTTATCGTCGTCGTATACGCGGTGAACGTGCTCGACATCCCGCTGGCGGGCTCGATCTGGAACGTGCTGCTCGTCAATCTGCTGGTGGCGCTTGTGGCGCTGTCGATCGGCATTTTGCTGTCCACGTTTGCATCGTCGGAGTTTCAGATGGTGCAGTTTATTCCGGTCGTCGTCATTCCCCAAGTGTTTTTCGCCGGGATTTTGCCGCTGGACGGAATGGCGGACTGGCTGCAGGCGCTGGCGACCATTATGCCGCTTTATTACGCGGGGGACGCGCTGACGGGCGTCATGTACCGGGGCGAGGGGATCGGGGACATTGCGTCCAATTTGCTCGTATTGGCTGCGTTCGCCGCCCTATTTATCGTTCTAAACGCGCTCGCGCTGAAGAGATACCGTAAGTAAAAAGGAATGAGAACATGTCGTCCGATAATATTTTGGATCGAATGATGGCATCCGCCAAGCTGTCGAAGAAGGAGACGGTCAAGCAGCAGCGCATACTGGAAAGCGCCATCGCGCTGTTCGCGGAGAAGGGTTACGCCAATACGTCGACGAGCGAGATCGCCAAGCGCTCCGGGGTGGCGGAAGGAACGATCTTCCGTCACTACGGCACAAAGGAAAACCTGCTGCTGGCGGTCATCGTGCCGTTCCTGAAGGAGTCCCTTCCGGTGATGGCGCAGGAGGTGTTCGAAGAAGTCGATCCGGTAAAGCACGCCGGGTTCGAGTCTTTTCTTCGCGCGATGTTTTTGAATCGGCTGCGTTTTTTCCGGGCGAACAAGGAGATTTTCCGCGTCGTCGTCAAGGAGTTCGTCTACCGGGACGAGCTGCGAAACGAATTGATGTCGCATATCAATCGCGACATCGTCGTTTATATTTTCCGCGCGATAGATCATTTCAAGGCGAAGGGGGATTTGCCCGAGCTGCCGAACGAGCGGCTGCTGAAGCTGGTTTTTCCGTTTATTTTCAGCAGGTTTGTGCTCCGTTTCGTATTGGCCGCGGAAGAACCGCCCGGCAGCGACGAGGAGGAGGCGGATTTCGTCATCGGGTTTGTCCTGCGAGGGATCGGGGATCTTCGTTAAAAAAAGAGGGATAGTTCAAGCCGAAGAGCCGATGGGCCGATCGACGTGAACTGTCCCTTTTTCGTTGCCGATTCACGATCTCGAACGAATTTCCTGGCGCATGAACAGCAGGTAGGTCGCGGCGAACGACAACGACGTTTCGGCGATCAGCGCCACGATATGCGGCCAAACGAGCAGCGTGCTTTGACCGAACGAAAGCGGCGTCGAGATCGCAAGGTACGCCTGCTCCTGCGTTACGAACGGATTCAGCGTGCGTACGTCCGGCAGCAGCAGCGTCGATGCCGCTTCCTGGAACAGCTGGGCCGGAGAAATCCGCGACAGCAGCGTGAGCAGACTTTGCGCGTCCATATAAGCGTTCACGTCGTTCGGATCGCTTGGCATCAAAGCGTTGCCGATCAGATTGACGATCATGCCGTAAAAGACGAGGAAGAAAATCCATACCGCGATGCCGCTGAGCGCGGAGGTTGCCGCCTGCTTGAATCGGACCGAGAACAGCAGCGACAGGTTCAGCCACAGGCCGACATAGACGGTCGTAATGAGCAGCATGACGATGACGCGTCCGAATTCCTCCGGAGTCGGCGGATACCCGATCGTATACAAGCCCGTTCCCATGACCAGAAACCCGAGCGAGAAGACGACGACCGCGATCAGCAGCAGGCCGGCGACGAACTTGGCGACCAGGAAATCGTCGCGGTGAACCGGCTGAGACATGATTCGGCTGAGGGTGCCTTTGCTCCGCTCCGAATTGACCGCGTCGAAACCGATGGCGATGCCGATCAGCGGGGCCAGGAAGGAGAGGAACGTCAGGAAATTCGGCAGGCCGCTCGAAGATAACGTGAACATGCTCAGAAACAGGAAGTCGGCGTCTCCGCCGGAAGTCTGCGCTCCGTCTTTAAGCGCGGTGACGGCTGTATACAGCGAGCCGATGCAGGCGAGGGTGACGATTCCGAGCAGGATGACGAACCGCCAACTGCGAATATGGTCCCCGAACTCCTTCTGAACCATGACCCGGAACGGACTTGCGGTTCGCGAAACGCGCACGCCCGCCGCAGTTGGTTCATCCGCGCCCGTCCGCGCTTTGTCCGCCGTCCCGAGCCATTTGTTAACCCAAGCGCTCACGCGTCTCGCCTCCTTCGAAATAACGGTGATAAATGTCGTCCAGTCCGTAGCGGAGAGGACGTACGCCAAGCAGGGACGCGCCGGAGGCGATGACCGCTTTCGTCAGCGCCGCGGTCATATCCGTCGCGCCCGAGACGATGGCGGTGACGCCGTCCGCGTCTTGACGGGCGCTGTCCGCCAGACTGTCGCCGGGCTTAAGCCGTACGTCGGTTACGCCTTCGACGCCGCGCAGGGCGTCTTCGAGAGTCTCGCCCCACGGCGAGACGTCCAGCTCGATCCGGTACGTCGGCGCGCCGTCAAGCTGGCGGGACAATGTATCGATGTCTCCGGAGGCGATCAGCTTGCCTTGGACGAACAAGCCGACGCGATCGCAAATTTGCTGCACCTGGTGCAGATGGTGGGACGACAGAAGGACGGTCAGCCCCTCGTTGCGGCTCAGGTCGCGAATGAGCGCGAGCAGCTCTCGCACTCCTTCGGGGTCGATGCCGAGCGTCGGCTCGTCGAGGATGATGACCTGCGGATTTTTGATCAGCACGTCCGCCAACCCGAGCCGCTGGCGCATCCCCCGCGAGAACGTGCCGGCCCGCTTGTGCGCGGCCTCCGCCAGCCCGACGCGCTCGAGCAGCAGAAGCGCGCGGCTTCTCGCCTCCGCTTCGGGGATGCGGTTAAGCCTTGCCGTATAGACGAGATTGTCCAGCGCCGACCGATCCTCGTAAAATCCGACGTCGTCCGGCATATACCCGACCTTGCGCTTGACCTGCATCGGATTGCGGGTCGCGTCGATGCCGCAGACGAACGCTTCTCCCGACGCCGGCTCGCTCAGGCCGAGCATCATCAGGATGGTCGTCGTTTTGCCGGCGCCGTTGGGGCCGAGCAGGCCGTAAATTTCGCCCGGATAGATGTTCAGATTCAGACGGTCGACAGCGGTAAAGTCTCCGTACGTTTTCGACAGGTTTTTAAGCTGAATGACCGGTTCGGCCGCTTCGATCGTAGTCACGTTTACCGCCTCCCGTATTTCCGGAACAAACCGTAGATGCCGGCCAGCACGACGAGGACGATCAACACCCCGATCCAGCCCCACAGCACGGACGTTTCAACGGTGACGCGGAGCATGGCGGAGGCCGTTTTTTCCGTCGAGCTTGCGGTCAGGTTGGCGACATAGTCGCCGGCCAGCGCTTTGTCGGAGGCTTTGACCGTGGCGGTGACCGGAACGGACTGGCCCGCCGCGATAGAACGGATCGTCTTCGGCTCGAACGTCACTTCCCAATTGGCGGGAAGCTGTCCGCTCAGGCTGACGTCGGTCAATTCCGCGGAGCCCGTATTTTTGACGACAAGCTCGAGATTGCGCGTTTTGCCGGCGGTAATGTCGGCGCTGAGCCGCTCGTCGGCCGTGCTGAGCGTCAGGCCGTACGATCCGGTAATCGCCGCTTCCACCTGCGCCTGTGCCGACGAGCTTCCGCTGGCCGCTTGAACGACGATCGGGTACGTGTCGGCGGCGGCATTTTCCGCAGGAGTGACGTCCAGGCTGATCGTTTTGGAGCTGCCCGGATCCACATCGACGGACGTGACGTTGCTGCCGCTGACGGAGAAGCGGACGTCCCAGCCCGCCGGAGCTTCCGCGCTCAGCGCATACTGCTGCTCGGAGGCGGTCCGGTTATCGAGCGTCAGGCCGTACGTGAACTTGGAGTCGGCGTGGCCTTCGCGGTTCGGCTGATCGACCGACAGCTCGGATTTGTAGGAGCCTTGCTCCGCCACGTTCACCTTCAGCGGAAGGGTGCCGAAATCCCCGGCGTTCAGCTTAAACGAATAATCGCCCTTGTTGACCTCCAAAGGCACGGTCAGGCTCAGGCTGAGCGTCTGCGACTCTCCGGGCTTGACGGAAATTTGCCGGATGCGGTTCCCGCCGGCCGTCAGCTCGTATTTCCAATTAAGGCTCCCGACATCGAGCGCGACGTCGGCCGAACGGATTTCGTCGGAATCGTTGATGACGTCGACCGAATAGGAGATCGTCTCTCCCGGCGACACCGATAAATAGGTGTACGGCGTGAACAGCTTCAGCAGCGGCGCGGCCGCCGCCAGCGACGCTCCGCCTGCGAGAGCGCCAAGCAGCAGCGTTAAGGCGAGCGCTCCGGATAAGGGTCTGATCCGTTTTTTCATGACAACATATCCCCCTCAGAACCAAAATGTGGTGTTCACCCTTATTACGCCCGACGTTCGCGAACGGATTTAGCCGAAAGTTAAAAAATTGCTTAGAGGAAGCTTAAAGGAAGATAAAAAAACGCACGGCCGGTTTTCACGGAGGCGGCTATCTGATAATTTAGTCTCGAAAAGACTTTGCGGAGGTGCGATGAACATGAGCACGGTCCCTGGCCGGAAAGGGCGCGAGGATCTGTTCGAATTGTTTTCGCGAATGCGAGAGGGCTCGATGGAGGCGTTCGACCGCTTCTACGGCCAAGCTGCTCCTTTTGTCATGGGTATCGCCGGCAAGCTTCTAGGGGGAGACCGGATGGAGATGGAGGATGTCTGCCATGACGTGCTGCTGACCGTTATCTCGCAGCCGGAGAAATATTCTCCGGAGAGAGGCTCGGTCGAAGCCTGGCTTGCCGTGCTGACGAAGAGCCGGTGCATGGATCGTCTTCGCAAGCGCCAACGGATCGTGCTGGAGCAGCGCGAGACTCCGTTCGAGCAGCGCAGGCTTGCTTGGGCAGGGGAGGCGGCGCTTCCGGAGCAACGAGTGTTGGCGAAGATGGAAGGGGAGGCGCTCAGGCAGGCGCTGGCCGAGCTGGACGGCGTGCAGCGGCAGACGCTGGCCGAAGTGTATTTCGGGGATCGCACGCGCAAGGAGCTGGCGGACGTGTGGCGGGTCCCGATCGGCACGGTCAAGTCGCGCGTTCGCTACGGCTTGAACCATTTGCACAAAGCGATGGAGCGTCTCGGCTGGTCGGACGGCCCGAGAGGAGGAGGCTGATATGCTGGGCAGATATTGCGGCATACCGGATGAGCGTTGGGTCGACTATCATCTCGGCAAATTGGGCAGCGCTGCGGCGGAGGCTATGGAGAGACATGCGGAGAGCTGCTCCGTCTGCCGCGGCGCCTGCAAGCATTGGGCAGAGCTGATCGGTATGCCGACAGGCTATGCTGGCTCCGTTCCGGGAGCGGCGGAAGCAACTCTAGTTCGGGATGCGGCAGAGCCGGCAATGGATCGGAAAGCGACGGAGGCGACTGTCCACCGGGAAACGGCTGAAGCGATTGTCGAAGTGGAAACGCCTAAGGAGAAAAGCGGTTCGCAAAAGGCTGGGGGGATTGTTGGTCGGCAGGAATCAGGGGAAGTTGACTCGGGCCAGCAGGAGCCGGCATCCAGCGTGTACCGTTCGCTGCGCCGGAGGATGGCTTTGCGGGCTTTGTTCCGCCGAGCGAAGCGCAGGCCGGGGAGAATGGCGGCGGCTTTCGTATGCGCGGCGCTGCTTGGGTTCGCTTTGATCGGCTTGTTTAAGTATCCGGCAACCCAGGAGGAGCCCGTCGTCGCGACTTCGCTAGAAGCGCGGCATTACGCGAGGATACATGTGCCGGAAGGGGCGAGGCTGATGGAGCTTCCCGGAACCCGCGTCATTTCGTCGACGGATATCGCGGCGGCATGGCCCGTGCCCGCTTCGGCGATCAAGCCGCGGCGCAGCCTAACGGTATGGATCAATGCCGATACGAAGGAGCTGTTCGTGCTGCTGGAAGGCGTGGTCGAATCCGACGCGAGCGACGTGCAAGCCTGGGCGGACAGCAGCAGCCGCTTAATGAACCTCGGTTTGCTGGAGTTCCACAGCGGGCAGGGACATTTGTACTCGCGCTTTCGCGAAATGGCGCCGCCCGATGTTCTGCGTTTTACGATCGAGCCGAAAGGCGGCAGCGAGCTCCCGACGACTCCGGACAGCGCTCTTGTTCGGCTGGCGAGAGTTGAAGAGTGAGAGCGTAAAGAAGTGTGTACGCGCGGCAGATGACAGGTTGGCAAGGAGATAGACATAGAGATAGACATAGAGATAGAGATAGAGATAGAGAATGAGATAGAGATAGAGATAGAGATAGAGATAGAGATAGAAGGGGAAAAGGAGTGGGTGAATGCGTGTGCGGAGAGTGGGGGTGAGTGAGTGAGTGCGTGCGTGGATGGGGCGCGGTTAGTCGACAATAGTTAATGGCATTAAGGATGCAGCCTCTGCGAAGGAGGGCACATCCTTTTTTTATTGCTCGATATTGCTACGGCAGCGAATTTAAAGCGGATTTGCCGCTAGAAATCTACAAGGTGTGTTCCCCCTCGAGTAGATCGAAGGGGCAGCGCCTCTCAAGTTCCAATCCATCGTCATCGCCCCGTGACCCAACCGATATTACCGTCCCACGAGCTAATTCGTCGCAATCGCCCCGTGATCCGGTCCATAGTACCGTCCCGCGAGCTAATTCGTCGTCATCGCCCTTGTTCCAACACATAGTGGCGCCGCGCGTGCTGCAAGCGAACTAAATCATCGCCAGCGCCTCGCGAAACTCGCCAATTGCGTCAAACCTGTGTCCAATTCCCCTTCCGGTTAAGAATTGTTTGTTACAATGTGATTAAATTCACAAGTAATATCGAGAAGCCGGTATATACTGGGGTCAAGAAGACGAAGGGAAGTGATCCCGTGGTAAAACTGCACGTCGCTGTCGACCCTGTCGCGATTACCGAAGAGATGCGCGAGAGGATGCTCGAATCCTCCGTTGCCCGGGCGCGGCAAGAACACGAAACGCTAAAGGATGAATTGAGAAACATTTACGATCAAGCCTGCGTCGTCCGCAACGATCCCGAGGAGAAAAGGCTGAATCGCGAAATCCGCCAGCTCCACGATTGCGTCAAAATGTTCATGAGACACTGGATCGCCCATACCAAGTGGGAGGATTCCGAGCTGTTCCCGCAAGCGGCGTCGTATCTCGGAGCGGAGCCGGATTTGTTCTTGCTCATGGAACAGGAGTACGAGCTGGCCGACCAGTATTTGCGAACGTTTATGCGCACGCTGGAGAAGGCCGAGTATCCGATCGGGCGGGAGGAAGCCCGCAAGATGACCTCCTATCTGATTCAAGCTTACGCGGTGTTGAACAATCGTTTTCGGGAAGAAGACGAGATTATGCTGGATTTGACGGACAGATCCAACGCTTACGGTTTCTAGGCATACCCGGCAAACCGAGCGGCCGGAAGGCGACTACGAGAAAAGGAGTGTTTTAGATGCCCCACACGGTCAATTCTCCCCTCTACGCTTTGTATATGAGGTACGACCAGTGGAAGGAAGAACACGACGCGCTTTACGACAGGCTTCTCGAATTATGCAGGCTCATGCGGTGGAACCCCGGCAACTTCGATTACCCGTTCTGGGGAGCGCACCATCGCGGCGTGCACGAGAAGTTCGTCGCTTTTATGAGTGACTGGAAGGCTCATTTGGCCAAAGAAAAGCAGATCATCTATCCGATCGCCCGATCCGCCATCTGCGGAGGAAGAATGGGGCCGGCGGCGGTGCTCGAGCAGGAGGACGCGATCGCCTGCCAATTTTACGACGCGTACATGGCGGCCGTAAGCAACGGGGAGTCCCCGGAAGATTGCCTTTCGCGCCTGCTTCAGGTGCTTATGATTATCGCCGAGCATTTTCGGGTCGAGAACGAGACGGTCGTTCCGGCAGCCGAACGCTTGTTGGAAGAAATCGAGTACATCGGATCTTAACCAATCGAAGGAGGAACGATGCCCATGGCAGCCAAGGAGCAGGTTCAGGAAACGTTCGTCGCCGCCCAGAAAGAAGTCAATCTGCTGACCGCCAGAGCCAAGCAGGCCCAAGAAGAATACATGCGGCTGGATCAGGATGCCGTCAACGAGATCGTGCAGAAAATGGCGCTGGCCGGCCTGGATAAGCATATGCCGCTTGCGAAATTGGCGGTAGAGGAAACCGGACGCGGCGTGTACGAGGACAAAATCACGAAAAACATCTTCGCCACCGAATACATCTACCATAGCATCAAGAACGAGAAGACGGTCGGCGTCATCGAGGACAATCCATACGAGAATTATCGCGTCGTCGCCGAGCCGGTCGGGGTGATCGCAGGAATTACGCCGGTGACCAATCCGACGTCCACGACGATGTTCAAGGCGCTGATTGCCGCCAAGACGCGCAACCCGATCATCTTCGCCTTCCATCCTTCGGCGCAGAAATCCAGCCGGGAAGCGGCGAAGACGCTGCTCGAGGCGGCTGTGGAGGCGGGCGCTCCGGAGCACTGCATCCAATGGATCGAGCATCCGTCCGTAGAGGCGACGCAGCAGCTCATGAACCATCGGGACGTGGCGCTCGTGCTCGCGACCGGCGGCTCGGCGATGGTCAAGGCGGCGTACAGCACCGGCAAGCCGGCGCTCGGCGTCGGTCCCGGCAACGTGCCTTGCTTCATTGAGCGGACGGCGGATCTGGACCAGGCGATTACGGACCTGATCTTATCCAAAACATTCGACAACGGCATGATCTGCGCTTCGGAGCAGGCGGTCATTCTCGACGAACCGATCTATGCGGCGGCGAAAAAGAAAATGACCCAGCTCGGCTGCTATTTCTTGAACAAGGAAGAAACGGAGAAAGTATCCGGCCTGGTCATCAACTCCGAGAAATGCGCAGTAAACGCGGTCATCGTCGGCCAACCGGCGACGAAAATCGCCGAGATGGCCGGGGTCGCGGTGCCGGCCGGCACGAAAATATTGGTCGCGGAATTGGCCGGCGTCGGAGACAAGCATCCGTTATCCGCCGAGAAGCTGAGCCCCGTGCTTGCCTGCTATAAGGTCAAAAACGCCGAGCAAGGCATCGAGCGGGCCGCGCAGGTCGTCGCTTTCGGCGGAATGGGCCACTCGTCGGTCATCCATTCGAACGACCAGGAAGTCATCGCGGCATTCTCGGCCCGTCTGCAAACCGGACGCATCATCGTGAACGCTCCGTCGACGCACGGCGCGATCGGCGACATCTACAACACGAACCTGCCGTCGCTGACGCTCGGCTGCGGCTCGTACGGCCAGAACTCGACGACGTCGAACGTCACCGCGGTCAACCTGGTGAACCTGAAGCGGGTCGCCTATCGCACGCTGAACATGCAGTGGTTCAAGGTGCCGCCGAAAGTGTACTTCGAACGCGGAGCGACGCAATATTTGGAGAAAATGCCGGACATCGCGCGGGTGATGATCGTCACCGACGCCGCGATGGTCAGCCTGGGTTACGTGGAGAAGGTCGAATACTATCTTCGGAAAAGGGCGATGCCGGTCGCGATCGAAATCTTCTCCGAGGTCGAGCCCGACCCGTCGACGGATACGGTGGAGCGCGGCACGCGGATGATGGCCCGGTTCAAGCCGGACTGCATCGTCGCGCTCGGCGGCGGCTCGCCGATGGACGCGGCGAAGGCGATGTGGCTGTTCTACGAATATCCGGATACGAGCTTCGATTCGCTGAAGATGAAGTTCCTCGACATCCGCAAGCGGATCTACAAATATCCGCGGCTCGGCCGCAAGGCGAAATTCGTCGCCATCCCGACGACTTCGGGCACCGGATCGGAAGTGACCTCGTTCGCCGTCATCACCGACAAGAACAAGGGCAATACGAAATATCCGCTCGCCGACTACGAGCTGACTCCGGACGTCGCGATCATCGACCCGGATTACGTCTACAGCCTGCCGAAGACGGCGGTCGCCGACACCGGCATGGACGTGCTGACGCACGCGATCGAGTCGTACGTATCGGTCATGGCCAACGACTACACGGACGGATTGGCGCTCAAGGCGATCCAGCTCGTATTCGAGAATCTGGAGGCTTCGTACCATAAGGCCGATCCGAAAGCGCGCGAGAAAATGCACAACGCCTCGACGATCGCAGGCATGGCCTTCGCCAATGCATTTCTCGGCATCAACCACAGCCTGGCCCATAAGTGGGGCGGACAGTACCATACGGCGCACGGCCGCACGAACGCGATTCTGATGCCGCACGTCATCCGCTATAACGCCGAGAAGCCGACGAAGTTCGCTTCGTTCCCGAAATACGATCACTTCGTCGCCGACAAGCGTTATGCCGACATTGCCAGAATGCTCGGACTCCCCTGCGGCACGACCGAGGAGGGCGTCGCCGGCTTGATCGGCGCGATCCGCAAGCTGAACCGCTCGCTCGACATACCGGAATCGTTCCAGGCGCTCGGCTTCGATCCGAACGACTTCGAGAGCAAAGTCGACTATTTGGCCGACCGGGCGTTCGAGGACCAATGTACGACGGCGAACCCGCGCATGCCTCTGGTTACCGAACTGGCCGACGTCTACCGCAACGCGTTTTACGGAAAATTCGCTTTATAGACGTCCGACCTTCTCGGCGCCGAAAATCGAACTTTTTGAACACGACCTAATCAACTGGGAGGGAACCAGCATGGCGACTACAGAAAAGCATTTGAACGAAGCGGCGGTCGCCGCCGCTTCTGCCGACGGGTGGCGGGGCTTCCGCACCGGACGCTGGCAGCGGCACATCGACGTGAACGACTTTATCGGACTGAACCTGACGCCGTACGAGGGGGACGAGTCCTTCCTGGCGGAGCCGACGCAAGCGACGCTAGCGCTGTGGGACGCGGTGCTGGAGCTGATGAAGCGGGAGCGGCAGAACGGCGGCGTGCTCGACATCGACACCGAGACGGTGTCGACGATCGTCTCGCACGGTCCGGGCTACATCGAGCGCGAGCTGGAAAAAATCGTCGGCCTCCAGACCGATGCTCCGCTTAAGCGGTCGATTCAGCCGTTCGGCGGCATCCGCATGGTGGACGACGCCTGCAGAGCTTACGGCTTCGAACTGCCGGAAGCGACCCGCAGGCTGTTCACCGACATTCGCAAGACGCATAATCAAGGCGTATTCGACGCTTACACCACCGAGATGAAGCTGGCGCGGAAGGCGGGGATCATCACCGGGCTGCCGGACGCTTACGGGCGCGGGCGCATCATCGGGGATTATCGCAGGGCGGCGCTGTACGGCGTCGACCGGCTGATCGAAGCGAAGAAGGAGGATCTGCTTCAGTTGGAGACGGGCGTCATCTCCGAAGACGTCATTCGCGCGAGGGAGGAGCTGTCCGAGCAAATCCGCGCCCTCGGCGAGCTGAAGACGATGGCCGCTTCCTACGGCTTCGATATTTCCCGTCCGGCGGCTAACGCCCGCGAAGCGGTCCAGTGGTTGTATTTCGCTTATCTGGCGGCGATCAAGGAGCAGAACGGGGCGGCGATGAGCCTCGGCCGAGTTTCGAGCTTTCTTGATATCTATATCGAACGGGACAAACGGGAGGGAATGCTGACCGAGGCGGAGGCGCAAGAACTGATCGACCACCTCGTCATGAAGCTGCGGATGGTCAAGTTCCTCCGCACGCCCGACTACAACGAGCTGTTCAGCGGCGACCCGACCTGGGTGACCGAATCGATCGGCGGCATGGGCAACGACGGCCGCACGCGCGTGACGCGCAACTCGTTCCGCTTCCTGCATACGCTGTACAACCTCGGGCCGGCGCCCGAGCCGAACCTTACGGTGCTTTGGTCGACGCGTCTACCGGAAGGCTTCAAAAACTACTGCGCCAAAGTATCCGTGGATACGAGCTCGATCCAGTACGAGAACGACGACCTGATGCGGCCGGAGTTCGGGGACGACTACGGCATCGCCTGCTGCGTATCCGCGATGCGGATCGGCAAGCAAATGCAGTTTTTCGGCGCTCGGGCCAACCTGGGCAAGGCGCTGCTGTACGCGATCAACGGCGGCAAGGACGAGAAACTGGGCATCCAGGTCGGCCCCGCGCTTGCCCCGCTGTCGGGCGACACGCTCGATTACGCGGAAGTGATGGAGCGTTTCGACCGAATGATGGACTGGCTCGCCGGACTGTATATGAACACGCTGAACGTCATTCACTACATGCACGACAAATACTGCTACGAGCGCATCGAGATGGCGCTGCACGACCGCGAGATTTTGCGAACGATGGCTTGCGGCATCGCCGGGCTGTCGGTCGTCGCCGACTCGCTCAGCGCCATCAAACACGCCAAGGTGAAGCCGATTCGCAATGAGCATGGGCTGGCCGTCGATTTCGAGATCGAAGGCGAATACCCGCAGTTCGGCAACAACGATGCCCGCGTGGACGATATCGCCGTCGCGCTGACCGAATCGTTCATGAACAAGCTGCGGAGGCATCCGACCTACCGGAACGCGCTGCCGACGATGTCGGTGCTGACGATTACGTCGAACGTCGTCTACGGCAAGAAGACGGGCAGCACGCCGGACGGGCGCAAGGCGGGTGAGCCGTTCGCGCCGGGCGCCAACCCGATGCACGGACGGGACCGCAAGGGCGCGCTCGCTTCGCTCGGCTCGGTTGCCAAGCTGCCGTACGCCAGCTGCCTGGACGGCATCTCGAACACTTTCTCGATCGTTCCGAAGGCGCTCGGCCGCGAAGCCGACGTACGAGTTCGCAATCTCGTCTCGATGCTTGACGGCTACGCCGCGAGCAATGGGCATCACCTGAACGTCAACGTGTTCAACCGGGAGCAACTGCTGGACGCGATGGAGCATCCGGAGAATTATCCGCAGCTGACGATCCGCGTCTCGGGCTATGCGGTCAACTTCATCAAGTTGACCCGCGAGCAACAGCTCGACGTGTTGAACCGGACGTTCCACGGATCGGTGTAACATCGGGCAATCGTCAGTCCATCGACAATCAAGAGAGAGGGAGGCGGAGATCATGCACACGGGGAGAATCCACTCTCTTGAAACGTTCGGGACGGTGGACGGGCCGGGAATCCGGTTCGTCCTGTTCCTCCAAGGCTGCGCGCTGCAGTGCCGCTACTGCCACAATCCCGATTCGTGGGACGCTCAGACCGGCGAGCTGCGGAGCGTAGACGACATCTTGCGCGAGATCGAGCCCTACGTCGAGTATTACCGCCGTTCCGGCGGAGGCATTACCGTGACGGGAGGCGAGCCGACCCTGCAGGCGCCTTTCGTGGCCGAACTGTTCCGGGCCTGCAAGGAAAGATGGGGGCTGCATACCGCGCTCGATTCCTCCGGCTTCTGCGAGCCGAGCCATGCCGAGGCTTTGCTGGCCGCGACCGATCTCGTGCTGCTCGACCTGAAGCGCATGGATCGCGAGGCGCACAGGGAGCTGACGAGCCAGCCGAACGACCGCATTCTAAGGTTCGCGCGGCATCTGTCGGACCGCGGATCGAAGATGTGGATCAGAAGGGTACTCATTCCCGGATGGACCGACGGACAGGACGAGCTGCTCGAGCTCGGCCGCTTCATCGGCGGACTGGAAGGGGTAGAGAAGATCGAAGTGTTGCCTTACCACCGAATGGGCGTGTACAAATGGCATCAGCTCGGCAAAGCGTATCCGCTGGAAGGCGTGCCGGAGCCGGGACCCGAGGAGACGGCTAGAGCGAGCCGATTGATCGCGCAGGGAATAGAGGAAGCGAAACCGGAATTATCTCATGGTTAACCCTTTTGACAAGGCATTGCCGCACGTGATACGTTGTGTTCATAACCGACCTGTCAAGGGAGCCGTGAACCCGCCATGTATGAGCAGAAAACCAAGCAAACCGATAATAGCGTCTTTGAATTCATCGATAACGCGGGCTCCCCCAAAAAACGGGAAGATGCCTACAAGCTGCTCGATATTTTCGCCGAGACGACCGGCTATCCCGCGAAGATGTGGGGGCCGAGCATTATCGGCTTCGGATCTTACCATTACAAGTACGCGACCGGACATGAGGGAGACGCGCCGCTGGCGGGGTTCTCGCCGAGAAAAGCGAAGATCAGCCTCTATTTCGCGACGGGAGATACGGGGCGCGACGAGCTGCTGCCAAAGCTGGGCAAGTACACGGCGGGCAAATCTTGCGTCTACGTCAACAAGCTGGAAGATATCGATATCGAAGTATTGAAAGCCTTAATCCGGCAATCGGTAGATTTTCTGAAGAAAACCTATCCCGAATGATTTTCGAAAAAAAGCCCGTAGGAGTTGGCCGCGACGGAGGCCGACTTCTGCGGGCTTTCTCTCTTATAGCTTAAAAGCGACTTCCAGATCGCGGATTTGCGCCGGGCCGATATGCGCGATGTCTCCCAGGCAGCCGGCCGACAAAATCGCCTTGGCGCTGTATTCGGCAACCTCGAGCCGGTCGAACGCGTTAAGCAGATTTTGGCCGGTAACGATGACGCAATTATTCTCCACGATGGCGATCGGGGTGTCCTTCGTAAATCGGGCCGCCGTCCCTTCCGTGTCCCGATAGACGGCGTCGAAGGGAAGCTTGGGCGTCTGCCGCAGCAAAATGTAGCTTTCCGGTATCGTCCGCGAATCCAGCGCGCGGTCGGTTACGGCGAAAGCCATCGCATTGGGCGGATGGGCGATGATGACGCTGTCGATATGCGGGTGCAGCTCGTAAATGCGCCGATGCAAGCGGACGGACCGGCTCGGCGTTTTGCCGGCTTCGGCCGTTTCGCCTTCGATACGTACGAGATCCTCCGGCTCCAAGTATTTGCGATCGACTCCGTACGGAGTGATGACGAAGGAGCCGTCGGCAAGCCTGTGGGAGAAAGTGCCCTGCGTGCTCGTGAACAGGCGCTGATCGTAAGCGCGCTTGATCAGCGTGCACATGTCCCGCCGAATGGCGAGCTCTTCCGTCCCGTAAGAGACCGGAACGAACCCGCCAAGCTTCGGCTCGTCGCCGTCCGCTATCGCGCGGAACTGCTCGTCCGACAGCGGCGCCGGCGTTCCGATTCGTCTGGCGTTGATTTCCATGCGCGCGCAAAAATCGAGCGTCTCGAAGCTTTGGAACGCCTTGAACAGATCCGTGCCCCCGACGACGACTCCGTGGTTTTCCAGCATGACCGAGTCGATTCCGCGTTTGAACACGGCTGCGATGTTTTCGCCCAGCTCGCGGCTGCCGGGGAGCGCGTATTCCGCCATGCCGATTTCCCCGCAAATTTGCCGCTCGTTAGGCAGCAGCCTCGTGTCGGGAATGCGCCTGACAATGCTGAACGAGACGAGAGCGGGCGGGTGCGCGTGCACGACCGCGCGCAAGTCGGGCCGGGCGTCGTAGACGAGCCGGTGAAACGGAAATTCGCTGGACGGCCGATGATGGCCGACCACCGTTCCGTCCGGCATGACGCAGACGATATCGTTTTTTGTCAAAGTGCCTTTATCCACGCCGGCGGGCGTAATCCAAATCCGATTGTTCTCGTCGAGTATGGAGAGATTGCCCCCGGAGGTCGTCGTCATGCCGTAGCCGTAAATCCGGTCCATCATAAGCAGGATTTGATCCGCGGGATGAAGAAAATCGTAACGCATAGTAAGCCTCTCCTTTATCTGTCGTTCATGGTCTCCCCCTAAATGTATCACAACTAGCGGAGCCGCCAATGTAACGAAAGTCATAATCCGGACGGAAAGTTGCGAGACCGCCCAAATGTGAGGATCGCTACAGAATTCCGGACAAAGGGGGAATATACTATAGGAAGATCCGGCTGACTTCAAGATTCGATATCGAATCCGCTTCCCGATCAGCTTCGCGATCACCATCAGTCATTTGAACGACGGAGGGATCCCTATGACTTATCACCACGTATTGGCCGCTTACGACGGTTCCAAGGCTTCGAACAAAGCGCTCCAGCATGCGATCAAGCTTGTGGGAAGCCGTCCGGGCAGCAAGCTTACGGTGGCCCATGTTTCCTTGCGTCCCCCTTATGCTTTCGCGGGTTTCGGCATGGTCATGCCGAGCGGATACGAAGTACGGATGAAAGAATACCAAGATGGTCTTGTCCGTCATGCCGAGGACGCGGTCAAGGAGCTGTCCTATGCGAAAGTCGTCGTGCTGAATGGTACCCCGTCATCGGCCATTCTGGAATTCGCCAAGGAATATTGCTGCGATCTCATCGTGATCGGCAACCGGGGCTTGGGGCCGATTCGCGAATGGATGCTCGGAAGCGTCAGCCATCATGTCGTTCAGCAAGCGCAGATTCCGGTATTGGTCGTAAAATGACAAGCCTCGGCCATGAAAAGAGCCCGTACGGGTACGGACTCCGGCGAACGCTATTGAGCCCGGCTTACAGCCAGGATCTCGGTTGGTAGTACCAGCATCGGCTTTCATGGCCGCGGGTTTTGTGCTCTTGGCGACCGCACGATTTTTCCTTGTTCTCGACGCCGCAGCTGCGCCTACCGAAAGTTTTATGCTGCTCCCGGGATTTATGCAGGCCGCTTGTCCCGTGTTGGGACTTATGCATGCCGTAAGTTTTATGCTCCTCCCGGGATTTATGCAGGCCGCTTGTCCTGTGCTGGGACTTATGCATGCCGCTTGTCCTGTGCTGGGACTTATGCATGCCGCTCGTTCCGTGTTTGTCATGGGACCTATGCTTTCCGTAGGTCCTATGTTTGCCGTGGAATTTATGCTTGCCTTCGCATTCGTAACTCATAGGGCTCACCTCGCTTCTCCGGAGTATACTAGAGTATATGGAGGCCTCGTCCCCGTCGCTTGTACCTTTGGCTGGCCGAACGAAAATTGGAGGAATGCATAGCGGCTATCGCCCCCCCTTCGGTACAGCCGACATAGAAAAAGCCGCTAAGATGGGGTTCGACATTTCGTGGTAGGATAGAGGGGATAAAACAGACGAGGTGAACGTATTGATATCCGAACGAGTTATTTCGATATGATGAGGTCTATGGCAGAGATCAAGTCCCCGTATAACGAGATTGCAATTTATGAAACCGCGCATCTGGACGGAGAGACGGGCAGGTTCCGGTGCATGCGCTTCGCGGATGAAGACGTACAGGGCGCGATCGATCTGAGAGACCGACAGCGCCTCGTATTGGGTTATCAGAAAGCATTGGTCCGTCTGCTGGAGCTGCGCAATCCTTTCTTCGCGAATCTGTTCATGATCGGCCACGGGATCGGATCGATTCCCCGCTATTATCGAGAGAGGAACGTTAAAGTGGCGGAGATCGACGAAGAGGTCGTGGAGCTGAGCAGACGTTATTTCGATTATGCGGAAGACAACGTTGCGATCGGAGACGGGCGTTCGCTGCTTGAAGCGGAGCCGTGCCGGGCTTTCGATTTTATCGTCCTCGACGCTTTCACGAGCAAGGGAACGCCGCCGCATCTGACGTCGGAACAGTTTTTTCGCCTCGTTTCGGACAAGCTGCGTCCGGGAGGGGCGCTGGCGATGAACGTGATGGGGAGACCGAGCGACGACAGCATGGCCGAGGCGATCGGCACGACTTTGCGGCGCGTATTCGCCGACGTTCGCTGTTATTCGCTGCCGGCGCAGCGGAACCGGGACAGGAGAAACCTGATTTTCACCGGCAGCGAAGCCGGGCCCGGTTTCAGCGCCAGGGAAGCGGGGAGTCTCGTCGAAGTAGAGCTGGCGGAAGGCTATGTCCTCCGGGACGGCAAGATCAGGCGTATTTTCTGAGAGCGATGACCGCGTTATGTCCGCCGAAGCCGAAAGAGTTCGACAGACCTACGCTCAGCTCGGATCGTCTGGCCTCGTTCGGCACGCAATCCAGGTCGCACTCGGGGTCGGGCTCGTCGAGGTTGATCGTCGGCGGAATGAGGCCGGTCTGCAGGCTCTTGACCAACGCCACCGCTTCGACGGCGCTGGAAGCGCCGAGCAGATGGCCGGTCATCGATTTGTTCGCGGTAACCGGCACGCGGTAGGCGTGTTCGCCGAACAGTCGCTTGATCGCCAGCGTCTCGGAGCGGTCTCCGATCTCCGTGCTCGTCGCGTGGGCGCTGATGACGTCGACCTGATCGGGCCGTAAACCGGCTTCCGCGAGAGCCGACCTCATCGCCCGGTAAGCTCCGTCGCCTTCGGGATGCGTCGCCACCATGTGATAGGCGTCGGAGCTGGCGCCGTAGCCGATGACTTCGGCATAGATTCGCGCGCCGCGCTTCCTGGCGTGAGCCAGAGATTCCAGAATGACGATGCCGGCTCCCTCGGCCATGACGAAGCCGTCGCGGCCGGCGTCGAACGGGCGGCTGGCCCTGGTCGGCTCGTCGTTGCGGGAAGAGAGGGCGGTCGCGTTGCCGAAGCTGGCGAGCGAAATGTCGGACAAGGCCGCTTCCGCTCCGCCGGCGATGACGATGTCCGCGCCCCCGCCGCGAATGAGCCGGAAAGCCTCTCCGATCGACGAATTGCCGATCGAGCAAGCCGTTACCGGGGACACGGTCGGGCCGAGCGCGCCGAATTTCATGCTGATCAGGGCTGCGGCCATGTTGGAGATCATCATCGGCACGAGCGTCGGACTGACCCGTTCCGGACCGCGGTCTCGCAATGTCGCGGCCTGGTCCAGCAGCGTTTGCAAACCTCCGACCCCGGACCCTACGTAGACGCCAAGCCTTTCTCCGTCGATTCGCTCCGTGCGCAGCGCCGCGTCCTCCCACGCCTCTCCCGCCGCGGCCATCGCGAACTGGCAGAAGCGATCCATCCGGCGCGCTTCCTTGCGTCCGAACAGCGCTTCCGCGTCGAAGCCCCGCACCGATCCCGCGATTTTGCTTTTGAACCGCGCGGTATCGAACGATTCAATCCGCGACACGCCCGATTCTCCCCGAACCAACCGTTCCCAGAAGCTTTCCACTGAATTGCCGAGCGGCGTCAGGGCGCCCATCCCGGTAATGACGACTTGTTCCATGCCGATTTCACTCCTTGATCGTTTCGATGTATGAACAGCATCTCATTTCGTTTATCCTATTACAAGTTGCCAATTATACTAGTATAATTAGTACTACGATAGGGAGCGCCATGATAACAAGGATTACGATAACGAGCACAACGATAACGAGTATAGCGATGACGAGTAGCAGGATAACGAAAAATTAGATAACGAATGCAGCGTTACGAACCGGAGGAACAAGCGATGAATCATGAATCGAGGCTGCAGGCTCTATCGGCTTTTCTTAAAGCCAAACGGGCGAAAATCTCCCCGGAATCGGCGGGATTCGGAACGGGAAGGCGAAGAAGGACGCCCGGACTGCGCAGGGAGGAGGTCGCGCAATTGGCCGGAGTCAGCCTGACCTGGTACACGTGGTTGGAGCAGGGGCGGGATATTCGCGTATCGGCTTCCGTGCTGGAGTGCATCGCTTCGGCGTTGCAGTTAAGCGTGGACGAGCGCAAGTACTTGTATTCCCTGGCGGCGGAATCGAGTCCCGGAACGGTATTGAAGGAAGAACTGCCCGAGATCAGCCCGTCGCTCGGGAGGATTTTGCGCGAGCTGACCTATTGCCCGACGATTATTACGGACCGGCGCCATGCGATCGTCGGGTGGAACGAAGCGGCGACTCACGTTTTTCTCGATTTCGAAAAAGTTCCGCCCGAGGAACGGAATATGATCCGGCTGCTGTTCGCCAGAAAGGAGCTGCGCAGGCTGGCCGTCAACTGGGAGCATTTTACGAAAGGCTTTCTCGCGATCTTCCGCGCCTATTACGGACAGTACGTCGAAGACGAATGGTACGGCCGCTTCCTGGGGGAAATGAAAGCAACCCACCCGGAGTTCGAAGATTTGTGGGAGGAAAGCGAGGTGCAGTCGGCCCCGGAGGTGCTGATCGAGTTCAGGCACGCCAAGGTCGGCAAGATGTTGTTCCATCTTACTTCGCTGCAGGTTCAGGGCAGCGTGGAGCTTCGGTGCAGCATCTACACGCCGGTACCGGAATCGACGACCGAAAACAAGCTGAAGAGGCTCATCGGAAGCGGCATGCTGGGCGGCGGTTAACGGAGAAGCCGCCGTTCGCCGGGCGGCTAATCTAGTCTGAACCGCCCAGCATTCTCATAGGGTAGAGAAGGACAGGCGAAGCCGCCGAATCTTCGAACAGGATGGGATGCCGCATGGATACGCTGCGTTTGCAAGTGACGGGAATGACGTGCGCCGCATGCTCGGCCCGCATCGAGAAAGGGCTTGGCCGCATGGGCGGCGTTCGCAGCGCGAGCGTCAACATGGCGACTGCGCAAGCGTTCGTTCAGTATGATCCCCGGATGACCGGAGAAGCGGACATCCGGCGCAAAATCGAGCAGCTCGGATACGGCGCATCCGAGCTGCTCGAGTCTCCGCAAGAGGCCCACGAGTCCGAAGTCCGCCTCCTCCGCAACAAGCTGCTGATCGCCGTTGCCGTCTCGATCCCCCTTTTCTGGGCGATGCTTGCCCATATTCCGTTTGTGTCATCTTCCGTGTGGATTCCGGAAATTTTCTTCCACCCGTACTTGCAGCTGGGACTCGCGACGGTGCTGCAATTATACGTCGGCTACTCCTTCTACAGGGGCGCCTACCAAGCGTTGAAGCAGCAAAGTGCGAACATGGACGCGCTGGTCGTTCTCAGCACTTCCGTCGCTTATTTCTACAGCCATTACAAGCTGATGCGTTCGCAGGGAGCGGTCTCGCATGACCAGCTCTATTTCGACGCGATCGCGATGATCTTGACGGTCGTCGTGCTCGGCAAGCTGCTTGAAGCGAAAGCCAAAGGGCGGGCGCTGAGGGATCTGAACGAGCTGTACGGCTTGCAGATCCGTTTCGTACGGGTCGACAGAGGGCAGGGAGAGGAATGGATTCCGGCAAGCGAGCTGCGACGGGGAGAGCAGGTCGTCGTTTTGGCCGGGGAATGGATATCCGCGGACGGCCGCGTCGCTTCTGGCGCCGCCGAGATCGACGAATCGCTGTTGACGGGGGAGAGCGTGCCCGTTCTAAGGCAGGCGGGCGACTATGCGTACAGCGGAACCCGGTGTCTGAACGGCTCCTTGCGGATTCGAGCCGACTGCGACGCGGAGGAGACGAGACTCTCGCGCATGATCGCGATGGTCGAAGAGGCGCAAAGCCTCAAGCCGACGATCGCGCGCAAGGCGGACAGGGCGGCCGCGGTTTTCGTGCCTGTGATGGCGCTGTGCGCCGCGGCGACGTACCTGGGTTGGACATGGGCGGAGGGCTCGGCGTCATCGGAAGAGGCAATCCGCTACGCGCTCGCCGTGCTCCTCATCGCCTGCCCTTGCGCGCTCGGCCTGGCGGCGCCGGTCTCGATTCTGATCGCCACGGCGTTGGCCGCCAAACGCGGCATTCTGTTTAAGCACGGAAGCGCGATGGAGACGTTGGCGAAGGCCGACCGGATATTGTTCGACAAAACCGGAACGTTGACCGAAGGCAAGCCGCGACTGATCGAAGCGCGAGCCGTCAGGCATCCGAACGCGTACCTGCTGAAGATGGCGGCGTCCGTCGAGCGGCATTCCGCGCATCCGCTCGCCCAGGCTATCGTTCGGGAAGCGGAACGCATGCGCCTGCTCGTTCCCGAGTCCGCGGACGTCAGGGAGGTGCCGGGAGGCGGGATGCAAGGGCGGGCGGAAGGCAAGCTTGTCCGCATCGGCCATCCCGATTGGGCTTTGCAAGGGGGAAACAAGCCGGAGAGACCTCCGGCGCCGAGGCGCCTGCCCGTTCAACCCGGCGTGACGTTGCTGTACGTGACGATAGACGGGCGATTCGAGGGGGAGCTTGCGTTCTCCGATTCGTTAAGGAGCGACGCTCCCGAGGTCGTGAGGCTGCTGGAGAACACCGCTTCGATCGGCATCGTGACCGGGGATCAGCCGGAGCCGGCGAACGCGATTGCCCTGCAAACGGGTATCGGAGACGTTCAAGCCGCGTGCGCGCCGGACCGCAAGGCGGAGATCGTCGAGGAAGCCCGGCGCGCCGGGCGGATCGTCGCTTTCGTCGGGGACGGCAACAACGACGCGGCCGCTCTCGCGACGGCCGACGTCGGCGTCGCGATGGGTGGCGGAGCGGGGGCCGCCATGCAGACCGGCGACGTCGTGCTGACGCGGGGCCGCTTGTCCGGCCTGGCGGACGCGATCTCCATCAGCCGATCGGCTCTGCGGAACATCAGGCAAAATATCGGTTTTGCGATCGCCTATAATACGGCCGCGGTTCCCTTGGCCGCGCTTGGATACCTGGACCCCCGAATCGCATGCATGGGTATGGCGGCAAGCTCGCTGCTCGTCGTCGGCAACGCGCTTCGGCTGCGGAGAGCGGCGGTGTTCGGAGGGCATGAATGATGTTCGCGCAGAGCTTGCTTCTCGCCGCGGCGGCGGGGTTGATGGGCGCTCCGCATTGCCTGATCATGTGCGGCGGCATTACTTCTTCGATCGTGCTGAACGCGAGGGAACGTCCGATAAGGGCCGCGGCGGCTTACCATGCCGGCAGAATAACGACCTATACGGCGACGGGCGCCTTCATGGGATTGATCGGCTCGTTCCTGAACGCGGCCGGCGCGTTCGTCGGCCTGCAAAGCATCGCGAGCATCGTCGGCGGGGTGCTGATCATCGCCTGGACGCACTGGCGCTACGCGCTCCCTTATCCGCACCGGTTCGTCCCATTCGGGAGAAGGGCGGACCGAAGGCTGGCGGAGGGCAAACGGGAAGGCGGATGGGCGGGGACCTATTCCTCGGGAATTCTGCTCGGCTTTCTTCCGTGCGGGCTGACCTACGCCATGCAGATGAACGCCGCCGCATCCGGCTCGTGGGCGGAGGGGGCGGCGCTGCTGCTCGCGTTCGGATCGGCTACCGTTCCGGTCTTCGCTCTGCTCGCCCTTTTCTCCGGCAAGCTGGGCAAGGGGCGCAAGAAAGCGATGCGCGCAACCGGTACCGCGCTGGCCTATACGATGGGCATTCTGGCCATCTTGAAGGGAATGGCGGCCAACGGCTGGATTCCGAGCGTGCATCCCTGGCTATGGTAAACGCAATAGGATTAATGACGTTAATTATATGGCCTTGAACGGGTGGGCGGTCCGCAACGAATCGCCGTCCGACGCGACGGAGATTTCCGCCTGCCATTTGCCCGGCATGACGGGGATCGCCAGCAGTTCGTATTGTCCGGGTCCGACCGCGCGCGTCTCCGCCGGGATCCGTCCGCAGAACATGCCGGGCATCACCAGATAGGCTTCGATGCTTGCCCGTTCGACCGGTTCTCCTTCCTCGTCCCGCAGCGCGAGCCGGATAATATTTTCCTCCATCACCGCCGCTCCTTTCCGTTCGGAACGAACGTCCAGCCGCAGCGATGCGCCCTTCGCCGAAGTTTCCGCCGACTCTCCTCCGGAGCTCTTCCCGTTTAACGGTCCGCAACCGCCCCCGACGATCAGCAGGCCGACGAAACCGGCCAACGCGATGATTTTTTTGGACATCGTACCCCTTCTTTCGTCCGATTTCCGTTGTTCATGTATATCCGCCGGACAATTTGTTCATTCCTTATTCGAGCGCATTCGCCGTGCAGTTGTCACAATTATGTCAACGGATGTAGCCCTAACGGGTTATGTCAATGACCGGATATCGAGCTAGAATAATGATGAAACAATCGAAAAGATAGGGGCGATCCGGATGAAAAAGAGAGGGACGGGATGGCTGATTCTAGTCGTTCTGGCCGCCTGGTGCGTCTCGGGATGTTCTTCCTCCAAGCCGGGGGATCAAGATCCGAGAGACGTCAAAGTGGAACTGACGACGGACCCGGCGGAAGCGAAAGCGGGAACGGACGTCAAGCTGATCACGACGGTTACGGGGCTCGTGGACGAGAAGAATACGATCGTGCAGTACGAGATCCGCAAATCCGACCACAGCGGTTTGCCGGAGCTGCTGGAAGAGGTCGAACGGGAGGGATCGACTTACTCGGCGAGCTTTAAATTCGCGGAGAGCGCGACTTACGACGTGTACATTCACATCTATAACGGCGAACTTCACATTACGAAGAAGAAGCCGGTGGAAGTGGCGCCATGAAGAGGAAAGGGAGAAGTCGGGGAGGCGGCATCGTCGGCGGCTGGGCCCTGGCCGCTCTTCTGTCGGTTGGAATTACCTGGCCCGGGCAAGCCGCCGCGTCGGAACCGACGGTCCATGCGGTCCCGCTTCAACCCCTTCTCGATCAGGCGGAGCCCGGAAGCGTAATCGTGCTCGCTGCGGGAGATTACGCAGGTCCTGCGGTCGTCGACAAAACGCTCTCGATCCGCGGAGAGGAAGGCGTAACTCTCTATGGCAAAGCCGGGACGGACGCATTGACCGTTCGCGCACCCAAGACGGAGCTTCGCGGCATCCGAGTGGTCGGCCCCGATTCGGACAAACTGGCAGCCCTGGCGATCGAATCCGACGATGTCGTCATCGAGGACACGGTCATCGAATCCTCGGGGCTGGGGATTTCTCTGCGCGGCGCGGATAGGGCGGTTATCGCCGGCAATGTCGTTTACTCCGCAGACGCGTCGGCCGGCAGAGGAGCCGCCGGGCGCACGGGCAACGGCATCGATCTATACGAGTCGCACGATGCGCGCATCGAGAACAATGAAGTGTTCGACATGAAGGACGGCATCTATTTGGAGAAAAGCCATCGCGCCTCCGTCGAAGAGAATCGGATCTACCGTTCGAGATACGGAATCCACTGCATGTACACGAACGGAACGATCGTGAGGAGGAACGAAGGGGAGTATAACGTGACCGGGGCGATGGTCATGGGCGTTAGAGACGCCGTCGTGACGGACAACTCGTTTCGCAAACAAAGCGAAAACGTCCATTCTCAAGGTCTCCTTCTGTTCGACGTGCAGACTTCGCTGATCGAACGAAACACGTTCGAAGGCAACCGGGTCGGCATTTACATGGAGTTGTCCTCCGACAATCGCGTAGAAAACAACGAAGTGCTTAGAAACTTTATCGGGGTTCAGTTTTTGGAATCTTCCGACAACTCGTTCGCAAGAAATCTGTTTCTGTCCAACGTGATCGAGGCGCAAGCTACGGACAGCGCCGGCAACCGGATGGAGAACAACTACTGGGATGCCGCCCAGTCGCTCGATGCGGACGGAGACGGCGTCAGCGACTTGGCCTACGCGATCAATCCTTTTTTCGAAAGGGCGGTTGACCGTACGCCGGCATTTCAGTTGTTTTTCCAATCTCCGGGAATGACGTTTCTAAGCGGTTTGTTTACGGGCGATAAGGCGGAATGGTCCGAGGATATCGCGCCGTTGATGGAGGCGCCCGAGAGCGTCGGAGCCGGAGGAGCCCCGCGTCTCGCGGCCGATCGCAACGCGGAGGCCGGATGGATTGGAATCGCTTTGACCTTGGCGGCTATTTCTACAATTTATTTGGGGGTAAGAAAATCATGAAAAAATGGATGATTCTGAGCGTTATGGCGTTGGCGGTCGCGATTCTCGCCGGGTGCGGAGGCAAGAAATACGAGGCGGTTCCGATCAACGAGGAAGTCGACGTATGCGCGATCTGCAAAATGCAGATCAAGGACGACGCCTACGCAACGCAGCTTACGACGAAGGACGGCAAAACCTTCAAGTTCGACGATATCGGCTGCATGAACGAGTGGAAAACGCAGAACGGCACGGACAACATCGGCATGGATTATGTCAGAGACTACAATGACAAGGAATGGGTCGAATATTCCAAAGCAACCTTTGTCTACGACGCGTCCATCCGTACGCCGATGGCTTACGGAATCGTCAGCTTCAAGGATAAGCAATCCGCCGAGGCGTTCGTCGCCGAGCAAAGCGTCGGACAGGTGATGAGCGCGGAGGATCTGACCAAGCATAATTGGACGCAAAATACGGAAGGCATGGATCATAGCCACGGCGCGGAACACGGTCATGATGCGGAGGGCGGCATGGAACACGGTCATGATGCGGAGGGCGATATGGAGCAGGCCCACGAGTCGGATGGGCACGCGGAGAATTAACCGATGGCCGACATGATGCAGGTCGCGATGAGGGAAATCCGAATCGGATTTCGGAATCCATGGTCCTATTCCTTTATGGTTCTGTTCTCGGTGTTCAGCCTGAGTCTTCTTCTCATGAATGCCCAAGGCCTTGTGGAAGGCTACTCCGGAACGACGGGCTCGATGATCAGCCTGATTCTCTATTTGCTTCCCCTCATGACCTTGCTTCTCGGTTCGTTCTCGTTGACGTCCGAGAAGGAAGAGGGCAGCTGGCAGCTGCTATCGACCTATCCGCTCGGCACGGTTTCCTACATCGCCGGTAAATACGCGGGCTTGTCGGTCATGCTGCTTACGATCGTCGCCTTCGGCTACGGATTGATGGGGGCCGTCGGTTCGGCGGTCGGAGCCGGCTTAGCGCTAAAAACTTATTTGTTGTTTCTTGCCTTTTCCGCCGGGCTCGTGCTCTTGTTTCTGGCGATCGCGATGATCGTCGGCTCGCTGTCGCGGAATCGATGGCAGGCGATGACGATCGGCGTCGCGCTTTGGTTTTTCCTCGTCATCGGCTGGTCGACGATTCTGATCGCGCTGTTGGGCAGCCTGCCTTATGCCTGGATCAAGCCTGTTCTCGCGTTTCTCACGTTCGTCAATCCGGCCGAGCTGGTTCGTTTGTTCGTCGTGATCAAGCTCGGGGGAGGAGCGGTACTCGGACCGGAATACTACGATTGGGTTCAATGGGTGCAGGGGGCGGGCGGGACGTTCGGTTTCCTGGGAGGATGCGCGGCGATGGTCGGCTTGTCCGGGGCTCTTGTGTGCTGGATATGGGAAAGGAGGCGTTCGCATGGCTGATCCGCTGCTTGTTGCTAACGGAATTACCAAGACGATCAAGAAGCAGGTTTTGGTCGAGCCGATCGACGTCAGTCTGGAGAAAGGGCAGGTCCTCGCCTTGTGCGGAGGCAACGGCGCGGGGAAAAGCACGATACTGCGAATGATCGCCGGCATTCTGCGGCCGAGCGGCGGAAGCGTTCGTCTGAACGGATGGGAATGGACGAAGAATCGGGCGGAATACGCCAAGCAGCTCGGCTATATGCCGGACGATTATGCCTTCAGCCCCGGACTTACGGCGATGGAGGCGCTGAGCTTCTGGGCGGCGCTTCGGGGCGTCGGCAAAGCGCGAGTGCTGGAAGCGCTGGAGCTGGTCGGCCTGGAACATAAGCGGGGCGGCAAGGTTCAAACCTTCTCCAAAGGGATGAGACAGCGCTTGCTGTTCGCCCAGGCGATTCTGGCCGAACCGCCGCTGCTCCTGATGGACGAGCCGACCAACGGCTTGGATCCGTATTGGATGGACGAGTTCGTAAGGCTGCTCGCAGAACTGAAAAGGCGGGGCCATGCGGTGATTTTCAGCACTCATCAATTGCAGACGGCGGAGGAAATCGCGGACAGAGTCGTCTTTCTGATCGACGGCAGGAAGTGCGCCGAAGGCGACGTGGAATCGTACCGGGCGATATACGGAGAGCATCCGCTTCACGAGGCGTTCCGGGCGGCGCTCGGATGAAGCGCGAAGACCTTTACCGCGGACCGCTGACCGGATTAATCGGTTTATTGGCGTTGTCCTTGTTGCTTGCCGTTTCGTGGACGGCTTTCCGTTCCGACGCCGATCGCGAAGATGGGCCGTCCGTCGGGAGAGAAGCGCCCGCCATTGAAGGGATCGACACGTCGGGCAAGAAAGTCGATCTGTCGGACTATCGCGGTCATCCGGTCATCGTCAACTTCTGGGCATCATGGTGCCAGCCGTGCGTGAAGGAGATGCCCCTGATCGACCAAGTGTATCAAGAGGCCCCGGACCGATTCCGATTGATCTCGGTCAACGTCGGCGATACGAAAGGAACGGTAAACGAGTTTTTGACGGAGCACGGAATATCGTTCCCGGTGCTGATCGACGCGACCGGCAAGGCGGCTGAAAGTTACCGCGTCTCCGCGCTTCCCGCCACGTTCGCGATCGATGCGGAAGGACGTCTCAGCCATGCGGGCATAGGAGAATTGACCGAAGCGGGACAGCTGTACGAGCTACTCCGAAGCGATAAATAATCTTTTACAGAATAACGAATAAATAGGGTATGCTATTCGAATCGCACGCGGCGTTCCGGTCTCCGGAACGTCCGCAAGGAGAGCGTATGCCTATGGAACTGCTTACTATGGTGCTGATGCTGCTTATGCTCATCGGCGCGTCCAATGTCATCCATCGCTTTATTCCGTTCGTCCCCGTACCGATTATCCAAATCGCGCTGGGCGTCGCGGCCGCTTATATGCCGGGACTGCACCATGTGCCCCTCGATCCGGAGCTGTTTCTCGTTCTGTTCATCGCTCCTTTGCTGTTCAACGACGGAAAAGTCATTCCGCGGGACGAGCTGTGGCGTCTGCGGAAATACATTTTGCTGATGGCGCTGGGTCTCGTATTCGCCACCGTGCTGATCGCGGGTCCGCTCATCCATTGG
Source organism: Bacillota bacterium (assembly GCA_023418755.1). Taxonomy (GTDB): domain Bacteria; phylum Bacillota; class Bacilli; order Paenibacillales; family Paenibacillaceae; genus Cohnella. Next base: position 13,518 of record JAEZZE010000125.1, on the reverse strand, counting down.
CTGATTCCCGCGATACCGTTGGCCGCTTCCTTCGCGCTCGCGGCTATCCTATCCCCGACGGACGCCGTGGCGGTCGGGTCCCTGTCGAGCCGCGTCAAGCTGCCCGGGAGCATGATGCGGCTGCTGGAGGGCGAGGCCCTTATGAACGACGCTTCGGGACTCGTCGCTTTCAACTTCGCGATCGCCGCGGCGCTCAGCGGCGAATTCTCGCTGCCCAAAGCCGTCGGCAGCTTTATTGCGATTGCCGCCGGCGGACTGCTCGTCGGGGCGGTTCTGGGCTTTGCCGTCATCTGGCTGCGTTTGTTTCTGCGGCGGCTCGGCATCGAAGACGTTACGCTGCATATGCTGATCATCATCGTGACGCCTTTTGTGATTTTTATGGCGGCGGAGGAGTTGCACGTGTCCGGGATCCTGGCCGTCGTCGCCGGCGGGCTCGTGCATTCGATCGAAAGGGAGCGGCTGGAATCCTCTTCTTCCCGACTGCGCGTCGTCTCGGACAGCACTTGGTCGGTTATTCTATACGTGCTCAACGGGCTTGTGTTTATCCTGCTCGGACTGGAAATCCCCGAAGTGATCGCCGCCGTATGGGAGGATCCGGCGTATAACAACGCGCGGGCTATCGGCTATATATTCATCATTACGGCGCTGCTTTTGTTACTTCGCTTCGCTTGGGTGTGGCTGACCAATCGGCAATCCCGCTCGGCGCTGCTCATGACGCTCTCCGGGGTCCGAGGCGCGCTGACGCTTGCGGCCGCTTTCTCGATTCCGACCGTCTTCGCCGACGGACGGACGTTCCCGGAACGGAGCCTGATGCTCTACATCTGCGCCGGCGTTATCTTGCTGACGCTCCTCTCCGCGAGCGTATTCCTGCCCTTGCTGACGCGAGGGGCGAAGAAAGCCGAAAGCCAAGCGCCGGAGTCGCGGGGGTTGAACGAACGCGAAGCGAGAATACGCGTGCTGGAAGCCGGATTGGGCACGATCCGCGAAGAAATGACCGAAGACAATAAGCGCGAAGCGGTAGAGGTCATATCGGAGTACAACAGACGCCTTCAGCGGACGAGAATGGAAGGCCGCGTGGACTACAGGAAGGAATGGAGAACGGCCGTCGGCATTCGTTTGGAGGCGATGAAGGCGGAGCGGGAGGCCGTCTCGTCCTTGCAGCGCGAAGGGAAGATAACGGCGGCCATGGAAAGCCGCCTATTGGCGTCGTTCGGTCAGATGGAATCGATCTTGTCCAATCGGCTTTTTCTGAAGCGGGCGGCGATTCTGTTCTGGCTTGCGATGAAGCGCTTGTTGCCCGTCAATAGAGGACGCGCTCGCATGTCGCCGAGCCATCCGAACTGGGAATCGTTTAAACAGGTCAGGCTTGTCAGCGTACGCAGGGCGATCGAGCGCCTGAAGGCGATGGAAACCGAAACGAAGACGGATGCCGATCGGGATATCGTCCGTTCCGTGCTGGTCGATTACCGGGAGATGGAGCTGCGGCTTCAAAACGATTGGGATAAGGATTCGGTCAAAATCGAGAAGAGCGAGCAGCGCCAAGAGTTGGAGCTGAAGGCGATTCAAACGGAGAGAAACGAGATCCAGGCGATGTTCGAGCAAGGAGACATCGATCGCCAGCTCGCGGGCTGTCTGCGCTCGGACGTGAATTATCGCGAAGCGAGCGTCTTCGAATCGCGTACCGTTCATGCGGAAGGAGGGCATTAATATTCGAAAAACCGTCGTCCTATCCGCATTTTGCAAAGAAAATTGTTACATTCTCGGCTGGCATCCGTATGAAATAACATCTTAAGCAGGAGAGGAAGACTGAGTTGATCCTTAATCTAGTTCTCGTCGCCGTTCTTATCGTATTAACCGCCTTTTTCGTGGCGACCGAATTCGCCGTCATTAAGCTGCGCCCGAGCCGCGTCGACCAGATGGTGATGGAGGGGAGAAAAAACGCGCTGGCGGTTCAAAAGGTGACGAACAATCTGGACGGCTATTTGTCCGCGTGCCAGCTCGGCATTACGATTACCGCTCTGGGACTCGGCTGGCTCGGCGAGCCGACGGTCGAGAAGATGCTGTTTCCTCTGTTCGAGCGACTGGGTATCGGAGAGAACGCCGGGCACGTCTTGTCTTTCGGCATCGCCTTCGTATCGATCACGTTCCTGCACGTCGTGCTGGGAGAGCTGGCGCCGAAGACGATGGCGATCCACAAAGCCGAAGCGATTTCGGTGTTTACCGCTCCGTTGATTATTATTTTCCATAAGATTATGTATCCGTTTATTTGGGTCTTGAACGGTTCGGCCAATTCGCTTGTGCGGGTTTTCGGGATGAAGCCGGCCAGCGAGCATGAGGAAGCGCATTCGGAAGAAGAGATTCGCATCATTTTGTCGGAAAGCTACGAGAGCGGGAAAATCAATAATACGGAATTCGGGTACGTAAACCGGATATTCCATTTCGACGAAATGATGGCCAAGGAAATTATGGTTCCCCGTACCGATATGGTCTGCTTGTACGAGGACATGTCGCTCGAAGAACTGGTAGCCGTCATAAGGAAGGAGCAGTATACGCGGTTCCCGGTCGCGAAGGAAAGCAAAGATCATATTATCGGATTTATCAATACGAAGCAGCTGTTCCTGAAATACGACAACGATCCGGAATTCGATTTCCGCAAGCATATCCACCCGGTCATGACCGTGCCGGAAGCGATGCCCGTCAAGTCGCTCCTCCTCAGGATGCAGGACGAGCACGTCCATCTGGCGATTTTGCACGACGAATACGGAGGCACCTCCGGCCTCGTGACGATCGAGGACATTCTGGAGGAAATCGTGGGAGAAATCCGCGACGAATTCGACAATGACGAGAAAACGCCGATCGAACAGTTGGGCCCGGGACACTACCTGGTCGACGGCTTGGCGCCGCTTGACGAAATCAATTTGCTGGTCGGCTCCTCGCTCGAACAGGACGGCATCGATACGATCGGGGGCTGGCTGTACAACAAGCTTCCAAACTCGTCGCAAGGCGCGGAATGGAGCTTGGGAGAGCTGCAATTTATTATTCGGGAGCGCGACAAGCACCGCATTCGCAAGGTGGAAATCAAGAAGAATCATTAGCGGTAGGCGATCAAGGGGCTATCGTGTATAATAAGCTAAATTCATTCGGAGGTGTACGACTATGCGACAATCTCGACAATCCGCTAAGACGGCAGCCAATAATCAAGAAAGAGACAGCAAGCGGTAGATGACGCGCGTGCCGATCGCGCTTGACGACGGTCGGCACGGATAGGATGAAAGCGTTGATCTGCCGTATATAGAGAGGCGGATTCGACGTATTGAAGAAATCGGATGCATCGCGGATTTATAGGATTATGGGATTTATAACGTCGTTGGCTAACGCGACGATGTTCACGACCTATGCAATCTACCAGGTCGTTGCGCTTGGCTTTAATCCTCTCCAGCTCCTGATGGTAGGGATGGTGCTGGAAGTGACCGTATTGGCGTTCGAAGGCGTTACCGGAGTCGTAGCCGATACTTACAGCCGAAAAACGTCCGTCATTGTCGGCATGTTCGTGCTCGGAGCCGGATTCGTGCTGGAAGGAAGCGCGATGTGGCTCGGAGACGGAGGCGCAGCGTTATCCGCGTACGCATGGCTGCTGATCGCCCAAGTCGTCTTCGGCATCGGGTTCACGTTCGTCAGCGGCGCCGACTCGGCCTGGATGGTCGACGAAGTGGGGGAGGAGCGCGCGGGCGGAGTGTTCTTGAAAGCCAAGAGAGTCGGCTTGATCGGAACGCTGCTCGGTATCGGACTCAGCGTAGCCGTATCCACGGTCGGCTATAATCTGCCCTATATTGTCGGGGGCTTGATGTACCTGTCGCTTGGCGCATTCCTGATCGTGTATATGAAGGAGACGAACTTTACCCGGCCGGAGAAAGCAGAGGGGCGCTTCTCCCATTGGCGCAGCATGAAGACGACGTGGATGGCGGGAGCGAGGACCGTCAGAGGCAACCGGATTTTGCTGATGATTCTGATCGTCACCTTGTTCAGCGGAGCGGCATCGGAAGGCTACGATCGGCTGTGGCAAGCTTTCGTGATCGGAGATATCGGCTTTCCGGCCGCGATTCGGTTCAATATGGCGACCTGGTTCGGCTTGATCGCTCTGGCGTCGACTCTGCTGAGCCTGGCGGCCGTCTGGGCGGCGGAGAAGCGCTGGAACATTGCCGGCGAGAGATTCGCCCGCAGAAGCCTGATCGTCCTTACCGCGGCGCGAGTGCTGGGAATAGCGGGTCTGGCGTTGTCGCCGGATTTCGCGTATGCGCTGTCCGCCGTACTGCTCATCGAGGTCGTAACGGCGCTGACCGGCCCTGTCTACGACACCTGGCTTAACCTGAACATCGAGAGCCGCTCGCGGGCCACCGTGCTGTCTATGCTAAGCCAGTCGGATGCGCTCGGCCAGACGGCGGGCGGGCCGTTCGTCGGCTGGATCGGCAGCCGATTGTCCGTAAGGGCGTCGCTGCTGGCTTCCGCCGCGCTGCTCGTTCCGATTCTCGCGGTGTTCGCCCAGTCGCGCGACCGGCAAACCGACGATGCCGCCGGTAAACCGAATAGGCCCTAATCCCACGGAAGGCCAACCCCCGTATAACGCGGCGGGAAGGCCTTCTTCTTCGTCTACAGCAGCTTCAGCGTCCCGCAAAGCTCGATCAACCGATGAATGCCCCGCAGTTGATTGCGGTTGCGTTCGTCGATGCTCCGAATGGCTTCCTCCGTAACCTTTTTGGCATGCTCCAGACTTTGATGATCCAACGCGCGTACGATATCCTTCATGCTTTTCAAAAAATAGATCGTGCTTCGCAGCGTACGGATTAGCAAAATTTTACGCAAATGCTGGGGAGTGAAAACGCGGTATCCGTTCTCCGGGTCCCGGTCCGGCGCAAGCAGCCCTTCCTTCTCCCAATGCCGGATCGCGGATGCGGCCACGCCGGCTAACCGGGCGACTTCTCCGATCGTCATGCTCTTCTTGGTTTTCGGGTGAATGGCCGGCGCGGATTCAAGGGGATGAAGCAGCTCCAGCGTCTGGTCGGCCGCCTGCTTCTCCTGCTGCAACAGGGCCTGCTCTTGGTTGACTTTCCAGAACGCCTCGTCGGTCCGACCGTCCTGGATCATTCTAAGCACGTCGCAAGTCGCTTTGACCCCGAAGCCGGGGAACATGGCGCGCAGGCAGCGGAAATAGGCTAGGTGCGCATCCGTATATAAGCGGTAACCGTTGGGAGCTCTTTCGGGAGCAGGGACGACCCCCCAGGACTCGTAATGGCGCAACGCGCTCGTGCTGATCTGAAGCTGTTTGGCGATTTCGACCGGCTTGTAGTACCTCACGAACATTCCTCTCCTTCGAGCGACTAAGCTTCGGCTGCTTCACTATAGCAAAAGGATTCGGACTTCGCAATCGCCCGGAAGATAGAGGAGGTTAGAAGTAAAAGGTTAAAGAAGCTTGATAATGTTTGTCTTTTGAATACACGGGGTGCGATGGGGTCGTACGGGAACTTTAGCACTTGCATGAATGTAGTAAAGTAAGTGTGCAAGCCATCAATCGGAAAGAAGGGATCAATTTGGCCGTCATTCAGGAGTTGCCGGAAGCTGAAGAATACGCTGCGCTAAGAGCGGAAGCGGGGCTGGGCGAGCAACATCCGTCAGCCGTTGAAACGGCGTTTCGCCATTCGCTGTTCGTCGCTTGCGCGAGAGACGAGAAGAACAAGCTGTTGGGAACGGGAAGGGTTGTCGGAGACGGAGTTTATCATTTCCAAATCGTGGATTTAGTCGTTCGTTCCGATTGCCGGGACGGCTCCGTCGTACGGGAGCTGATGGAAGAACTAATCGGGTATGTGAACCGACATGCCGGCAAAGAGGGGAATTTCATCGTCATTTCCGACCTGCAGGCGATAAAGCGGTATACGGAGCACGGCTTCGAGCTGATGTACCCGAACTTCTACGGGATGAGCAGAAAACTTTAATCGGCTCCATCGGCCGGTTCCCGCAGAGAAGAAGAGGTGGAAGACTTCGAAGACGACACTTGACAGAGGAATCGTTTTTCTTTAAGATGGGTTTCAAAGTTCAAGCGACGATCAAGGACACGAGCGCATGCGGACACCGCCCAGAGAGAGGGGGCACGGGCTGAAACCCCCTTCGGAGAGAGGCATTCGTTTACCCCCTTGTAGCTGCGATTCGGAAATCATCCCGCGAGTGACGCGGGGCGAGAGTATGAGTCGACGGGAGCTCCCGTTACAGAGCGCCGAGGATTCGCCGACCATGCGGGGAGCACGGGGCGGATCGAATTTTGGGTGGAACCACGAGCGCGCTCGTCCCTTTGCGGACGGCGCTTTTTTTATTTTCATAACGGCTTGGATCAAGGACATGAGCGCATGCGGACACCGCCCAGAGAGAGGGGGCACGGGCTGGAACCCCCTTCGGAGAGAGGCATGCGTTTACCCCCTTGTAGCCGCGATTCGGAAACCTCCCGCGATTGACGCGGGACGAGAGTATGTGTCGACGGGAGCTCCCGTTACAGAGCGCCGAGGATTCGCCGACCGTGCAAGGAGCATGGGGGCGGGTTGAATTTGGGTGGAACCACGAGCGCGCTCGTCCCTTTGCGGACGGGGGCGTTTTTTAGTTCATAAGCAACCAAACAAAGGAGATGTTGGAAGATGAGCAACTTCATGCGAGAGCAAGCAAAAGCAAACGCGGCGTTACTGTTGGCCCAAGCGGTACAGAGGAAGTTCGCAGGAGCCAAGCTCGGAATCGGGGGCGTGTCGGAGCAGGGGTTCTACTACGATTTCGAAGTGCAGGGAGCATTCGCGGAATCGGATCTGTCCGTCGTCGAGGAGGAGATGCGCAAGCTGTCGGCGGAGGCCGTTCCGTCCGGGATCGAATGGATTCCGATGGCCGATGCGACCGAGTTGTTCGAAGCGAGGGGAGAAAGCCGGAAGGCGGAATGGCTCCGGGAGGAGGCGAAAATGGATCCGGTGCCGATTTATCGGCAAGGCGGGTTCGTCGACGTCTATCCGGACGGCGGATCGCGGGCGGCCGGGGAGGACGCGCCGGCGTTCAAGCTGCTGAGCGTGGCGGGGGCATATTGGAGAGGCGATAGCGGCAATCCGGTGCTGCAGCGCATCTACGGTGCGGCGTTCGCAAGCGAATCGGAGCTGAACCGGTTTCTCGTCTGGCAGGAGGAGGCTTCGCGGCGCGATCATCGCAAGCTGGGTAAGCAGCTTCAGCTCATTCATTTCTCGGAGGAGGCTCCGGGCATGCCGTTCTACCTGCCTAAGGGAGCGATCGTGCGCCAGGAGCTGGAAAACCTGTCGAGGGAATTTTTGCGGAAATACGAATACGAGGAAGTCCGGACGCCGCTCATCATGAACAGGCAAATGTGGGAGCGGTCGGGGCATTGGGAGCACTATCGGGACAATATGTATTTCTCCGAGCTGGACGATCATCAATTCGCGGTCAAGCCGATGAACTGCCCGGGGCACATGCTGATCTACAAAAGCCGGCTGCGTTCGTACCGGGATTTGCCGATCCGGCTGGCCGAATTCGGACAGGTGCATCGCCACGAGTTCAGCGGCGCGTTGAACGGCTTATTCAGGGTCCGCACGTTCTGTCAAGACGACGCTCACATTTTCGTCCGGCCGGATCAGATCGAGGCCGAGATCGGGCGCGCGATCGCGATGATCCGGGAGATGTACGGCCTGTTCGGTTTCGAGTACAGCCTCGAGCTGTCGACGCGCCCCGACGATTCGATGGGCGGAGACGAGCAGTGGGCGGAAGCCGAAGCGGCGCTCGCCAAAGCGCTGGAGATCGGCGGGCTTCCTTACCGGGTCAACCCCGGGGACGGCGCGTTTTACGGTCCGAAAATCGACTTTCACATCAAGGACGCCCTGAATCGGAGCCACCAATGCGCGACGGTTCAACTGGATTTTCAGATGCCGGAGAAGTTCGGGCTCTCGTATGTGGACGGAGGGAACGAAAAACGGACGCCGATCGTCATTCACCGAGCGGTATACGGGTCGATCGACCGGTTTATGGGGATTTTGATCGAGCATTATGCGGGCGCGTTCCCGGCGTGGCTGGCGCCCGTGCAAGCGGTTGTGATTCCCGTCGCCGCCAGTCATGCGACTTACGCCGAGGAGGCGTGCCGCAAGTTGAGGGTTGCGGGAATACGGGCCGAGACGGATTGCCGGAACGGGAAGCTCGGTTACCGCATCCGCGAGGCGCAGCTGATGAAAATTCCGTACGTTGCGGTCGTCGGAGACGCGGAGATGGCGGCAAGCACGGTGCAGGCGCGGGCGTTCGGACGGGAGGGGCAGCGACAGTTCAGCTTGGACGGTTTAGTAGCGGAAATCCGAGGTGCGGCAGAGAGCGAGGAAAGCTGACGGCGACGTCAAATCGCCGTCAAGTCGCCGTCAAGTCGCCGTCGGCCGGGCCCGGGCCCGGCAGGGACCCCGTATCCTTGTCCGAGACGAGCTTGGCCAGAAGCCCGCACAGTTGGCTGCGTTCCTCGGCCGACAGGCTGGCGAGCATGCGGTTCGCCGCGGTCGCTTGATAGGCGAGCGCTTCATCCAAATGAACGCGCGCAAGATCGGTAAGGCGGATCAGCGTCGCTCTCCCGTCGGTCGGATCTGCCATTCGTAGAAGCAAGCCGTCGCGTTCCAGAGCGTCCACGAAATCCGTCACGGTTCGGGCCTTAATGTCGAGCCGTTCCGCAAGTTCCTTCATTCGGATGGTTCCGGCTTCGGACACGGCGGCAAGCACCCTTAGCCTCGGAGCCGAGATCGAATAAGGGATCCGGTAGGAAGAAAGCTCGTTTTCCATTTCTCTATGCAGCGCGTGGGTCGCCCTCACGATCAGATGGAGGGTATCTATCGGGGTGGGGGGATCGGAACGGTTAGTCATAGAACCTCCTGGTAACGTTCATGCCTACAGTATAACCCGCCTAGTTCGGTCCCTACAATGAACGTCTTGACTTATCGCAGATTACAGAGTAACCTCAGTATCTGAGTATTTAATGAGGTTACTCTGTAATTGGAGACGCACAAAGGAGGAGAACAATGAAATTCGGAGATACAGGGGGAACGTTCGCGCCTGATGAGGCGAGAGCGGGCAAGTTGATGGGCGTTCTGGTCGTCGCGCTCGTGTTCTCGGTCATGAACGGGACGATGTTCAACGTGGCGCTGCCGGTCATTGCCGAGAGATTCTCGCTCGCCCCGTCTCAAGTCAGTTGGGTGATGACCTCCTATATGGTCGTCTATGCCGTCGGATCCGTCGTCTACGGCAAGCTGGCGGACAACTATCCGCTGAAGAGCTTGGTGACGTTCGGGATGCTCGTGTTTGGGCTGGGCTCGATTCTCGGAATGGCGGCTGACGCTTATGCGACAGTCGTCTTAGGCCGCGTATTCCAAGCGGCCGGAGCCGCGGTCATGCCCGCGGCGTCGATGATCGTTCCCGTACGGTACTTCCCCGCCGAGAGAAGAGGAAAGGCTCTTGGCACGACGGCCGTCGGATTGGCGCTTGGCGGCGCGCTGGGCCCGGTCGTCGCCGGATCGATCGCCGGCTTGGGCAGTTGGAGATGGCTGTTCGTGTTCTCGCTCGCGTCGCTCGCGACTTTGCCCTTTTTCCGCAAGTATTTGGGCGACGATCAGGGACAACCCGGCCGCATCGATTGGCTGGGAGGCGGCTTGCTGGCCGCGGCGACGGCGGCATACTTGCTGTCTATTACGCAAGGAAGGTGGCTAATTTTCGCAGGCGGCTGCGTTTTGCTGGCTCTGTTCCTGATCCGGATTCGCAATGCGGCTGCGCCTTTTATTCCTCCTGCTTTGTTCGCGAACAGAAAATACGCCGTCGGCCTGCTTCTTGCCTTTCTGACCGCCGCGTTGAATTTTTCCGCCACGTTTATGGCTCCGCAATTTTTAACGTCTTTAAACCATTTATCTCCGGGGGGAGTCGGGACGATATTGTTTCCGGCCGCCATCGCCTCCGCTTTGCTGGGTCGCCTAGGCGGGAAACTGGCCGACCGGCGGGGCAACGAAGGTTTGGTTTGGCTTGGGTCGTGCTTGCTGCTGCTCGGCTACGGCTTGCTCTCCGTCTTCGTGGGCGAAGCGGCTTATTGGATCGCGTTGTTTTTGATCGCCAGCCAGATCGGTCAGACGTTCATGCAGATCGCGATGTCCAATACGGTTTCGCGCACGCTCTCTGCAGATCAGGTCGGCGTGGGCATGGGAATGCTGGCGATGCTGAACTTCATTGCAGGAGCTCTGGCGATGAGCGCCATCGGGAAATTGCTCGATCGAGCGACGGGCGAGGCGGGAGGCGCGCAAGCGTACGGCTCTATTTTTATCGGCATGTGCTTGACGGTGCTTGTCGTTGCCGGTTTGTATCGGCTTCGGTTCCCCAAAGGATGAAAAAGCTCCAATTGTCGCAACCTGTTAATTAAAGTGTGTATTCAAAAAGTCTTAAAATAAATGAACGAAGGAGCCGGGAGCATGAAGGATACGATCGGAAAAGCGATCGCCCTCGGACTGGGGTTGGCCGTAGCCGGCAAGGAGCAGGTCGAGAGGACGATCGAAGAGCTGGTGAAAAAAGGGGAGCTGAGCCGAGCGGAGTCGGGATCGTTGGCCGAAGAGCTCGTACGCAAAGGGGAGGAGGCCAAGTCGCGGATCGAGGAGATGGTTCGGAGCCGCGTATCCGCGCTGCTGGGAGAAGGCGCTTTGGCGACGAAGGAGGACATCGAACGCCTTGAGCGGCGCATGGACGAGCTGGAGCGGCGGCTGGCCGGCGATTGACGGAAGGCGGGGGCGAACGATGAAGCTGCGACAACGAATTCGGAAGTTGAGGCGCTACCGCGCGATCGCTTCGGCGCTCGTCCGGAACGGGCTGGGCTACGTCGCTTACGATATGGGGCTGACGGACAAGCTGCTGTTCTTTCGCGGCGAAGAGAGAAAAGGGGTAAAAAGCAAGAGCCTCGGAGAGCGCATTCGCCTGCTGCTGGAGGAGCTGGGGCCGACGTTCGTCAAGCTCGGCCAGCTCGCGAGCTCGCGGCCCGACCTGCTTCCGGCCGAAATCGTGCGGGAACTGGAGCGGCTTCAGGACCGGGTGACGGCTTTTCCGTACGAGCAAGCGTCGGACATCATCGAGCAGGAGCTCGGCCAATCCGTCGATCGTCTGTTCCTGCGCCTGTACGAGACGCCGATCGCGGCGGCGTCGATCGGACAAGTGTACCACGCCTGCCTGAAAGACGGCACGGACGTAGTCGTTAAAGTGCAGCGCCCGAATATTTTGCGGTTGATCGAAACCGATCTCGGCATTATGGCGGACTGGGCAAGGCTGGCCGAGAGCCGGCTGGAATGGGCGAGAAACTACCGGGTCGCCGACATCGTGGAGGAGCTCGGGTCGGCTCTGCGCGCCGAGCTGGATTTCGACAAAGAAGCGCGGAACGCCGAGCGGTTCGCGCTGCGGAACAAAGGAACGAAAGAGATGCGCGTGCCGGCCGTCTACCGGGAATACAGCTCGAGACGGGTGCTGACGATGGACTACGTCGAAGGCATCAAGCTGTCCGAGCTCGGAAGATTGGATCGCGCCGGGTTGGACAGGAAGGCGCTGGCAGGGCGCTATGCCCGGACGATTTTTCGACAGGCGCTGATGGACGGTTATTTTCACGGAGATCCTCATCCCGGCAACGTTCTCGCGCTGCCGGACGGCACGCTCGCCTGGCTGGATTTCGGAATGATGGGCCGTTTGTCCGCGGAGACGAAAACCAGCTTCGCCGCATTCGTCGTCGCGCTGCGCAATCAGAGTTCCAAAGGCGTGCTGCGCGCCATTTCCCGCATGGGCGCCGTGCCCGACGAAGCGGACCGCGGCCGGCTGCTGGCCGATATCGAAGAGTTGAGGGACAAATACTACAAGGTTCCGTTCGAGCGGCTCCGGCTCGGAGAAGCGGTTCACGACTTGTTCACCGTAGCGCTGCGCCACCGCATCGCGATTCCGAGGGAGCTGACGCTGCTCGGCAAAACCTTCCTGACGATGGAGGGAGTCGTCACGACGCTCGACCCGACGTTCAGCGTGTTCGACGTCGCCGAACCGTTCGGCAAAAAGCTGTTCCTGGAGCGGCTGAATCCACGGCATTGGCTGAGCGGTTGGGCGGAGGACCTTCCCGACTATATCGATCTGCTCAACGAGCTGCCGTCCAACCTGAAGCACGTGTCGCGTCTGCTGCGCCAAGGCAAGCTGCGCATCGAGGTCGCGACGCCGCAGATCGAAGCCATTATGGCCAAGATGGACCGTATCGGCAACCGGCTGTCGTTCAGCATCGTGCTCCTCTCGCTAAGCATTGTCATGCTCGGCCTGATCGTTGGCGCCGCGTTAAGCCACTCCAAGACGCTGCTATGGCGCATACCGGTCATCGAGATCGGCCTGGGTATCGCTCTCTTTATGCTGATGTGGCTGATTTCCTCGATTTTCCGTTCGGGGAGATTCTAGAATAGTTGAAGGAGAGCGCAAGTGTGTTAAAATGAGTTCATCCTAGACCTTAAGCGGAGGTAGAAAGATGCAACTCATTGATAGATCGATAGTTCAGGCGATGATCGATCGCTTCAAGGACCGGGAGCTTTACATCCATTTGGAAATGACGTCTGGGGCTTACGCAGCGCACTTCGACAGCTCCAAGCATCCGGCCGCCACTTTCATAACGAATGCGTCCATCCGGTACAGCCAAGGCTCGATATCCGGAGACGGGCCTTTTCGCGTAGGCCTGAAGACGGCCCAAGGCTGGGTATATTCCGAAGGACTGACCCACTACGAAGAGACGGACCGGGAACGGTTGATTCTGGCCGGACACGACAGCCAGGGCAAGCTGGTCGTCGCGCTGCAACTGAGCCGGGAGCCTTTCTAAACGGAAATGGAGATGAGCCAACTGATGAGTCGCCGCATATTGGTCGTTTTGCCTCATCCGGACGATGAAGCGTTCGGACTATCGGGCACCCTAGCCAAGCATATCAGCGAAGGGGCGCAGGTCTCGTACGCCTGCTTGACTTTAGGAGAAATGGGACGGAACATGGGCGTTCCGCCGTTCGCGAACCGCGTGACGCTTCCCGTCGTTCGCAAGAAAGAGCTGGAGATGTCGTGCCGGGCCATCGGCATTCAGGACTTGCGGTTGATGGGCTTCCATGACAAAACGATCGAATTCGAGGATCCGGAGCAGCTGGACGGGAAAATTAGGGCGCTGCTGGACGAGCTTCGACCTGAGTTGGTGTATACGTTCTACCCGGGCTACAGCGTTCATCCGGACCATGACGCGACCGGCGCCGCGGTCATTCGCGTGATCGATGGCTTGCCCGGGACGGACAGACCGGCCGTTCGCTGCATCGCCTTCGCCAACAATCACGAGGATGCGATCGGCAAGCCGGACATCGTGAATGACGTTAAGCCGTTTCTGAAGGCTAAGCTGGCATCCATTCAAGCCCATCGCTCGCAGTTTCAAGCAGCCGAATTGCTGGG
>JAEZZE010000047.1 GCA_023418755.1 Bacillota bacterium | reverse complement strand
GCTCGCACATGCATCCGGGAAGGTTGGACGAAGACCGGGGATGAGGCGCGTTCGCAAAATTGTAGCATAGCCCGCATGAGTACCGAACTGACTGCCGGCAACCATTCCGCGACATGCCAGTCGATGTAGAAGTTCGGGCAAGTTCAAGATAAGTTCAAGTTAAGTGTCGTTTCCGTTTCCCGCTCCCCTTCGCGATTTAAATCGGACTTTTCTATCTAAAAGGAGGATTCCGCATGGAATTCCGGCAGTTGCATTACGTCATTCAAATCGCAAACGAAAGAAACTTCTCGCGCGCCGCGGAGAAGCTCCATATCGCCCAGCCGTCGCTCAGCCAGCAGTTGTCCAAGCTGGAGAAGGAGCTCGGCGTGCTGCTGTTCAAGCGAAGCACCAACTCCGTCGAACTGACGCATGCGGGAGACGTATTCGTGAAAAAAGCGCAGCAGATCGTCGATATGACCGATCAGTTGCGCCGCGAGATGGAGGACATCGCCGACATGCGCAAGGGCCGTCTCGTCGTCGGCAGTCTGCCGATGACCGGCGCCCACGTGCTGCCGCACGTGCTTCCCGTTTTTCGCGAAGCCTTTCCGAATATCGAAATCGTGCTGATCGAGGAGACGACCCGGCAATTGGAGCAATTGACGGCCAGCGGCGGTACCGACGTCAGTCTGCTGTCGCTGCCGCTGATCGAGCCTTCGCTCGCTTACCTTCCCGTCATCGAGGAAGGCATCTGCCTTGCGGTACCTCCGGACCATCCCCTTGCCCAACCGCAATACCGCGACAAGGAAATCTCGGTCGGCCTGCTGAAGGACGAGCCGTTCGTTCTTTTGAAGAAAGGCCAGGGGTTCCGCCTGATCGCGCACGATCTGTGCGCGGCGGCCGGCTTCGACCCGCGTGTCGTCTTCGAGAGCGCCAACATCGACACCGTTCAGGCGCTGGTCGCCGCGGGCATGGGCGTCGCCTTCCTGCCGCAAATGGTGACCCGCAGCGACTGGCAGGGCCGCGCCCCCGTCTACTTGCAGTTGGAAGGACGCCCGACGCGCACGCTGGTTATCGCCTATCGCAAAGGGAGATATTTGTCCAACGCCGCCGAGGCTTTCATCGCCACGTTCCGGTCCACGATCGACAAAATCGGTATGGGGAAATAGCGGGGGGGTGACCGCTAAACCGGCGATCTCGCTGCGATTTCGGCGATGTCGCCAACGATCGGCCCGTTGAAGTTCTGATAGACCGTTATTCCGGCGATTCCGCCGACGATTGGCCCGTTTACGGTCTGATAGACCGTTATTCCGACGATTCCGCCGACGATTGACCCGTTAACGGTCTGATAGACCGTTATTCCGGCGATTCCGCCGATTATCGGCCCGTTAACGGTCTGATAGACCGTTATTCCGGTGATTCCGCCGACGATTGGCCCGTTAACGGTCTGATAGACCGTTATTCCGGCGATTCCGCCGACGATTGGCCTGTTAACGGTCTGATAGACCGTTATTCCGGCGATTCCACCGACGATCGGCCCGTTAACGGTCTGGTAGACCGTTATTCCGGCGATTCCGCCGACGATTGGCCCGTTAACGGTCTGGTAGACCGTTATTCCGGCGATTCCGCCGATTATCGACCCGTTTACGGTCTGATAGACAGTTATTTCGGCGATGTCACCGCGCCCCGCCAATGATCGGCCCGTTAACGGTCTAACAGTCCGTTAATCTGCCCCCGAGGTACCGCCGAACTCCACCGGCGCTCCCTCACTCGTACAAATTCGGGCGGCGGTCGGCGAACACCGGGATGCGGCCGCGCACCTCGTCGACGAGACCGAGATCGATATCGGCGACGACAATCGTCTCCCGCTCCTCCGCTTCGGCGAGCACTTCCCCCCAAGGGTCGATGACCATCGAGTGGCCGAAGAAGCTCGAACCTCCGCTTTCACCGACCGAGTTGCAGGAGACGACGAACATTTGGTTCTCGATCGCCCTTGCCTGCAGCAGCGTTCTCCAATGGTGCAGGCGAGGATGCGGCCATTGCGCCGGCACGATCAGCAGCTTCGCTCCCCCGAGCGCCAGCTTCCGCGCCAGCTCCGGGAAGCGGATGTCGTAGCAGATCATCGCCGCCGCGGGGACTCCTTCCAGCTCGAACGCCCCCGCCGCTTCTCCCGCCTCCAAGTGCAAGTGCTCGTCCATAAGCCGGAACAGGTGGATTTTGCTGTACTCGGCGATCGCCGCCCCCGTCCGGTCGAAGACGTGGAGCGTGTTCGTAACGCCGTCGCCGCGAAGCTGCGCGATCGATCCCGCGATCACGTTAACGCCATGGCGACGGCTGAGCTCGGACACGAGCCCCTTCGCGCGCGCGCCGTCCGCGTCCGCGAGCTCGCGGATTTCCGTCAACGCGTAGCCCGTGTTCCACATTTCGGGCAGCACGATCAAATCCGGTTTCGGGTCGAGCGCGGCCGCCTGCTCCAGCTTCGCCTCTACTTTCGCGAAATTGGCTTCCGTATTCCCCGCTTCTACGTTGATCTGCACCAACGCAATCCGCAATTTGGTCATCGTTATCCACTCCTGTAGGCGTCCAATTTGAAGACCGTCTACGAACGAGAAGCGCCGCTCGGCATCGCGGACACCGGCCGCTCAGCATCGTGGACACCGGCCGTTCGGACAGCTCGTTCCTCCATCGACAGTCGTTTATGTCCTTCATCGTACTGCATCCTCCGCGTTCCGGCAACAGCCGCGCAACAATCTCAACCATTCCGCCCTATTATCCCTGATTTTTTTCAAAAAATAGTCCGAATCCGTTGCCGAGGCGGTGCCGTTGTGCTACATTCATCCTATTCCTATTTCAAGGCGACGGAGCGTGACAATCGAGCATGAGTTTCAAGATTACCCCCGCTAAGCGGATGCAGGCTTTGCCGGAGCAATTTTTCGCGGCGCTGGTCGCCAAGGCTAACGCGCGCGCGGCTACCGGCAGCGATGTCATCAACCTCGGACAGGGAAATCCCGATTTGCCGACTCCCGGAAACATCGTTGAGCGGCTGAAGAGCGCGTCCGAAAACCCGCTGTACCACAAATATCCGCCATTTCGCGGTTTTGCGTTCCTGAAGCAGGCCGTGGCCGAGAGATACCAAGCGGATTACGGCGTCGAGCTGAATCCCGAGACCGAGGTTGCCGTCCTGTTCGGAGGCAAGGCAGGCCTCATCGAGATCAGCCAAATTTATCTCGATCCCGGAGACGTCTGTCTCGTGCCCGACCCCGGCTACCCGGATTACTGGTCGGGCGTCGCGCTGGCCGGAGCGGAAATGAGCTTCATGCCGCTCAAGGAGGAAAACGGTTTTCTGCCCGACTACGAGGCGATCCCGTCCGGCGCGGTGGACCGGGCCAAGCTGATGTTCCTTAACTATCCGAACAATCCGACGGCGGCGACGGCCACTCCCGAATTCTACGAGCGGACCGTCGCTTTCGCCCGCAAGCATAACGTCGTCGTTGCCAGCGACTTCGCCTACGGCGCGATCGGCTTCGACGGCAAACGTCCGGTCAGCTTCCTGGAGACGCCTGGAGCGAAGGAGGTCGGAGTCGAATTTTACACGCTGTCCAAGACGTACAACATGGCCGGTTGGCGCGTCGGCTTCGCGATCGGCAACGCGGACATCGTCGAACAGATCAACTTGATCCAGGACCATATGTACTGCAGCCTGTTCGGCGGTATTCAGGAAGCGGCCGCGGAGGCGTTGACCGGTCCGCAGCAATCGGTCCGCGAGCTCGTGGCGACCTACGAGAGCCGGCGCAACGCCCTATACGGAGCGCTGGACGAGATCGGCTGGAAAGCGGCGAAGCCTGCGGGCTCCTTCTTCTGCTGGCTGCCCGTCGCGAACGGGCATACGTCGATGTCGTTCGCCAATCTGCTGCTGGAGAAGGCCGACGTCGTCGTCGCCCCCGGTTCCGGTTTCGGCGATAGCGGCGAAGGATACGTCCGGCTCGGCCTGCTTACGGGCGAGGAACGGCTGCGCGAGGTCGCGGCCAGGGTCGGACGGCTCGGCCTGTTCCGATGACGCCCCGACCGTCCGTTCCTTTACAACCCTTGCGGCGCATGGTATTCTTAGAATATTCGAGCGCCGGGGCGACCGGCGGATCATAGCAAACGCAACGACGGGAAACGAAGCGGATACGGGCGAGTCCAGAGAGCAAATTCCTTGGCTGAGAGAATTTGCCTTGCCCCCCGCCTCCCCCATCCCCGAGCGGACGGCGACGAGCCGGACAGCGCCCGCTGTTATCGGGAGCATGAGAGGACGGATGCCTCTGTATTCTGGCGCCGTCAACGAAGGTGGTACCGCGGAAGATGAACTTTCGTCCTTTATGGGGCGGGAGTTTTTTTTATGGCTGGATAAGGGGTTGAACGCATGGGCAAACGGATCGTAGTCAAGATAGGAAGCAGTTCGCTCACCTCCGAGCAAGGCGGGCTGAACCGCGCGCAGGTGAAGTTTTTCGCGGACGAACTGGCCTCGCTGCACGGCGAGGGACATCAGGTGTTGCTCGTCACCTCCGGGGCGATCGCGGCGGGGTTCCGCCGGCTCGGCTACGCGGAAAGGCCGAAGCTCGTACACGAGAAGCAGGCGGCCGCTTCGGTCGGGCAGGCGC
The DNA here is from genome assembly GCA_023418755.1 of Bacillota bacterium. Lineage (GTDB taxonomy): Bacteria > Bacillota > Bacilli > Paenibacillales > Paenibacillaceae > Cohnella. Next base: position 7,740 of record JAEZZE010000047.1, on the reverse strand, counting down.
TGCTGATGCAAGCCTACCAGGAGGCGCTCGGCGCCGGCGGCATCGCGGCCGCGCAAATCCTGCTCACCCGGCCGGACTTCAGCAACCGGATCCGGGCGCGGAACGCCACGAGAACGATCGAGGAGCTGCTGAAGCAAAGGGCGATCCCGATCATCAACGAGAACGACACCGTCGCCGTGGACGAGATCAAGTTCGGGGAGAACGACTCCCTCTCCGCGCTGGTCGCCAACCTGGTCAAAGCCGACGGCTTGTACATTCTGACCGACATGGACGGACTGTACACGGGGGACCCCCGCAAAATGCCGGACGCCGATCGCATCGAACGCGTGGAGGCGCTCACGGAAGAGCTGTACCGGATGGCGGGAGGCGCCGGATCCTCCGTCGGGACCGGGGGCATGCGCTCCAAGCTCGACGCTGCCCGGATCGCGATGAGGGGAGGCGTTCCGTTATTCGTCGGCCGGGTATCCGAACCCGGCGATCTGCAGGCGGCGGCTTCGGGACGCGGCAAGGGCACTTATTTCGCGCCTTCCCTCCACTCGCTGTCCGCGAAGAAGCACTGGGTCGGCTTCTTGTCCGACCCCCAAGGAAGAATCGTCGTGGACGGCGGAGCGGAAGAAGCGCTGTTGAACCGGGGAAGCAGTCTGCTCCCCGCCGGAATCACGGCGGCGGAGGGCGATTTCCACCCCGGGGAAGTCGTCGAAGTCGCCGGTCTCGACGGCCGCGTGCTCGGCAGGGGCATAACCAACTATGCCGCCTGGCAGATTACCGCCGTCGCCGGGTTATCCTCCGACGAGGCGCGCAAACGCGTCGACGTCGCCCGCATCGAAGTCATTCACCGCGACGAATGGGTCGCATCCACGATCGTAAAGGAGGCACACGCACATGAGTGAAGTCGTAACGAAAGCCCAGGCGGCTCGGGAAACGACCGCCGCGCTGAACAAGCTGACTACCGGGCAGAAGAATGAAGCCCTGATTTTAATCGCCGACGCCCTGCTTGCCGAGCAGGACCGCCTGCTCGCCGCCAACGAGGAGGATATCGTCCGCGGACGCGCTCAAGGCACGTCCGAATCGCTGCTCGACCGGCTGAAGCTGACTCCAGACCGGCTGCAAAGCATCGCCCAAGGCGTTAGCGAGGTCGTCGAGCTGCCCGATCCGGTCGGCGAAACGCTGCAATCGTTCGCCCGTCCGAACGGCTTGTCCATCGAGCAAAGGCGCGTCCCGCTCGGCGTCATCGGCATGATCTACGAATCCCGGCCCAACGTTACCGTCGACGCCGCCTCCCTCTGCCTGAAAACCGGAAACGCCGTCGTTCTGCGCGGCGGCTCGGCGGCGCTCTCCTCCAACCGCGCTATCATTGCGGTCATGAGAGAAGCGTTATCCCGCTCGGCCATCCCCGAGGACGCGCTGCAGCTCATCGAGGATTCGGACCGTAAATCCGTCGACGAGATGCTGAAGCTGAACGGCTTGCTGGACGTCATTATTCCCCGCGGAGGCGCGTCGCTCATTCAGAACGTCGTGCAAAACGCGACGGTGCCGGTCATTGAGACCGGCGCGGGCATCTGTCATACTTACGCGGACGAAAGCGCGGACTACGCGATGACGGAAGCGATCGCCTTGAACGCGAAGGTTCAGCGTCCCTCGGTGTGCAACGCCATGGAGACGCTGCTGCTGCACGAGACGTTCGCGGCCGATCATCTGGCCTCCCTTGCCGGCAAGTTCGCGCAAGCAGGCGTCACGCTGAAAGGCTGCAACGCCTCCCGCAAGCTCGTTCCTTCGATTGAAACGGCAAGCGAGGCGGATTACTCCACCGAGTATAACGACTACATTTTGAACCTGAAAATTGTAAAAGATGTAGACGAAGCCCTTGCCCATATCCGTAAGTTCGGAACCCGGCATTCGGAGTGCATCGTGACGGAAGACGCGAAGAACGCCGAACGCTTCCTGCAGGAAGTCGACGCCGCCGCCGTCTATCACAATGCCTCCACCCGCTTCACCGACGGCTTTGAATTCGGCTTCGGCGCCGAGATCGGCATCAGCACGCAGAAGCTGCACGCGCGGGGCCCGATGGGCTTGCCCGCATTGACTTCGACGAAGTACCGCGTCGTCGGATCCGGCCAAATCAGAGCTTAGGAGCGTGCAACAAAAATGACGAAAACAGCCTCCTCCCCGCTGCGGGGAGTTCGCATTTGCTTTTACGGAGCCGGTTCGATGGCGGAAGCGATTTTGCGCGGTTTGATCGAGCCCAAGCTGGCCGATCCCGGCAGCATCTCCGTCATGAACCGGCAGAACGCCGAGCGCCTTCGGGAGCTGTCCTCCTCATACGGCGTCGTTCCCGCCGATACGGATGAGAAGAAGAACGTGGCGCTGACGTCCGCCGACGTCGTCGTCCTCGGAATGAAGCCTAAGGACGCCGCGGCAGCGATCCGGGCGCTTAAACCGCTGCTTCGTCCGGAGCAGCTCGTCGTATCGCTCATCGCCGGCCTGTCCATCTCCACCGTTCACCAACTGCTCGGACGCAAGCAGCCGGTCGTCCGCACGATGCCGAATACGTCCAGCACGATCGGCCTCGGTGCGACGGGCATCAGTTTCTCCGCCGCCGTATCCGCGGAAAACCGGGAGCTGGCGCTGGCCATGTTCGGCGCGATCGGCATGACCGCCGTCGTCGAAGAGCCGCTGATCGAAGCGGTCAACGGCGTGTCCGGCAGCGGCCCCGCTTACGTCTATTATTTGATGGAAGCGATGATCGACGCGGGCGTTCGACTCGGCTTGACCCCGGAAGCGGCCAAGGCGCTTAGCGTCCAGACCGTTCGGGGCGCCGCCGAGATGGTGCTCGCCACCGGGGAAAACCCGGACGAGCTGCGCCGCAAGGTAACGTCCCCGAACGGAACGACCCAGGCGGCCATCGAGACGCTGGAGCGGTTCGATTTTCGCGAAGGCATGAACCAGGCCATTCTCCGCTGCGCGGAAAGAGCCCGCGAGATGGGCGAGGCGATCCGCGAGGAAGCGGCAAAATCCTGATTTGCAACGGAAAGAAGGTTAACCTCGAATGAATTTACATGAATATAGTCTGGCCAAGTATCGCCTGCACGACGACAAAGCCGATTTCGCCAAGAAAGCGCAAGGCATCGCCGTCGGCCTGACCGTCGGAAGCTGGACGGAGCTGCCGGAGGCGGCCAAGGAACAGATGCAGAAGCATCTCGGCCAAGTCGTGTCCGTCGACGCGCATGAACCGGAAGGCGCGCAGCCGGGAGAACGTTACGCTGACATTACGATCGCCTACCCGGACGTCAACTTCAGCCGGGACATTCCCGCCTTCCTGGTCACCGCGTTCGGCAAACTGTCGATGGACGGCAAAATCAAGCTGATCGACATTGCGCCATCCGCCGATTTCCTGAGCGCGTTCCCGGGTCCGAAGTTCGGCGTCCAAGGCGTACGGGACCTGCTCGGCGTCCGCGATCGTCCGCTCGTCATGAGCATATTCAAATCCGTTATCGGCCACGATCTCGCGAATCTTCGCGAACAGTTCCTTCAACAGGCGCTGGGCGGCGTCGACCTGATCAAGGACGACGAAATTTTGTTCGAGAACCCGCTGACCCCGCTGGAGCGGCGGGTTGAGGCCTGCGTCTCCGCCGCCCGCGAAGCGGAACGGGAGACCGGACAGAAGCTGATCTACTTCGCCAATTTGACCGGACCGACGTTCGAGCTGAAGGAGAACGCCAAGCGGGCGATCGCGGCCGGCGCGAACGGCCTCCTGTTCAACGTGCTCGCCTATGGCTTCGACGCGCTGGCCGAGCTGGCCAAGGACCCGGACATCCGCGTTCCGATCGCTGCCCATCCGGCGATGGCCGGCGCGTTCTATCCTTCGCCGCATTACGGCATTTCGGCGCCCGTGCTGCTGGGCAAGCTGATGCGGATCGCGGGAGCGGATCTGTCCCTCTTCCCTTCCCCTTACGGCTCCGTCATCATGCCGAAGGAGGAAAATCTCGCGGTCATGAAGGCGCTGCTCGCGCCCGAGCTGCCGCAGAAACCGTCTTTTCCGGTTCCGTCCGCGGGCATCCATCCGGGCCTCGTCCCGCTCATTATGGGAGACTTCGGGCCGGAAGTCGTCGTGAACGCCGGCGGCGGCGTGCACGGCCATCCCGGAGGTGCGGCCGCCGGAGGGCGCGCGTTCCGTCAAGCCGTAGACGCGGTGAAGTCGGGAGTCCCGCTGGAAAAATACGCCGATAACCATGAGGAATTACGCATCGCGATCGAACGTTGGGGGGTACGCGAATCTTGAGCGGCACGACAGCTAAGTTTCCGCGTCAACCGGTATTGTTTTGCGACTTTGACGGCACGATCACGATGAACGACAACATCGTCGCCGTCATGAAACATTTTAACCCCCCGGGGTGGGATGAGATCGTTCGGGACATCATCGCCGACGCGAAGTCCGTCAAGCAGGGCGTCGGAGAGATGTTCGCTCTCCTCCCTTCCTCCATGAAGGACGAGGTCAAAGATTACATCCTGACGAGCGCGGGCATCCGCCCGGGCTTTGCCGAGCTGCTGGCCTGGTGCAAGGCCCATGACGTGCCGTTCTACGTCACGAGCGGCGGGATCGACTTTTTCGTCCATCCGCTGCTGGCGCCGTTCGGCATTCCGTCGGATCATATTTACTGCAACGGCAGCGACTTCAACGGGGAACGCATCCGGATTACTTGGCCGCACGACTGCGACGACCATTGCGACAACCGCGGCCGCTGCGGCATGTGCAAAACCGCCGTCATCCGCCGTTTCCCGGAGGATCGCTACTATCGCATCCTGATCGGGGACAGCGTTACGGATTTTCCCGGAGCGAAGATCGTCGATCTCGTCTTCTCGCGTTCCCATCTGACGGACAAGTGCCGGGAGCTCGGTCTTCCGCACCTTCCGTTCGAGACGTTCCACGACGTCATCCACCATCTTGAACAAGGGGGCTTGCGCTCATGAGCTTCGCGGACATTACGACCGAAGAGAAACGACGGGTGCTCGGCGAATTTACCGAAGTGAAGGCGGAGTTCGCCTCGCGCGGCTGGTTCGCCGGAACGGGCGGCAATCTGTCGATGCGGATCGGACCCTACTCGTCCGACCGTTTTTACTTCGCCGTCACGGCCAGCGGCAAGGACAAGACGCGCTCGACTCCGGAGGATTTTCTGTTCGTCGACCAGGACGGCAAATCTTGCGAGGCGACGACGCTGAAACCTTCCGCCGAGACGTCGCTTCATCGCGAGATTTACCGGCTGACGGGCGCGGGCGCCATTTTCCATATTCATAGCGTATTCAACAACATCGTCTCCGAATGGTTCTGGGAGCGGCGCGCCATGCCGGTACAAGGCGTCGAGCTGATCAAGGCGTTCAACATTTGGGAGGAGGACGCCCGCATCGACGTGCCGATCCTGACCAATTACGCCGACGTTCCCCGCATCGTCCCGGAAATCGCCGAACGGCTCGATCCCCGCGTGCCCGGCCTGCTCATTCGCAAGCACGGCGTATGCGCCTGGGGCAAGGACGCCTTCGAAGCGAAAAAGCATCTGGAGGCGTTCGAGTTTCTGTTCGAGTACGTCTATCGTTGGGAGCTTCTTGCCGGCCGCAAAGGCTGATCTCGGACCGCGAGGACGGGTCTCGCAATATTGGGCCGTCCCATAAGCTAAGCGAGCTGCTTTATAAGGATAATCGATGATAAAGGCGCAAGGGGTATGCACCTCCTTCCGATGCTATACGGCTCCTGAAATCCGAATGGGTAAACCCGTTACAAGGTGATTTCAGGAGCGTATGAGGCAATCTCCAGGAGGTACATCCCCCTTCTTTACATATCGATCATCTTAAGCAACTCCGCTTATAGAACAGCCTTCTTGCTTTGTCTTTCGATCATCCCTTGACGATCTGCTTATGGGATAGCTCTTTTCATTTATATTTGCTTACCGATCGGACTTGCGCCTTAAAGGGGAATATGATTCTCAAGGATATCCTGCCTGCGAAGCAGATCTGCCGGGCTCATATTGGCATATTTGCGGAATTCGCGATAGAAATGGGATTGATCGTAATATCCGCTGGACAGAGCCAGGTCAATACTCGGGTTAGTCCGCTCTTCTCTGATCTTTCGAAGTGTCAGCCGGAATCTCGCAATGCTTCCGAATTTTTTAGGAGTCAGTCCTACCTCTTCCTTGAATGCGCGTATCAAACGTTCCGTACTTAGATTAACCTTGTCTGCGATTTCTGCAATTGAAGGCGCCGTTGCGGGAAAATGCTCAAACAACCGCAGCGCGTAAGCTACGGCCGGATGCCCTTTCGGATCCCTTATTTTTTTCTCCAGACAGCGCAGCAAGAATTGCTCCACGAATTGAAACCGATCCTCCGCAACAGAAGTCTCCAACAGTCTTTCACGTAAATTTTCCACGTGGGAGCGTCGACCCAGTCCGTCCTCAAGAGGCATGTCGACATCCATGAGTTGGCCTACCCAATTCCCGAGAAAAGGCAGAGCTCCTCCCGGTTTGAATTGAATGCCCAAACATGATTCTTGACTTCCCGTGTCCAAATAGTAGAACGATGACCGCGGACCGGCAATGATACTGCCGGGTAGCACCTTCATACGATCCATCCGATGACTCTCGAACGCTCGGATCCGATCTTCTTTGAGATTAATGATCCATGCCAAAGAGGCATCGGGAAGTTTAAATTCCAATCGATGGCTTGGGCGGTAGCCTTCGCATATCCACAACTTATCAATCCATCTGGCTAAAGCTTGTACTGGTTTGCGAGCGTGGAAGATCAGGCAATCCCCTCCCTTGATTTAATGAATGCCGCCGTCCAATTTATACCCTCTATAATAATAACGAAACGAAGATCAACTTTGTACAATACGTTCCGAATTTAATAGAGCTATACTGAATAGGTAACTATTTCACAAAAAATAAAGGAGGAAAGGTTATGACCACAACTTATAAACCGCATGGATATTCCGCTGTCACGCCGTATTTCATTGTCGCGGGAGCAGAGCGATTTATTGAATTTCTTAAAGATTGCTTTGATGCCGAGGAGCTTGAGAGGCATATCCGGCCAGACGGCAGCATACAACATGCCGCATGTCGAATCGAAGACTCCATCCTAGAGATCGGCGGAGGAACGAATAAAGATTTTCCGCCGATGAAAAATGCGATTCATTTATTTGTGAAAGACGCGGACGAGGTGTACCAGCGGGCCTTGAAAGCGGGAGCGCGTTCCCTGTATGAACCGCAAAATCACGATTATGGCGAACGCTCGGGAGGCGTGGAAGACCCTTTTGGAAACCATTGGTATATCGCCACGTATATCGGCAGGTAATCGTTCGAGGATGTCTCCCCTTAAGGGATCTCGCTCGAGGCGGCGAAAGCCGCTTGTTCATAACCAACAATAAAGGGTCAAGCTCATAAAGCTTGGCCCTTTATCTGGCCCGAAACTTCTGAGCGTGATCGCGCGCTTCCTCGACGTTCGTGACCCGATTGCGGCTCCATTCGAGCAAAATCCGGTCGATATACCGGAAGCTCAGCTTGCCCGCGAATACCGACTCCTTCAGCGCGAAACGGATCAGCTCCTCCGGGTACTGGTCCTGGTCGAGCCAGCCGTTCATCGTCTCGAATTCCATCGGCGTCAACGGGCGACCGAATTCCTGCTCGAACAGCGAGAACAGGCTGCCCGTCACCGCAGCCATCGCGGGAGGCGCGGCTGCCCTGTCGGAAGCTGAGG